>JAHQVK010000008.1 GCA_019634385.1 Myxococcales bacterium | reverse complement strand
TGGTGCTCGTCATGTCCTCGCGATAGTCAAAGAATGGTCGCAGATGGGACATGAAGTATGTCTTGTTGCTGGTGGGAATATAGACCGGATCCCGGGAGTAATGCAGATAAAGCCACCTTCGTGGATTCGCCCTGGCATGCGATTGGAGGCGGTTTTAGCCTCCTTGTCGGTGTATGCGTATGTACAGTTTCGGCCTCAGGTTGGCTATGTTCGGCTCTCAGCCAGTTCCTCGATGGTACCATGGACATTGAGGGGCTTACGTTTGCCGCTGGTCTTTGAACTTAATGGTTGCTTGCTTGACGAGCTACGTCACCGTGGACGCAAGGAGTGGCAGGTTCGGGCTGTTCAACGAGTACAACAAGAGATACTCAGGGATGGTTTATTGGTGGCGGTGGATACGAACACTGAGCAACATGGGCGGGAACAACTGGGAGCTAGTCAGACTCTGGTTGTTGAAAATGGCGCAGACATAGATGTTGCCATTGCAGGGGATAGAGTGCTGGCACGGGAGCGCCTAGGCCTTCCTGCGGACGGATTGATAATCGGCTTCGCCGGAACGCTGGCGATGGAGTTACGATTTGATCTTCTCGAAGCGGCTCTTCTTCGACTATCGCAGAAGCCGCTGCTGGTGGTCGCTGGTGATGGTCCTCAGCGATTGTTCTTTGAGTCGAGAACCGGAGATAAGGGAATTGTATGGTTGGGCGCAACTTCTCACGAGAAGGCCATAGATGTCCTGCGTGCTGCCGATATATGTGTAAATGTGCGGGAGGGGATCCCAGGGATGAAAACGCTTGAATATGCGTCGGTCGGTCGACGTTTTGTGACCTTTAACGTACAAGGGGTAGAGCGCTTGACGACCTTATATCCTGAGCATCAGGTTGCCTTTATCGTGAAGGAACGCACGCCGGAAGCTTTGGCCGAGGCCCTAATGGCGGCGTTATCGACCGAGAAAGAAAACGGTCCCTTACCTCCATCAGCTATCGCGAAAGCTCAAGGTTTGGTGAGTTGGAAGCATACGGCCGTGCGGCTTATAGAGGTCCTTGAAGCACGGAATAGCCAATAGGCCTACACCAGGGCGTATCTTTACCCTCCGGCTGCGGAGCTGACGCCATATCCAGTGTGTGTGAAGGTTCTGACCCGGAGGGAGGGTACTGGATGTACCGGTCCGAGGGGCCCGCAAGGGTGCGAAGCCACCGAGTCCTCATACATTATGGGAAACAAGTTAGAACGCGGTCTAGACGTCAAAGACAGGCCCTAGCAGCCTGTTGATTTAGCCATGTGTGTAGCTGGCTATCGAGCCAGGCTTTTCGTGAAACGCTCTGACGACGAGGCGAGCGTACCTGGCGGTACGTGACCGAGGAGAGACTTTTAGTGGTCAGGACGTTTAACGGAAAGACCGGCCGATAGATGTGTGCAGGGCTAGATCAACAGGCTGCTAGGGCGCCGGGGATGAAAGGCCACGAGGCGTAGCCCAACGCTCCGTGAGTCCTAAAGAACTATCAACCAGCAGAGCGAGGAGGGCGGCGGGGATTGCCCCGGTTAGTACAAGAGTGTGATCATTGAGTTGCAGTCCGGTAATAATTAACTCACCCAAGCCGCCAGCACCTATGAACGCAGCTAGGGTTGCGACTCCGATGCTGATCACGGTTGATGTTCGAATGCCGGCCATAATCGTGGGTACAGCAAGAGGAAGCTGGACGTGCCATAGTATCTGACGTTCAGTCAGTCCCAATCCCCGTGCAGCCTCGATAAGTTGGGCATCTACTCCTGCTATTCCGGTGTAAGTATTCCGAAGAATTGGAAGGATAGCATAAAGAAATAGGGCAGCAATGGCCGCATTGTACCCGAGGCCCAGACCAGGAATGGGAATCATGAGGGCTAACAGGGCCAAACTAGGTATGGTCTGAATGACCCCAGCAATACCGAGCGCGATCGGACCGATTGATTTATACCGGGCGACAATAATTCCTAACGGAAGTGCAAAGATGATAGCGAGTCCGACAGCGATGCCGGTGAGGGTGAGGTGTTCTACAATAAGGTTGAGAATTTGGTCGTTCTGCACCTGTAGTATTGAGGTGGCAGGATCTGGTTCAGGAGTGATTTGAGAAGAAACTCCCCGGTTTCTTGGGATGAGATTTTCTTCTTGGATGAAATGTTTGGCCACAACCGCAAAGTCGAGTCCTTGATCTTCTACGGCAAAGTTGAGTGTCTGCATCCGTTCCTCAGATAAACGAAAAGCTAGTTGTTGGAGTAGTTTTCGTAATTTTGGATATTCTCTGAGGGTTTGGATGCGGGCGATAGGTGCCGCTGTGTATGGCGGGAAGAAGAGCTGATCATCCGTAAGTGCAACTAAGGCGTAGCGTTTGAGATTACCATCTGTTGTGTAGACATCGGTGACATCAACCTCTTCGGATTGAAGAGCAGGATACGCGAGACTATGTTCCATACCACGCACTTGAGCAAAGTTAAGTCCGTAAAACTGCTGAAGACCTGGATATCCATCTGCTCGGTGAAGAAACTCTAGGCTCACTCCTAATTTGAGGTTGGGAGCATGCTTCGCGAGGTCTGATAAGTTGCGGATGCCCATTGCTTTTGCTTTTGACTCAAGCATAGCAATTCCATAGCTGTTGTTATGTCCAAACGGTGCAAGCCACTCAATTGCGTACTGCTCTCTAAATTGGCGCTGGACGAGTAAAAACGTTTGAAGCGGGTCGGTGATTTTTTGAGAATTCTTGAGGATTGTGGCCCAACCAGTCCCGGTATACTCGACATAGATGTCAACACCGCCGTGCTGCAGAGCAGAAAAGCATAGCAGCGTGCCTCCCAATCCATGTTTGCGAACAACTTTGTAAGTAGAGTTTTGCTCTATATGTTGCGCAATAATTTCGCCTAAAATACGAGATTCGGTAAAATTTTTGCTAGCGACGACCAACGGTCGAGAGATTTCTTGTGCGGCCGCTGGCAACCCAACGTGTATACCGCATATACTAAGTAGTCCGACCCACACGGCTCGTGCTGTGTATGATGGTATATATATGAGTGGGTTATACATTGTGTAACAAGGATTGAATAAAAGGGTCTGTACTGGCCTGAATATCTTCTGTTGAACCTATTTGGACTAACCGACCCTGATCCATGACACCGATGAGGTCACCCAGGATGAATGCCTCTTTGATATCGTGGGTCACGAGGATAGTGGTTTTTTGAACCTTTTGTTTGATCTCAAGAAATTCGTCATGGAGTTGATGCCTAGTTATCGGGTCTAAGGCACCGAAGGGTTCGTCCATCAGCAAATACTGTGGGTCGAGGGATAGCGCTCTAGCCACACCGACCCGCTGTCGCTGGCCGCCGGAAAGCTCGACCGGATATCTTGAACCATATGACTCGTATGGGAGATTAACCATGTGTAGTAGGCTCCGTACCCGTTCTAGCGTTTGTTGCTTGGTCCATCCATCCATTTGGCACAATAGACCAATGTTTTCCGCTACGGTTTGATGGGGGAAAAGTCCACCGAACTGAAGGACATACCCGATCTGTCGCCGAAGTTGAATGAGGTCATGTTCTCGGACGTCGCGGCCATTGACTCGAATGGTGCCCGAAGTGGGTTCGATCAACCGATTGACTAGCTTCATTGCTGTTGTCTTGCCCGAGCCGCTGGTTCCGATGAGGCACAAAGTTTGACCGTCTTCCACCTGCAAACTGACACTATCAACGGCGCGGATGTTTGTTTGGTTGGGCCCGATATAGGTTTTAGTGACCTCAATGAGTTCGATCAAAGCTACTTGCTCCGAATTTGTGATAGCGCGGCGCGTACGGAGTCTCCATCAACGGCTGCGCCGACGGATTTGAGGTGCTTCATGGCCATACCCATCGCAGGACCGTCTGAGGGAGCACTCTTGAGAGCCTCTTGTATTGGCACTAGGGCTTCGGCAATCTGGGAGACGCTCAGCTGCGTGGGTACGAGGGCCAATAACACTACATTCTCTTTCGCTAAGTCAGCTTTGGTCTCATCGGAAGGTGAGGCCTCGATGGTGGCCTCGTTGGAGGCTATAATTTTTCGAATGATCTTGTGGCCAGCTTCGTCTGTGATGTCTCCGTCACCGGTATATTCCGCCTTCTGAATTTCGCCTAGGGCTACGCGCAGGATGTTTTTGGTGAGGTCATCCTTGGCTTTCATAGCCACCTTGATTTGAGCTTTAATGGTTTCTACCAGCGTCGACATGGATTTGAGTTCATCATGCTGGCGCCGGTCTCTCAACCATTGGCTAGATCGCACCGAGATCTTCTTCGGAAGCTGGTTTTTGTGACAATTGTGCACCAAGAGGGTGCCAAACCGGTTTGTGATGGGGATCTTGGGTTTGGACTTTGCTCCGAGTCGTGGATGGTGCGCCTGTTGTGTCCACTATTGTCCAATTGTCGGACATCCATCTTTTGGGTGCAGTTCAGGAGCAGGCGCCCATTTTTGATGGCTTGGTTGAAGCGCTGGCTAAGACGAGAGCTCGTACGGGACGACAATGTGATGTTCTCGCGATCACTGGCGACGTCGTGGATACCGTAAGCGCTGACCCTTATCGGGTGGAAGCTGCGCTCGTTTCATTGTTGGACCGGCTTGATCAGGCACTCGGAGGACCGGCGCCCACGATCATTGTGCCCGGCAACCATGATCGGCGACGGATGGGCTTACTAGGTCCACATCGCGATGACTTATTTGAGCATCTAGCTAAAGCTCTTCGGGGTAGAGTGTATGTGCATGGGACTGAGACGCCGTTTCTATCCGCGGTGGTTCCTCCGGTGCTTCACAGACAACCGATGTCTGTCATTGCCTATGACTCTACGTATTTACCGCGGGGGTTAGTCAGCGCTGGGGGGGTTTTGCGACAGGAAGATCTTTTACATGCCGCCTCCCGTATTGCTCACACTCCAACGGACTGGCCTGTACTGTTTCTCCAACATCATCATCTAGTCCCGACTCCTCTCACAGATGTTGGGCACATTGAGGCTTCTCACCGCCCAGCAGCCATGCGGTGGATTATTCAGCATGTGCTCCCCTCACTGGTAGCGAATGCTGACCGCGAAGAGTTGACCATGACCGCATTGGGGGCTGGCACTGCTCTTTCCACGCTTCACAGCTTACAGCGGGCGGTTCTGGTCTTGCATGGGCACAAACACTATGCCACTGCGCGTCTATTAAAAGGTACTGGTAGAGAACAGGGAGATGTCATGCTGGTCTCTGCGGGAAGCTGTGGTATCGCCCAACCATGGCGACCAACCGGTACCAATAATACAGCTCGGTTGTGGCCATCATTTAATTGGGTTGAAATAGACGCAGATCGGCTTTTGGTGCAGATGGTCTCTTTTGGATGGAAAGGGACGTCGGCCGGTCATGTTGTGTGTCGCCCGTTGGTTCAAGCCCGCCGAGAGGGGGCTTGTTGGTATACGGAGCCGCTGCCATCGGTAGTTGAAGAGATAGCCGAACCGATTCTGGAATCTAACCAAGCTCACTTTTGGCTAGAGCCATCAGTTCGCGCTGAGGGGCGCCGCTGGGACTCTCGATGTGTTAGGCGAGTAAGGGTACGACCCTCAACCAATACTCGACCTAGCCGTTATGTAGAGACGCTCGAAGGGCTTGACGGTGCTGAAGTCTGGGTGGAGGGGTTGGCTAAGAAGTTGGTACTACCGGCTGATGTTGCCTTGTCTTTTGATCAGCACACCGCCTACGCGGTGGCAGCGGGTATTCCGCGGACATTGGAAGAAGGGCGCCGGTGCCTTGGCGTGCGCTCCGCTCCGTTTGCTTCTGTGGCCCTTATGAATCGCTATCGAGCGGAAGAAGTAGTGTTGATGCTGGAAGGGCTCGGTGATGAGGCTTCCGAAGCGTTTGCTAGTCAGACCGATCTTGGGACTGGCTTGGAGCAACCCGCTTGGTTGGAGCCAGTCAGTGGGCCGGGTCGAGTTTGCCTCAAAAAGAGGGGCTGTCCAGCCCGAACTTTGTTGCGTATTTACTGGCCGTTGTTACGTTGAGCGCTCAGGTTTAAAGACCTATTGTGGACAAACCTTCGTTGCCTTTGGATGCCGGTGGTGAGTTTGATGAACGCTTGCGGGGCGTAGCTAATGGGGAGAACGAGTCAGTGGGTTTGTATCAACCTACCGCTGATTATGATGAGGGAGAGTTTCTTGGGATCTTGGCGGCGCGGGAAGACATAAAACATTCTCCGAATGAGGGTTTTCGGTTGGTTGTGGTGGTAGGACCAGATCAAGGAGTTGGTTGGAACTTCCGAGAATCAAGCGTATGCCTCGGACGAGATCCAGGGTGTAACTTGCCGTTGGTGGATATAGCTGTTTCACGTAGGCACGCGCGAATCGAGCTAGATCAAGACAATACCTACAACATCGAAGATCTTGCTTCGAACAACGGGACGAGGCTCAATGGCAAGTTGCTACGCCAGAGGACACCACTATCTTCCGGTGATGAGTTTGAGATCGGTGAGCGAACCTTCCGATTTATTCGGTTGGAGAATGCTGACATAGATAGTCCGAAGGGCGTACCTACAAAAGCCAGTATTTGGCCCCTGAAGGCGCTGGAGTGTTCCATCCTTAGTTCTCGTCCACGATACTTGTTGCTCACCCTAGGGCGTGTGGTCCTATTACTAGGGCTTACGGTTAGCCTCTTACTTCTTTTTGGTCGCAATCCCCGTTCACCGAAGGTCGTTCAGGGAAGGGCGAGGGAGGTCAACCGTCGGTTCCTCCAGGCAGTTGCATTAGTCAAGATAGAGCGTTTTGGCGACGCCTGGCGAGTACTACAAACCCTTGTGCAGTTGAAGGCGGACCATCCTCGCCTCTCTGCTTACCAAGCTTATGTAGATGCTGAGCTCAAAAACTGGGACCGGCTTCGGAGAGCCGAACGATTGTTTGCTGACGGGGCGAGGGTTGAGGCTAGGCGCCTATTACGGTCCATCCCACCAGAAAGTGTATATGCGGACGATGCCTTTCGTAGGCACTGTTGGTTTGATACCCACGAACCTTCTGCTGCAATTGATCAACTCGCGCTTCCTTCTCTTAGCGGCCAGCCGCTAAAAATGTACAAACGAACTGAGGTCCTGGCGGCGAAGTCGTGGGTAGAAGCTCATCACCCTCAGGGATCTGAGCGGCTTGTTGAGTATTTGGCTCGTATGGAAGATATATTAACTCACCTGAGGCGGGCGTATCAACGAGGTGATGGACAAAATTTACAAAAGTGGGCACGCGAAGCGCTGCGGTTAAACTATCTGATAGTAGGTGAAGAGAAAGGTCTTCGGATTCATCTACAGTCTTTTCTCGTTGAGGGCATGTACCAGCAAGGACAGGTCGCATTAGTAGCTCAAGACCATGCACGGGCGCATGAATCCTTTATGAAAGCTCTTACTGTACACCCCGGTCATACTGGGGCAACAAAGGGGATCCAAAAGATTATTCAACAAACGCCTCAGATGTACGAGAAGGCGATGAGCATGTGGCCCGATCGCACAGCGGAGGCGTACTTGTTATTTAAGACGATCTCTTATACGAACCCTCCCACCAATATCTATCGGATACTATCAGTACCCCGACTGCGGGAAGTACAGCCCTAGCCAGGGCGTGTCTTTACCCTCCGGCGGTGGAGCTGACGCCCTATCTCGGGTGTGTGAGGGTTCGGAGGTTAAAGACATGCCCTACAGGCTACTTTCATCGGTGGGCTCTACAACGAAAATAGTGAGAGCATGAGCATCTATGGCCTGCCAAGCGCCGGGGTAAGTAGGTTCAGAAGCGACTACCCGTCCTGAAGAGGGGATCGGAGAATAGTCATCAGCTAAGGTTGTGTACAGCGGAGGAGGTGCACCGTGGGTTGCGGTTCTCACCGCAATAAGTGCTCTGCCGTCGGTGACAACAACGGCCAGTGATGTAGGAAGGTCGTGTGTGGTTGCGATCGTTTGAATCCGAGTGATCACCGATTCAAGAGCGGAGGCCATAGCATCGGGGTCGTTACTTTCTAGGGAATCATGAAGAAGGGCTAGGCAGAGCTCTGACGGACTTTGTCCTTGCATCCAGCCGAAGGCCTCATCGGATAATTCTTTGGTGAGTGGACGCAGAAACACGTCCTGAAACCCTTCAATTTGGGCTTCCATAGCGAGGAGAATGGAGTCACTGCGAAGCGGTTGATGACTAGCTGCATTCCGATTGTAAGTGTCGCAGTTCCAGGACGTAGCAAGAATACAATGACTTTGGTAGGCTCTAGGTACCTCCAGGGGTTGAAGGTCCGCCTTAACTGCATATGAGCTAAAAATACGCACTGGGCTGCTGATGTCGTTAGGGTAGATAGTGTTGGGCGAGGTGGGATACCAACCCAATCCGTAACCCGAGGAAGAGTCTGTTACTTGTTGATGGGCAAGGCTATTTGCACCGCCCTCCACAACTTGGGACACGAAAGTTGGTGGACCGAGGTAGGCCACGATCTTCCCCATGATGGCTCATCGCATATCGGTTAGCACTGACCAGGTCTACTGCATTCCGGGAGGATGAGTCCATTGTAAGCGATCTTTCTGGTTTGGGCGCAATTGCTGAGCGGTTTATTTGAAAAGATGGCCGACCCTCACTAATAGGGGAGTGGAGCTCCTGATGCGCACCCTTGTATCTCTTATGGCATTTTTTGCGACTCTTGGGACGACAATGTACTCTCCACGTGCGTGGGCGGTACCGGTGGTTCGTCAGTTGGCCGGTTTGGATGAGTTTTGGAAAGCCTTTCAGACCCTAAAGCTTCGGCCTGACCGTTTGTCCGGCCAGCGGTTCAAGATTCAGTACGTCGGTGAAATGGATTCGGGCGAGAGGCTGCGATTGTATCTAGATCCACCTGACGCTTTCTCCGTGCAACGACTCGACCGCCGTACATATCTTGTGATCATCCGTAGGCCATACCTACTGTTTGAGCAGGATTTTGTCCGAGAAATTGGGGTACGAGCCTCGCTAGAGAGTCGCGCACGGTATTCGGCCCCTGGTACTGGTTATTGCACGCTGGCGGTGCGCTTTCATTCTGATGTGGGCAGAGTTATTCGTCTGGCACGATATGACGCGGTGGAGGTGGAATGGTCCCCGAAGGAAGCGGCAGTGAAGCTTCATGAAGAGCGGGATCACGTACTATTTCGGCGAACCGAAGGGCATAGCCGCACTTCGGTAGAGGTAAGAGCGAAGGTGTTTCTCCGAGATGGTTCCACGCGAACCACTGAGCCGGTAACACTCGGATATTGTGATGGAATTAACTCCGAGACAAATAATCGAGTTGGTATCGAGGTTTCGGGGGGAGGAGCAGTGACGGGAGAGGTGCGCCCAGCCTGGGATATTGGGGTCCCGTTTGAGATTAGAGCCGATCCCAGGCTACATATCCGGCTCGGACCTAGTCTTACGTGGCAGCCCGATTTTGCTATTGGGTTGGTTGGGCAGGTAGGCCTTGGTTACCGAGTCGGTGACGACGTTGGGTTTCGGGTGGGGGGTGAAGTCGGGTGGGTTCGGCTTAATAGACTCAATAACCCCATCGAGTTAGACGTAATGCGAGCCGCAGGGTCCTTCGGCCTCATGTGGTCACTGTCGAGAATTAGTGGGGCAGAAATTGGTATGCGGGTGCGAGTGGGCACAATTGCCGATGATGCCTTTGGTGATGTCAGCTTGAACCTGAGTTGGTTGCCAATCTCCCTTTGAGAATAGGCGGATTTTAGGGTTTGGGTTCGGCTTTTTCCGCTTGTTTGTTGAGGGGTTGAGTCGTGGCAGCCTCCGGCTGCTTCGTTGGTGCTGTTGCCTCCGTATTAACTTTCGCCCTGAGATTGGAGATTTCATCAGCCAGATCAGCCTCTGAACGACGCTCAGATCCATCAGATAGGGCTTTCGGTTTGATCCCGCTCTCAAGACCCTGCATTTTTGTCTTGAGAGCGGAGAGTTCGTCCTTGGGACTGCCTGCCTCCAGCCTGGCTATCTCTGTGGATAGATCATCGTCATAACCGGTAGATGTTGATGCGGCGAGTTCCCAAGTTGCTTCCGCTTCTGCCTCTTGACGTTCAACATGGGCTTCCAGGCGCTCCAGCCGCTCAGCCGCGGAGTTTTCTTGAGCCGCATTTAGGGTAACTGCGAGATGTCGCTGCGCCTCAGCCCGCTTGGCCCGTGCGATCAGCAGGTTACGACGGCGTTTGGTTTCTTCCAGTTGAGTGACAAGCTCACTGAGGGCTCGTTTTAGTTCGTCGACCGCCGTTCGCTGCGTGTCGAGTTGAGCTGAGTACAAGTCGGCGGCTGCTTGGTGCTCCCGTTTTTTGGTTAGAGCTTCCATGGCGAGGTCATCTCGGCCGGCTCTAACGGCAACCATGGCCTTTTCTTCCCAACTGCTTGTTTTCTTTTGTTCTCGTTCCTGTTGGGTAACGAGTCGACTCTGGTCAGCTATGGAGCTGGCAACCCTGCTTTTGGCTTCTGCTACCTGTCGCTTCATGTCCTCGATGGCGGCATTGAGCATTCGCTCGGGATCTTCAGCTCGAGCAATTAGGTCATTGATATTTGACCTGAGAATGTCTCCGATTCGGTGAAAGAGGCCCATACCTATTACATTTGCGCAGGTGTTTGACCTCCGCAGTCGCTCCTTCCCCATGTCATGCTGAAACCGCTCCGGCGTCAACGCGCGGGTGCCTTTGGTCGGTGTTGTTTGAGGCAATTCCTTCTTTAGGCGTGAGAACGGTCGCGTTATGAACCGGATGTGGACTCATGGCGTTCGCTTATTTGGTTTGTTTTTGGTGGGTGGACGCTGTGGTTGCTCTATACGTTAGCAGGAATCGTACTCTGCTTGTCTCTCGCGGGTATACCCTACGGTTTTAAGCTGTTTACCCTGTCATGGATGGGCATAAACCCATTTGAAAAGGAGATCTCCGATCGAGCGCCACCATTGCGGCGCGGTTTTCCGGACGAGTTTGCCACAATCATCTGGATGTTTCCCTGGGGAATCATGGCATTTATTATCCACGTTCTATGTGCCACGTTTTTTATGGTGACCTTTGTTCGGCGTGACCTTGGAGGGGAACATTTGCGGCTAGTAGCCCTTACCCTGCAGCCTTTTCTCAGAGACTTCAAGTAAAGTTGTGTTAGCAGCGAGCGGATGACCGAGTAGATAACGGGATATCATGACCATACAGGGTAGATGTGGAAGAAGCCTTTGGCATGGATTGTTACAAACCTAACTATCTCCAGATGGCTGGCTTGTAGAATCTTGAGTTCGCCTTGAAGCCGTTAATTCAAACCTCTCGTTGGCAGCGCTGGCTCGAGATTGTAAGCACCAGCCTCGGTGGACTGTTGTTCGCAGTGGTGGCTGGTGGACTTTGGGCTCTACGGACCGGTCAAGCCGCAGATTTTGTTGAGCTACAGCTGGCTGCTGAACTCAAGGCTGCCTGCAATCTACAGCTGCGATTTTCTGAATTTGAGATCGAACCGCTTCGGGCCGCCCTACGGATATCAGGTCTCTCTCTCCGAGATAGTTCAGGTCGAGAACGTCTTCGGGTTCAAGAGGCATCAGCGGATCTCAGCATGCTGTCACTGTTGCGTGGGCGTGTACAAGTATCTGAGATCACACTCAAGCAGCCGAAGGTAACGGTTGCTATTGAGCATGGTCAGCTAATGGGGTTGCCCACTTGCGTGACTTCTCGGAAATCCTTGCGTCGTTCACGGTCCCCGTTGGGAGTGAGCGTGATCGAGATTGAGGATGGAACCGTGGATCTTAGCATTGATACCACACGGGCCTCTCTTTACGGGGTGCACGCGACATTTTGGCCGGGACCGGTAGGCGGCTCTCAAGTTACCTTTGGGCTAAGCTCAGGTACTATCATCACCCAAACACTAGCCACGTCTGAGCCAGTGTTATTTGCAGAGGTGCCGATTAAGCATCTGGAGCTTGAAGGTCATGTTGAAGGACCGCTTTTTGCTCCTCGTGCGATACGGTTGGATCAATTACAGGCATCTATAGGCGGCTTGCAGCTGGATGCTCAGGGACGATTGGATTTTCTGGGTTTGGTTTATACCGCCAATATTCAAGCCGCGGGTGATATGTCTCTGCTTCCTAAGTTGCATGGTGCATGGCCGGATATGGCCGGTCAGGTGCTGATGAGTCTTTCTTTGGAGGGTGATCGGAGTTCGCCGAGAGCAAAGACGAACATTGAATGGCGAAACGGCCGTATTGGACCGCGAAAGCTTGGGGATAAGTTGTCCATATCTGCGCAGATAGATAAGACTGGAGTTCAATTCAACAATCTTAGACTCTTTATGGGTGGTGGTGACATGAGAGCTAAAGGGTCTCTGATGTTTGACCAACACCTCAGTCTCAATCTTGATTGTCGATCCAGACATCTATCCTTTGCTCGGTCCATGGATGCTTTGGGAGAGGAGGGGGTTTGGGTCGATTTCGCAGTCAACGGGCCAACGCGCCTCAAGGGGACATTACGGCCGATTTCTCTTTCTGGTCCATTCGACTTCAATGTCGACGGGGTGCGAGTGTGGAATCGCCGCTGGGATTTATCTGCTGCGCAGCGTGTGCCCAGTGTTCATCGCCAAATGCTTGATGTCGTGCCCCTGCGTATCTCTGGCAGATGGCAATTTACCAGAAGTGAGGTGTTCATCCAGAACGCTCGCTTGGTCTCTGAACGAAGTCGGGGATGGGGTTTAGCTAAAATCCGTCATCAAGCACCGGGGTCGGTATCGGTGAAGGCAGATTTTGGCCACTTTAGTTTTGCAGACCTTGGGCCAGTGGGTGGTACACGTTTAACCGGCGAGGGTAAAATGTCCGGTAAAATTGAGGGTTTGTTCGCCAAATTGTCCGGTGAGGGCAAGGCCGATCTGAGTGCTGTTTCTATCGCAGGCGTTCCTTTGGGAGCAGCTTCTGCTGAAGTCAATTGGGATGGTAAGAAGGCGCTTAAGCTTGAGAATATAAAAGGGAGGCTGAGGAGCTCGCGTTGGCACGGACGAGTAGGCGTCCGGTTTGACGAGGCAATGCCCATTCAGGTTCAAGGGAGGGTAAGTCGTGGTCGCTTAGGTGATCTTCTGGTGCCTTTGGGATTGTCCGTTGCCCAGACTGAGCATTTTGGTGGTGATGTAACGGGTAGCTTCAATCTCCGAGGGCCTATATCTCATTGGCGAGGCCCTCTTCGCTTTGGTGGCACGGACATTGAAATAGCTGGGCAGAACTTTGTTTCTGGTCGCTTTGATGCGGAGATGGTCGAAGGTCGAGTGGAATTTGAGCGCGCAGAACTGGATGCCGGCGACGGTAAGATACAGGCTGAGGGATGGATCCTGCCACGCACTAAGACCTTGGATATAAAGGTTAGTAGTGAACCACTAACGATGCCGAAATTTGCCTTCATGTCAGAAAAATGGCCAAGACTTGGTGGTGAGCTTCGCCTGGATAGTCATCTCTTTGGCTCGATGTATCATCCGAACGGATATGTAGAGGTAGGGATTTTGCGTTTAGCCGCGGCAGGGTTGACATTTGGCAGCGGCCGTATCCGGGCTGATTTTGAGAATCAGTTGGCTCTACTGGAGGGACATCTGCCCGAGGTGGGTACCCAATTTACAGGAAAATTTGGACTACGTGGTAGCAGAGAATATACTGCTTCGCTTGATCTGAGTCGAGCTCCTGTACCCAACGTCGTGGGGACATTACTGGGGGTAGATGCTTCTGGTATGGCGACTCTGTCGGCACAGCTCCAAGGGCGGATGAGTGAAGGTTTTGAGCCCGACGGGGAGCTTCGAATCAAACAATTCCGAGTGAAAACTGGCGGAACAAAGTTTGATTTACAAGTGCCAGCTACTTGGCAGATTAAAGCCGGTAATATTCTCTTTAACGACCTACGACTCAGGGGTCGACATCTTCATCTGAGCGCTACTGGAGTTGCTGGGCTTCACGATGCCTCGGTTGATCTTCAAGGGCGATTAGATCTGAGTCTGTTGCCCCGCTGGATAAGTTCAGTGGAGCAATCTGGCGGGTTATTGCATTTTAATGGTGGTTTTCGTCGTCGATCAGGCGGTTGGGAGCTAGTGGGTGTGGGCCGGCTAGACGATGGTTTGCTGGAGTGGCGAGGATTTCCAAGTCGGCTAACCGGACTTAGAGGAGACCTAACGTTCACTCAGTCTTCCTTATTATTGGAAGGCCTATCAGGGCGGTGGGCTAAAGGAAACGTGCATCTATCTGGCTCCCTGAGCCTCGAGAAAATTCTTTATCCTCGTTTGGATCTTGTCCTTGCACTTGAGAATGCCCGTCCTAGGTGGGCACTAGCGTGGTCTGATTTGGTTGGACGCCTGGATGGTACCATCACCATAGATGGCTCTTGGCCAAGGCTTAGGGCTCGGGGTGCGCTAGATGTTCGACAGGCTCGAGCTATTCCTCGCACACATATATCCCAGATTGTTGGTTCGCGACCTCTCGCAGCTGCTTACGATCCTAGCGTAGAAGTAATTAAGCTCGATATAGCTCTCCCATTGGTTGATCCTCTAAGAGTTCGAAATGATGATGTCGATGTCGTTTTTACTGGAGGCGTACGACTTACGGGAACGAATGAGCGGATGGGATTGCTTGGCTCGCTATCCTTAGAACGCGGTGGTCGGGTAACATTTATTGGACGGGAGTATTTTACGGAGGGTGGACTGATTGAGATGCGTGAACGATACCGCTTATCCACCCGCTACGATTTATCTGTATCTTCAAAAGCATGTGATGCGACTATTCAACTCAGTTTGACCGGAAGTTTGGAGTCGGTCAGTACAAGCTATAGTTCAAATCCTGAGATGAACCAGAGTGATATTGTGAGCTGCCTAGTGCGGGGGATAAAAGATCAGAATCTTGATCAAGATGTGTTTTCTTTTGCCGGATCCGCTCTTTTGAAACTATCAGGGGTTGATAGGCAGGTAAAACGTGTTCTACCTCTTGATCAGATAGATGTGACAACAGAGTTCAGTTCCCGCGCTCGAGCATACGAGCCACGGGTATTAGTTGCAAAGGATCTTTCTCTACTCGACCGACCAGCTCGGCTTGAATATTCAACCTCGTTGCTGAGTAGTGAAGACCAGCGTGCTGCGTTCCGCATACGATTGACTCCTCTACTAAGTCTACAGCTTGGTTGGACTTCCTCAGAAGATGTGCCCATGGGGGACTGGGGCTTGGATCTTAAGCGGTCATGGGAGTGGTGAAGGGTGTGGCTTACCTACATATCTTTGCGGTGGTGGATAAGGTCATCAACCACGGTGGGGTCCGCGAGTGTAGAAGTATCACCTAATGCTTCGTATTCGTTTGCCGCAATCTTACGCAAGATGCGTCGCATGATCTTCCCGGAGCGAGTCTTAGGAAGTCCACCAGCCCACTGGATAAAGTCTGGTTTGGCGAATGGACCAATTTCTTGACGTACCCATTGAACCAACTCGTCTCGCAGAGTGTCGGATTCTTCGATATGACTCTTGACCGTCACATAGCAGTAGATACCCTGGCCTTTAATGTCATCTGGATATCCTACTACTGCCGCTTCTGCTACGGCTGAGTGACCCACAAGCGCGCTTTCGATCTCTGCGGTGCCCAGACGGTGTCCCGATACATTGATGACATCGTCGACACGGCCGGTAATCCAGTAGTAGCCGTCCTCATCGCGTCGGGCGCCATCTCCGGTGAAGTACCGACCTTCGTAGGTGGTGAAGTATGTGTTTTTGAACCGTTCGTGGTCCCGGAAAATGGTGCGCATTTGTCCCGGCCAACTATCTTTAAGGCACAAACTCCCTTCGGCGGGCCCTTCGATAATATCCCCTTGCGCATTGCGTAGCTCTGGCTGTACGCCGAATAAAGGCAGTGTGGCGGAGCCCGGCTTGAGGGCGGTTGCGCCCGGTAGTGGGGATATGAGGGCACCACCGGTTTCGGTTTGCCACCAAGTATCTACAATAGGGCACCGACTTTCGCCAACGACTCTATGGTACCACCGCCAAGCTTCAGGATTAATAGGCTCCCCGACTGAACCGAGTATTCGCAGGGAGGCTCGACTGGTGTTCGTGACAAATTCGTCTCCAGCCCGCATGAGAGCGCGGATGGCGGTGGGGGCGGTGTAGAAGATGTTTACCTGATGCTTATCTACAACATCCCAAAAGCGGGATGCATTCGGATAGGTAGGGATACCTTCAAATACGAGAGTGGTTGCTCCGTTGGCTAACGGCCCGTACACGATGTAGCTATGCCCGGTCACCCAACCAACATCTGCGGTGCACCAATAAATATCACCCTCTCTGTAGTCAAAGATATACTCGTAGGTGAGAGATACGTATACGAGATAGCCTCCGGTCGTGTGCAAGACACCCTTGGGTTTTCCGGTAGAGCCGGAGGTATATAGAATGAAGAGAGGATCCTCCGCATTCATAGGTTCAGGCTCAATATTGGTGGGCGCCTGATTCATGAGTAGACGAGCATCAAGGTCTTGGTTTTCTACCCATTGAATAGGTTCATTCGTATGCTTGAAGACTAGAACACGGAACTCACTCCCTTGGCACTTCTGAAGAGCGGCATCAACATTGGCCTTGAGTCTAATCGTTTTCCCTCCTCGAACACCAGCATCAGCAGTAATTATTACTTTTGCATCCGCATCTTTAATACGGTCAGCGAGAGCCTCTGGAGAAAACCCCCCGAAGACGACAGAGTGAACCGCGCCGATGCGAGCGCACGCCAGCATTGCATAGGTCGCCTCGGGAATCATCGGCATGTACAACATGACTCGATCCCCTTTCTGTACACCTGCGTTCTTGAGAAGGTGAGCAAGACGGCAGACTTCGTCGTGAAGGGTCTGATAGCTGATATGTTTACTTACGGATGGGTCATCGCCCTCGAAGATGATCGCAGTCTGATTGGCTCGTGCGGGTAGATGCCGATCAATGCAGTTATAGCATACATTTAAAATACCATCCTCGTACCAGTTGATGCTGACATCTCCCTTAAAGCTGACATTCTTAATCTTTGTGGGCTTTCTAAACCAGCTAATTCGTTCCGCTTGCTCCCTCCAGAATCCATCAGGGTCTGTGAGTGATGCTTCGTACATCTTCGTATAGGTGGCTCGGCTAATGGTTGTTGAGGCAGCGATTTCCTCGGGTACCGGGTATATTTCGTTCATTTCGTGACTATTTGTCATTCTCAGTGGTATTTCAACCATCCAGCGACTTTGGCGACAACGAGTCGGCGTCTACTAGGGGAGGTGAGCATGTCTAGGCAATCACCGGAAAAGCGCATAATCTCTGGTTCTGAGTTACCGATAGAGTGCGTGAGGGGCAGGGCAGATGCTGCGGGTATACGCTTATCAGATGGGCCAAATATATGAAGGACAGGATGAACAATTTTGCTAGGGCTGACCGTCTGTCCGTAAATGCCTAGTTCACCTCGCAACAGTTGGTTCTCTTGATATAAGGCTCTCACTAGTTTGAGAACGAACGGACTGGGTAGAGCTAGAGGTTGGGTGCGCCACTGCTCAATTTGCGTGCTAGATTGTAGTTCGCTAGGGTTCACTACTTGATCAGCGATCTCGAGATATTTCTGAATCCCGCGTTGAAAAGGAGAGTATAACGCAAAGCAGCAATCTAGTAGATGGATGGGAATGATGTCCATGGCCTCGGCTAGGAGGTTTACGTTCAGCTTAGATAGGTAGTCATGGAGAGGATACGTTCCATGGGGATGATGCAAGGCAAAGTCTATAGGGGAGGAAACCAGGATTAAGCTGCGTATATGCTCTGGATAGAGTGCGGTATAGATGGTTGCGAGAGTTCCACCATGCTCCACCCCCAGAACATGTAAGGGTTCTTCTTTTGTTGTTCGGCGTATGTGTTGAATCGCTGCGTGGAGATGCTCCGCGACGTAGTCATCCAAAGCGACCCACTGATCGGCGTACCGTGCAGATATCCAAGCGAGGAGATGCACTGTTATGCCGGCGGAGAGGAGTTCTCTGATCATGGAGCACTGTTCGCAGAGATCGAGAATATCTGAATTAAACAGTGGACTTGAACATATAAGAACAGCCTTAGCGTCGACCACTGGGTGGGGAGCTTGATAGGTAAATAAGCGCATGTGGTCGACGGCAAGAGACAGATGACGAGGGGATGGATGCGGTGAGGTTGGTGATGACCGTATGGCCTCCAACTCTGGGATAGATGTATGTCGTGCAGACTTAGATGTGTGTGTTGTTGTAGCGTCTGTTGGCAATGATAGCAGTTGGTTGTATTCTGCCGTAGAAGCTGTAGCGGACGCCCGAACATCCTTGCGAAGCATATATAAGCTTCGATGTACCTCGCGAAACTCTGCTGATGTTGGAATGTTGTGAGTATGTAGTGTCGATTCGCTTAGTTGATTTCTGGCTTTACGAGCGTGGTGTGCGGCATTGATCCACTGATGTTTCAGGAGAACAAAAACTTGATCTAGGGCGAGTTCTTGGAAAACGCTGTCGCCAATTTGGGCCCATAAGTCTACTATATCTCGTGGATGCTCAAATGCAGAGTCCGAAGATGCGCGATCGCTTAGCAAATCGGAAATTCGTTCGAAGATGGTCAGCCAGGCTTGGGTGAGTGCGCGTTTGAAGTTGTTTTCTACCTCTCGATAGCGTTGTTCGATTTCAGAGGCGGCACGGACCAATGGCTCGGCTGCGGCCCGATGTAAGGGGCCAAGCGGGTCGTCCAGTGTCGAAGGACTATCTTCAAGAGGGACGGGGTCGAAAAGACTGTCGCTAGACTCTAGTGATGTTCCTATATCATGCGTTGGCGTGGATGCCACCACGTGAATCATTTCAAAGGCTAACTGTTGGCTAAAGAGTATCCGTTCGCTAAGGTCTTTACCAGACGGCATCATGGGTAGCGAAATGGCGAGACGAATGGTCGATAAAGCCATGTATTCTGCCCAGAGTTCCGGAGAGCTGCGCGAACCAGATGCGGTGGGTGACGTGGTCTGCTCGGAAGATGGCGGAGATGTGCGTTCAGGCATGAAGAGTGAAGGGCGACAGACGTGCACCCTTAGATATGATCATCATGATGGACTGGACATTGTCGAGCAACCACATCATGAGGCATGTGTTAATCAGGTAAGCTTTATCTTACTCTGAATGTGTGTGTGGGTGGTTGCTCGTTGTGTGGTTGGCGCAGTAGATATGGGCATCGTCCATTGGTTATTGTCCGTCCTTGTCGGAATGGCGCTGGTACTCGGTTCTTTTGGGCCAAATGAGGCACGAGCCGAATTAGCGGGGGGGTTGCCCGCATTGGAGGGGCGTCTCATTGCGGAGGTTCGGGTCAAAGACTCCACCCAAACCCCGCTTGGGGAACTGGAACGATTGATTAAACTGCCTGAGGGAGAACCGCTCAGCGGTGATAGTGTGCGTACGACTGTTGAACGCCTCTACGGCCTTCGTAAGTTTCGCCGGGTGACTGCATGGGCCTGGCCGATAGGGACGGATCAAGTAGGTGTCCTTTTGGTTTTGGAACCAAAGCGTGTACTGCGTGAGGTGAGAATTTCAGGGGCAGAGGGCGTGGGCGAAGGCCAAGTTCTTGAAATTATAGATCTATCTTCGGGTGATGAGCTGGAGAATCGTGATCTACAGGCTCTTGAAGCCCGGGTAGCCCGTTCCTTAGCCCGTCAAGGCTGGCGGATGGCTCGAGTGACACTGGGCTTGTCCGCACCAGATGCCTTGGGTGCTGTGGACCTATTTGTGGATATTAACTCCGGTGAGCGGACCCGACTGGGCCAAATTCGGCTTCGAGGCTGGGTGCCTTTCCCCCTTTGGGAATTAGATGTGGGAATTAAGCCAGGAGACCTTCTTGATCTGGGTGTTATTGAGTCAGCCCTTACCCGACTGGAGGCGAATTTACGGCGACGTGGCTACTGGGATGCTAGGGTTGCGCCGCCCACGGTTATTCCACAGACAGAGAGTGCCACGATCGCAGATGTATTGGTGGATGTCCGCGCTGGTGCCAAAGTAGAAGTCCGTATTGATGGTAATCACCGGGTATCCGCTCGAAGGTTGCGGGAAGATGTCCGGGTGCTTTCTGAGCTGGGCAGTGACTCTGAGGCGATTTTGGAGGCCCGGGATCGCATGCTCGCTCGCTATGAGCGTTTAGGCTACTACCGAGCGCATATTGATGTATCCGGGCGGACTTCTTCCGATGGGCGACGTCGGGAGGTCTTGTATCGTATCAAAGAGGGACCAGGAAGCCGAGTGGTGTCCCTTCAGTTTCCGGGAGCTAAAAGCTTCAACGTAAAGCAGCTTCGAGGACAGGTACGGGAGACTGTGGCCCGATTCCTTGAAGCGAACCAGCTCGACTCGGGGGTGGATCCCACTGTTGTAGACCGAGGGGTAAGGGGATCTTTGCCTGATACTCGTCGTAAGCAGCCCTCAACATCTTTTACTAACCTAGAGCGGGTATATATTCCGAGAGCATATAGAGCAGCGGTTGATACAATAGCGGATGTGTATCGGTCAGCGGGCTTTCAGATGGTAAAAGTTCAGGGGCCTAAGCTTCAGTACCGAACGCCAGAACTGCTGGACGTCTTTTTCCATATAGATGAGGGTCCCAGGTGGATTCTCGGTTCGGTGGCTTTTACTGGGCATACCGATGTACTGGCACAGGATGTGCTCGATATTTCTGGTTTGCGCTTATCTGATGAAGAACTGACACCGCTTGTTTTTGAGGAGGTAGAAAGTGGGCGGAGGGCTATCCTTCAGTGGTATCAAGACATGGGGTACGCGTTTGCTTCGGTTTCGGAAGAACTCCGTTCGTTGTCGGAAAAGGTACCTATAGGGGGGGCGTTTGACGCGATTCGACGTCCCTTATCTGGGATATGTGGTTCCGCCAAAGAGCTGAGTCAACTAACGTGTCCGGTTGAAGTGAGGTATCATATTCGTCCGGGGCCGAGAGTTCGGGTTGGGCAGATTCGTATCCAAGGCTTGCGCACTACCCGTCGGTCGGTTGTGGAGGGGGAGTACCGGTTTCGTACTGGTGACTATTTATCGACGACAAAGTTGGCCGAGACCCGCAATAACCTTATTCGTTTAGGCGTTTTTGAGCGAGTAGTGGTTCGGACGGAGGAAGAAGATCAACCCAGTGATGTGAAAGATGTTGTTGTTGAGCTTGTGCCGCGCAACAACATCATTTTTGAGATCGGAGGAGGAGCATCCACAGAAGAAGGTTTTCGGTTGTTTAGCTCGTTTACTGATCGTAATCTCTTGGGTCAAGCTCTGCGATTCCAAGCTAATGCTAAAGTCAATTTGTGGTTGGAGCCATTGCTGTCAGTCTACGATACGCAACTACAAAATCAAATTGAACCGTTCTATAGACCGGAAAGTATTCTCAAAGGCGAAGGCCAGCCTATTGTTTTATTGGAGTATGAGTTGGCTGTTGGAGTATCCTACCCGCGTATTCTCCTATTGCCGGATGGATTTTCGCTCGGATTAGATTTTATTGTACTTCGGGATTATGACCCCGCGTTTGCGGAGGAAAACCAAAGGGCCACATTCATAGCCTCCTATGAGGGACTTCGTCCTCGTTTGTGGGGGCAAAGAAGGCCAATGACGTACCAACTACGACTCAGCTTTGAAAGGTCCCATTTGGAGTGCAATGCTTCCCTCAACGATCGACAGGATCTATGTTCCACCGGAGAAGAGATCGACCTAACAACGCCAATAAGATTGGCCGGTGAGAATCGCTACCTAAGCATTAGGCCTCGAATAAGTTGGGATTTTCGTGACAATCCGGTACAGCCTCGTTCAGGAGCCTATGTTGAGCTCGAAGGTGAACTAGCACAAGGCTGGGACGATCAGAGTCCTTCATATGCGAGGGTTGAAGGACGGGTAAACTTCTATACAGCGATGTCATCGCGAACAACCCTAGTTACTTCAATTCGCGGGGGACGCATATTTCCGACAACCGAGGATACGGAAATTCCTGTCAACAGGCGCTTTTTTGCTGGGGGTCGTTCAACCATACGCGGTTATCCAGAAAAGACGCTTCTACCCCAAGATGCTTTATTAGATGAACAAGGCGTACCAACAACCAATATCTCATCAGGTGGGTTGCTCTATCTGGCTTTGAAAGCTGAACTTAGGGTTGTTCTGTTCGAGCCTCTATCCTTGGCTGGTTTTTACGATGTTGGCGACTTGTGGCGCCTAGAAGGGCAGAGTGGGTGTGGCAACGGCCAATTCTCTTTGGTGACAGTGTGCCAAGTGGGTGACGCAGACAATCCGAGACAGGTCACCCGAGCCCTGGCGCAGGGAGTAGGAGTGGGTATTCGTCTCGCAACGCCAGTAGGGCCGCTGGCTATCGATTTGGGGGTGCCGTTACGTTCTCGAAGGGATCCAGGGGTGAGCAACTGGACACTTCACTTTTCGGTTGGTCCATTCTGAGAGGGTGTTCATCGTTTGTGATTCAATGTTTTTATTTTCTGAGATGTTTGATATGGTTTGTTTGCATTTTGTGCCATAAGTCATGATTATCTACAATTCTGTCTGGAGTGTGATGAAGGTGATGGCTATGCTTAGTGCGTTGGGAATGCACAATTCATTGGGATGTGCGTTTTTGGTGCTTAAGAGAAGTTAACATGCGTCATCACCGTGAATTGCGAAACGGTGCCCGAGTTGGGCTCGCACGCTTGTCCGTAGAAGTGACAAAAGCTGCCTGTGATTCGGCACGTGATCGGTCCTCACAGCTCGTTGGGATGGAGCTTCCTGTAGGGCATGGAGATATATCTATGGGTGGGGTGGGTTTTAAGGTCGATAGATTCTGTCCCCCGTTGGCAGTGGGAGATCGAATCTTGGTACGTTTTCAACTACCAGACGGCTGGGAAGAATATCTGGTCAGTGCCGAGTTGAGGCACGTGACTCAAAGTACGGAGGGGAATCAGCGAGCTGGTGCTTGTTTTCTAGAGGCTGATGAACTGGTCTTTCTTCCGATATTTCGGTACGTGGAGGAGTCTCTTCTTGCTATTCGTGCAACTTCAGAGAGTTTTGCTGGTCAGATGATGCTGCCCTAGCAGCCTGTTGATCTAGCCCAGCACGCATCTATGGGCCGCGTGGTCAGGATGTTTCACGAAAAGAACGGCCGATAGATGCCTGCAGGGCTAGATCAACAGGCTGCTAGGGGGTACTGTTAACGTAGGGCCCGGGTCTATGTATGACTTGTCTTTGATTAGGCTGAATATCGGGTGATTTACTAAGGCGTGTCTTTACACTCCGGCTTCGGAGATGATGCCGTATCCCGTGTTTGTGAGGAGGCGGCCCGGAGGGGGAGGGTACCGGGCCGAGGGGCCGGCAAGGGTGGCGAAGCCACCGACCCCTCACAGATGTGGGAAACAAGTCAGAACGCGGTCCGGCGTCTGAAGGAACGCCCTAGTCTATGGCTAGACTCTCTCCGAGTCTGAAAATTCGGTTAAGCCAGGTGTTTGCATTAGATCCACGCTGACTTTAAAGAGACGATCAGGGAGGTGTTGCCTGAGGGTTGCGCGTTGATGACGTTTGGGGTGGCACCAGCTTTCCAACGTTTGCCCACCACGATGTTCCAGTCATTCAAGCCGCTTTTGCTGGATAGTGTAGTTGTCCGAAAGTCATAATTTTTGAAGTAGGGGCCTAAAGTTTGAAATGAAGGCGTCGATGACCGGTACGACCGACTTATCTTGAGCCGGTTGGGGCGAGCATGAATCAAATGTCCGGACCAGAGGCGACGCTGCATCGTCTGATCGAGCAATTAGAAACGTTCTACCAGGATCGTTTTGAGGAGCCATCCGCGATCAACGACTGGGATGAACTCGTGAGGCAAGCTAATATCTTGACCTCTCGGATTGAGACTTTGGCCGTTGAAAACGCTGAAATGGCACAAGAGCATGATGAACTTAGGCAGCGTTGTGAACAGGCGGAACAAGCGCAGGCAACGCTACGCTGCGCGACGGAGCGGTTGTCAGAGAAAGTGACGAGGCTCGAAGAAGAACGAGAAGCTTTGGGTCGAGTTGAGACCTCCTTGGGAGAACGTCTTGTAGGCGTAAGGCGAGATAATGCGGAAGTGCTGGGGCGGTCTCAAGAGATTCAAACGGGCTTGGAGGAGGCTGTTGAGCTAGCAGAGCAATGGCAGTTGGACAAGGTAGAGCTCGAATCCCACTACAGTGAAGTGGTGGAAGAAATAAAGACTTTGGTAGATGGGGTAGGAGAAGCTCCTGACCAAGCACTATCGGACGACTCAATGGGAGCCGGATTGAGTGAGTTACCATCGGTGGAATCGCAAAATGATGACAATACGGTAAATGTTGCGCCCCAAAAGATGGATGATCTGCAAGGAACCGCGGAGCGACTCAGTTCGGAGGTGGCTTCCCTAACTGAAGAAAATCAAGTGCTACGAAAGACTATAGATAGTGCTTGTGAGCGAATGCAGGCGCTTGTACACGCCTGTCCGGCACCAGCCTCAGGTAGGGACGATCATGGAGATCTCTGAGAAAATGAGTAAGCACCAGACGGAGAATGTTGATGCTTACCAGGACTTGGCTACTCGTATCGAGCGTTTAACATCTCTGATCGCGGTGCGAAGTGATCAGAGAAGCAAGCAACTTAAGAACTATCTTCAAAGACTTGGAGATACACTAATTCTGCATACAGAACGCTCTTCGGAGGGAATGGGAAATAATAGTTATCCCCCGTCTGATCATGAAATTACTTTGACCGTGCCATCACATGTAGATGTGTTGGAAGCGATGATTAACGGAGGACTGATTGGTAGAGGAACTATGGGAGAACGGGTTCACACCGACTGGTCAACTATTCCCCGAGGGCTCTCAACGGCTGTACCACAGGATGACTTGGTTGATATATTATCGACCCCATCCGAGGATATCCAGGCGGAGGATGAGGAAGTGGGAACATCGGAAGGCACGGAACTACTAGGGGCTGAAGAACTGAGTTCTACGGAAGAGGCAAGTCCATCGGGAACTGCACTGAGTTCATCTTCCGAGCAGAATTTGGTTGTTAATGAGGGTGGAGCTGAGCCATCGTCGGCAGATTTGGAGATGCTCGAACATTATCAGGTGCTCAGTGATAAAGAGGTCTTTGATGATCCTCATGCAGGAATAGAAATTCCCTTCGACCCACCTATGTTAACGGAAGTTGATGGGGGGCCTGATAGAGATCGTAAATCTCTAAGCGAGAATCCGTGGCGAGAAGATATTCTTGGTCGGCCCGGGGCCTTGGGACCTAACGCGGAGGATGTTATCCGCCCGCTTGACACGTCCCCGTATGAAGACGAGATCTCGGTGGCGACGCAAGATGTTCTTACCGAGCGCTCAGATGTAGCACGGGCAACAAAAAAAGAGAAGTCATCCGACGACGAAGACGTAGTTGATGACTCATCTGTCCCTCATGAGGGCATCTATCATGAGAAAGACAACTATGAACCTCTCGAAAAGCTCGCTAGCCAAGCTCACTTACCGGTGAGGCCTCAACCTCAAGCGGTGGCAATTGTGCCCAAACGATTGGCATATCAAGCTATGGCGGCACCGATTCGGGTTGAGACTGATGGTGCCTTGTGTTGTATAGCTCCGAGTGACTACGATCCGGAGCGTCTTGGGCGATTATCCTCATCTCTTGAGCGACGAGTTGTTGTTATAGAGTCTTCACAAGCAGATGTAGTTGCGGCGTTAGATGCGGCCTATGGACCCGCACAAGGGGTAGACCTGGATGCGTTGCTTCTAGCCATTTCCGATGATTACCAACACGCACGACCAAGTCTTGTCGGCCGGGTCTCGCGTTGGTTGATGAATAGATAGGTCGAAGGATGCGAATTATTTCCATCACCAGCGGCAAAGGTGGCGTCGGAAAAACGGCGATTTCCGCAAACCTAGGGATAAAACTGTCAGAGCGAGGGTGGCGAACCGCTCTCCTTGACTGCGATTTTGGCCTAGCCAACTTGGCCCTAAATATGGGCCTGGAGCCGAAGCGAACTCTTCGGGATGTGGTTGAAGGGCCATGTTCCGTAGCGGACGCTCTCACGCCTGGTCCAGGAGGAGTACAGGTCCTTGCGGGATGTAGTGGTATTCCTGCGTTGGCCTCCTTAGATTACGACAAACTGAGTGAGTTGGCGTTAGGCTTTGATGAGTTGGAGGCTCACTTTGATTTTCTGATTTTGGATAATGCGGCGGGTTTGGCTCCACCGGTACTTAGTGTGAGTGCGGCAGCGGATGAAACCATGTTGGTGTTTACGCCGGATCCAAGCTCCATGATGGATGCTTACGCGAGTGCCAAATTGTTGTTCCAAATGAAACCCGGTGCTCAGGTCAGTTGTGTGGTGAACAATGTTGCTGCGCCAGACGAGGCAAAGGTGTTGTTCACGAAGCTTCATACAATTGTGCAGGATTTTCTGCAGGAGCGGGTTCGCTATGCCGGATGTATTCGTCGAGATGAGGCAGTGGTACGATCAAATCGCCGCCGGCAGCCGGTAACGGTTTACGACAAGCGAAGCGGAGCAACGCGTGATTTTGTGGAGTTAGCAGGACATGTGTCCGGCATGCCCCCCTGTGAGCCCCAGAAGGTGAGCTTTATTACTCGCTTACTTAGGCGTAGGCGTGAACTTGCTGCGTAGCGAAGCGCAACTCTCGGTTGACCGAATCCGTACTATACCCATAACGCGTCCTCGCGGTGGGTATTCTGGACTTCATTAAGCCGAAATCCGCGCTGGAGAAAGCAGCGCAGCAGGTACGGGAAGTATATGCGCAACCTGACTACCGGCGTACAGCCATGGAGAAGCTTCTCGAAATAGGCTCCACGGAGGCCTATGATGCTTTGTTACGTCGTTTCACAGTCAATGCAAACGGACAAATTGCAGATGAGCAAGAGAAGAAGGATCTGGTTGACGAGCTGGTAGGGGTTGGTGAGGCGGCGGTACCATCTATCGAGCGCTTTATTCGCTCAGAAAAGAAGGCGCTCACGTTTCCGATTCGAGCTCTCCTACGCATTCGTTCGCAAGATGAGGCAAAAGCCATGCTTGTGAGTGCTCTTCAGCAGTATGAGCCTCTTGATCACCGAATTACTCAGGCGAAGGTCGCGCTGGTGGACGCGCTAGGGGATCTTTTGACTCCGGGTGAAGCTGAAGTTCTTGTTCCGTATATCGATGATCATCATGACGATGTTCAGGCCAGTGTGATTGAAGCTCTGGAGCGATTGTCGCCAAAAGAGGTGGGGACGGTCCTTGCCCGAGTGTGTGGAAGTGAGTTGCATTCAGGGCGAATCAAACGGCATGCGGCCAAGACTCTGGTATCGCTGGAAGTATCTATTCGACCTAATTATGAGTCTTTCGATCCGGAACTTAAACAGGAATTTTTGCTGGGTAAGAAGGGGCAATTGGTTTCGCGGATGACCAAATCTCGCCCCTTTGACGAGTCTTGAGGACAACAAATATGGTCGAGAGCTTCTCGCATGTGCGTCGCCAACTGGTGAGTTCAGGCCAAGCAGGAATACGCTTGGATGTGTTTCTGGCGGAAGTCTTCCTTGATGTGGGGCGTCGGGGCGCACGGCTAGCAATTGACGATGGGCGAGTGTTTGTTGATGGACGCCGGTGTCGGGTGACTGGCCGGCGGCTCCCGGCAGGGGCTCGGATACTGCTCCACCCAGCTATGGAGCGTCCCACCCGCGATCCGCCGCTCGTAGTCTTTGAAAATGAGCACTGCCTAGCGATCAACAAACCCGCGGGTTGGTCGGTCAATGCGACCGAAACGGCGGCGGAGACCACAATTGTGGAGTATTTTGCTGACCGTGGAGCTCATGTTGTGCACCGCTTGGACAGAGATACAACGGGCATCATGCTTCTGGCTAAGGGACCAGAAAATGCGGCTTTTTTTTCTCGTGCATTTGCAGAACGTCGGGTGAGCAAACGATATTGGGCGGTTGTGGAAGGGCCTGGCGTTGAGGGATTGCTTGATGGTGCAATAGCCCGCGATCGTCGCCGGCCGAGAGCTCGGGCGGTGACGAGTCACGGTCAATCGGCGCTAACCAAGGTAACACTTCGCGGCCGAGCTGATGACTGGGCCTGGGTGGAGGCCGAGCCTGTGACTGGACGAACGCACCAGATACGGGTTCACCTCGCGCATGCAGGGTGCCCTATTTTGGGCGATACCCTGTATGGCGCCGTTCAGGCTATACGAGTGGATGGTGCTGTTGTTCATTTGAGTAGACCTCTTCTCCATGCAGTCGAATTGCAGGTGCCAAGTGTGGATGGGTATGGCTATGTATTATCGGCAGATGCGCCGGCGGACATGCTTATCTATCTAGAGAGGACACTCTCCGCGCACTTGTGATACTTCTCCATTTGTGATGCTAGGGGGCTCGACAGTGGTCCTCTATTAGGGCTAGGTCAGGTGAGACTGCCGTGTTCAATGGAACAGCTTTAGTCTTCGGGTTTCTGTGGATGCAGGCGGAAATGCAACCCTCTGCTCCTTCGATTCGAGAGGTAATCGTCCGATCAGAGGGTGGGGCTCTCGAGCGCATGTTACTATTGCGGAAGTCCATAGATTCACGTTTAGTTGATGTTATTGAAAATTCGGCACTGCAGATTGATCGATGTGTGTTTCAATATATAGGTAAGACACCCAATGCGGATGGTAGTGCTCGAATCAGAGTTAACTATGAGGCAACCGGGCTGATTCTGTCTCGATAGCGTTGCTCATACGTGGCGGCTAGAGTCTGACTTAGGGGCTAAGTTGGAGGTACATCTGCAAATAGCATTGCACTCCGAAGCAAGTTTTTCGCTTATTAAGAGGAGTAGTGCAAAAGTAACGCTGCCCAAGCTCAGAGTTGTTCATTGCCCAATGTTGAGCGTGGCACCATGAACCGGCCAGACAACCGTAAATTATGGCTGCGAATCCAACTTTTGAGTAGAGCTAAGTTCCACCAGACTGGGGACCTGCGTTGGTTTTTGGAGTAATAGCCATCAATGATGAAGCATTGGTGGTGGTTGGCTTTTGTATTTGGGTGCGAATGGGGGGCTTTGGCTGCTGAGCCTTCCTCAGCTACGAAGCCGCCTAAGGGTATGGTGAGGTCATTCCAGGGACTGTTACAACTTGAGCAAGACCCGACGGTTCCGGACGAGGTGAAGGTAGAGTCCTGGAATAGCTTTATCCGTCGCACACAAAAACAGCTGAGTTATGCGGAGAAAGCAGCGGCCCATTGGAGAGATGCGGATCGTATACGATGGTTGGAAGCTGCTCGGGCCGCTGATCGAGACCCCGCGATTGAACCACGACAACGTATTTCCCAGTGGCAGGTTATCTTAGAGAAGTACCCGCGGTCAGAAGCGGTAGCTGAGGCTCGAAGCCGCCTTGTTTATTGGCAAAAAGTGGAAACTCGGCGCTTGGTCCAAGCCGCTGAAGAGGTGGAATCGAGTGGTCGACCAAAGGTTGATCGCATCCAGGTTTGGCGTTCCGTGCAGCTATGGGCCCCTGAAAGCCGTGAGGGCCGGGCCGCAAGTCAGCGGATAGCTGCCCTGCAACACCAATTAGTGAGAGAAGCGGAAAGTGTTGAAAAAATAGATAGAATTGCTGCCCAAACCAAGTTGGAGGCGTGGGAGGATGTCCTTAGAGGGCAGCCTACGGCAGCGCAGATTTCCTTAGCTAAGAAAAAAGTGGCTCAGTGGCGAATTCGGGTCCCCAGTCGGTAACGGACGGAAGGTCGTGTGGTGTTTCGACGATTGGGCTATACAGAATCTGTGCGTCGACTGTTGCCAAAGGCTTTTCACCGAACCGCGGATGATGGCATTTTCATGACGTGGTTAGCCGTGGCAAGCGTGCGCTCCTTCCGGTAGGGAATCGCCAGCATCCAACTTTGAAGCATGAGCTCGTGCCAGTTGCGCCTCGGGGTTCACTATTTGCGAGTTATCAGCGTCGTGAGGGCATTCTTGTGAACCTTATGGCCGGAACAATCTTTGTGGCTGCCCTGGGATCTGCGGCGATCTCGAGTGTCGCTGTTGGTCCACTGTGGGGGCTCACGTTGCTGGGGCTTGGTCTGGCGTCAGTGAGTTGGTTGGCAAATGCGTGGGGCCTGTTTGGTAATCGTGATCTAGCTGCGCGACTCCGTAGCACGATTCAGCTGCCGGAAAATGGGCCCTGGACTTTTGTCGGTTTGTGCCGTGGAAGCCAAAATCGCCTAGCGGCCAAGCTATTCCCACCACGGGTAGAGACCGACGAAAATGTGGGTTTTTTTGGGCTGTTTTCTGACCGTTTGGAGCTGCGTATGGAGGACACCACAGTGACGGTTCCCCGCAGTCACGTTCGGGATATTCGACTGGAAGAAGTTGTAGAAGCGCCGCTTCTCCGCTGGATTCGCGTGGAATTGTATAACGCTGAAGGCGTGCTGGAGTCTTTTCTCATGATGTCCAGAGAGGGTGAGAATCTCCGTGAACAGCAACAAGCAAACGTTCGCATGTTCGAAGATATTCGTGATTGGCATATTCGCGACAAACTCGAGCAATTGGTGGATGCGGGAGAATTGTCTGAGCTTGCCTTAGAGGCGGGGGTGGTGACGTAGGGGCGTTGAAGGTCAAAGAGAAGCTTTTGCTTCGGTCTGGTAGTGGGGCCGGTCTTTAGCTCGGAGAAGGACGAGAATGCTGATGGGCGCTTTCTAATAGTCTTTGTGAGCGTTTGCTTGGACATAACTCCATCGCAATTTCGAAGTCTTCAATGGCCGCTGTATGGTCGCCTCTGAGGAGTGCCACCTCGCCCTTCTCCCTCAACATGTTCGCGGCATACTCAAGATCGATGTGATTGAACAGCTCTTGCCGGTATGCAATGCGCTTTTCAGTATTTGATAAGAGCGCATACGATTGTTCGATAGTTTTTGTTATCGATTTGAGCAGTCGAACCACGTTATCGGGGGCTCCTTGGTATTTGGATTGCTTGAGGGAGAATTCGGCTTTGGTTTGTTCGTAGGCCTTTTTGAGGCGTTTATGGTGGGTAGACCAGTGAGTTCCTATTTTCTCGAAATGGTTTTGGGTAAGCATGAGCTGGTGTTGAGCGGTTAAATCGAGGTTCTGCTTTGTCCAATCTGAAGTGGCTGGGTGTGACTCTTTATCTTCCTGCAACTGCAGGATTCCTAGTACGAGTCCTAGCGAGATGAGGCGCAAGGCACCGGTAGTTGATAAGGGACTTCTTCTTAATGTTTCAGCGAGAGTGGTAGGACCTTTGGCTATGCTTTGGACAAATCGTCGTTCTTTTGGCGTCCATCCGAACCATGACACGTTGTTGTTCAGCTTTGGGGTGCCTAGTAGTTGAGCCGAATATCTGGGTCTTAGGTGATGTTCAAATTCATTTGAGTTGAGTTGTTCCAACTGGTTGCGCAGATGCTGGGCTAGGATATTGAAGCTTCTCGTGAGCACAAGCGTTTGCTGGCCCGGTGGTGTCTGTTGAGCTTCAACAACAAACTTGCCGGAACGAAGTGACAGCAATTGACCAACGCGAGCGCGAGTTTGTTCTCGAAGCGCGGCCACGACACTCTCTTGAGGTACCAGTCTGCGAGCTACTAAGACTTCTCCGAGACGGCGGGAGGTTTGTTGTACCTCGCTCAGGCTTGTCTGTAGCGCTGATTCGGAGAGTTTACGTTGTTGGATCAACATACGTCCAAGTGATGTGCTGAGGTCGAACGGCGACATCTCTACGAAAGTTATATTGCCCTCGTGGAAGTAGATGGATCCGTGTACTGGGGGAGCCTGTAGTTGGAGCGCACCAGCAAAATGACTGTTTGCGAGACCATAAAATAGTTTGAACACACTCTGGTTAGATGAAGTGTCCGGGTTGGTTGGGTGATGGTGGGTGAACTTAAGGAGAGTGTTTAACGATGGGGGTTCAGTGAGGGAACCACCAGATGGCGGAGAAACGGCCTGAGAACCAGCCAGCCACTGCTGAATCGCTCGACATATCTCTTGGGCGTGATTGATCGAAAATCCTACCGTATGATTGTCTGCGTAGACAACTTCAGCCTCGAGGGTAATAGGCAGCGGAGTGTTGTGGACCACGAGACTGAGACTTTGTTGTGTGCGAAGGGGGAGTGGGGAAGAGCTAACGAACAACCCCCCGTTCGTTAGATGAGTGTTGATCTCGTTGCGCAGGGTGTCCTGATCCGCAAAAAGGACAAGATTGCCATCAAGTTTTGGCAGAGTCCGGGGGGTATTACTGGTTGTTACCGAGCATGCATTGGAGGCTGAAGTGGAAGGAGGAGGAGCAGGGGAAGGATGGATGAGGCTGGGACTAGATGTACTCGCCGTGGCTGATGATTTTTGCTTGCGAGTGAGGTCCAGAGTCTCTTTGGGAGGAAGGGCCTGTGAAGAGGCACTGGTACGAGTGGGTTCAGGGGGGCACTTGTTGTCGAAGATGCGTCTTGGGCTTGTGTCCGAAGCGAGAGAAGCAGTGGGTGTCCCTACACTGAGAGATTGAACGTGATCGGACCAGCTTTGCGCGGTGGCACTTACTATGGATCTCAGAGGGACCAGGTTAGGCCATCGCACGGTAACCCAAGGACCAGAGCGCCCCACGACCTGAGTGGTGTCTGTGTGTTGGGTATCTGCCACTATCAGGGTGATGGTTATCGTCGCATGAGGATGCTGGCTCGGATCACACAGCAAAGTGAGAAAGCCTTCGTGGAGGCTGGACAACCAGTATCCCAACAATTGTCTGGCAGATACCAGACGTATGATGCCGTCAGCACTCAACCGGGGCAGACCACATGGAGGGAGGTCTTTGAGGGTAGGGGGCCCACCGGACGGGTTTTCGTGAGGAGGAAGACCGTTAGGATGGGGCTTTAGTGAGGGGGAAAGTAAGCGCTGCTTGCCTACAGGATGGGACTGGATAAGAGTTTCAGTCTTATCCTTAGCCCGATCCGTGTGAAGGGTTCGTCCTCGTTGGGTAGATAATGACGGTTTTGCGCTGTTGGGCGTTTCCTCAGGGGACTCAGACTGATCGCCGAGATAAGCGATCAGTTCGCTATCTAAGACTTGTTGATCCTCAGGGTTCGGGCTTGATACTGGTAGTTTGTCGTTTGTCTTCATGCGTAGTTGCGAGGAAGTCGCGGCAAAGCGACGGTGAACGTGGTAGTTACTATCGCCGGATAACCCTATGAATAACGGTTGGGTTTGTTCAATGATTGTTTCAAGTTTGAGGCGCTTCTTGATAAAAGTTGTTGCCAGTCGTGGGCGAAAGTAGGTTGAAATGAGCCACTTCACGCTAGCGTGAATAAATAGCTTTCCAATGTGTGGATGTGACGTACGCTCCTCAACAAAATGTTGAGTGCCTGCTAAATGATTGACGCTAACTAGGCTAAGGTTGGCGGCCTGTTGGCGACGATAATGCGTTCTCCTATCCATAAGCAGGTGTCATGCGTTGCTATTCGAGGAAGTACTGCCGAACTCCGACGGGTGCTGATGAGGTTTATTGCACTATGTCCCCGAATGGTTGAGTTGACGGTGGTATACTGCTAGTAAGAACCCGACGAGCAGGCAGACCTAGCTCTGACCTCGTAAACCCGCGATATTCGCGCGGTAGGTAGCATAATATTCGCACAGTAGGAGTTCTGCGGTGCACGGGAGCCATCACTGCCACCTTACCAAGGCGCTGCGAGATGAAGTGAGTTTTGGCTCAACGAAGTGAGTTCAGGTTCAATGTGATTCAAGCCAACGTGGTTTGGTTTAGATGAATCTTTGTTTGGAGGGTGAAAACACCGATGACCCGAAGCACTGCAAATCACGAAGACCCGCTTCATGACCGTCTGGTCGGATTGCTCACTGACACGCCGGTTGAGCATCGTTGTTCGGCTGCGGTGGTGCTGGGTGCTCTCCAGATTGGTGAGGAGGACGTTTTGAGTGGACTCCGCCGAGCCCTCGGCGACTCGGAGCCGAGTGTTCGGAGTGCGGCTGCGATTGCCCTGGGGCTCATTGCACCGAAAACGCTGGTTCGTGATCTTCGGCCGCTTCTCAAGGATGGGGACTCGTTGGTGCGAGATGCAGCGAAGATCGTTTTGGCGGAGGGGCCTGGGGTCCAGCTCGAAGAGCTGGTGCAGATGCTTGAAGCCAAAGATGAGAAGCAACGGATGGGGGCTATTGCTGTGCTTGGTGCACGCGGCGGTGGTGAAGCCCGGAAGATGCTCATTATGCAGTTGGGAAGTGGAAGTGCCAAAGTCCAGGAGTCGGTTCTGGAAGCTTTGGCGCCAGAGGTTGCGGGGTTATCCCAGGATGAAGTGCCGACCTTTCTGCACGATGTGGATGCATTTGTCGGTGAGCTTGAAGACGGCGGCCTGGAGCGGTGTGCGTCAACTCTTGTTGCTCTGTTGGCAGGCGTCGACCACGGTGCGGTGACCGGTGTTTTGTCCCGAATTGTTGAGGCACCAGCACCGGCCGACGTCCGTATAAGCGCCGTGGAGGTGCTTTGGCGAGCCTCCCGTGGTCATCGGGGGGCACAGGAACATGTGTTTAAGACGTTGGTGAATGTGCTCGAGATGCCGGGTACCCCACCTGCCTTACTGTCTGTGGCTAGCGATACCCTTGCGGGTATGGATTTACCCATCGCGCTCGAACCTAGGGTAAGAGCATTGACGAAGGCGGAGCAAACGCCGGTCCGTCGATGGGCTATTCGAGCACTGGGGGCGCTAGATGCAGCACCCGCGGCCCGGGCTCTTGCCTTGGTTGTTTTGGCCGGGGACTCATCGGATCGAATGATTGCGGTGGAAGCGGCCTCTTCCACCCTCCATGGGCGTCGTGCACTTGCTAAGACCTTAGTGGGGATCACCGACGGTGAACAAGCTCGAGCTATCGCGTCTGCTCTTGAGGCACACACTGACGATCTGACGAAGTCGATACTTGATGCTTTGGAAGACGCAGTGGTGGAAGCGCCTCCTGAAGTTGCAGAACACGTTATGCGGATTCTCCGTGGACGGGGAGGCTCCGGGAACCTGGTCGAACGAGGTGAAGAACTCAAAGCGGCTGGTCAGTGGTCCGAAGCGGCTGATTTATTTCGGCGCATCGCGAGTGATGGTCATCCGGAAGCTATGTTTTTATTGGGGGTCTGCGAGCTTAAGCTGTCGAAGAAAACTCTTGGACGAGGTGCCAGCCATGATCCAGCGGTGTCTCATTTTCGTAGGTTACTCAAGCATCCGAAGTTTCCCACTGTAGAGCGATTGGCTGCAGAGCTCGATCTGGAGCCAACCGATCTGTACTATCTAGGCTTCTCGCTGGCCGAGGACAAGTCGGACGCGGTACGAGGTCTAGGGGGCGACGTGCTCATGGGTTTGGCAGAGCGCTTCGAAGGGAAACCCCTTGGAAAGAAAGCGCATCAGAAGCTAAGAACTATGGGTTGGGTCGACTGAGGTTGCATGCCTACACTACCGGATACAACCATTGTTAACTTGCACCGTACTTCATCTTCGCCTCTCTGTATTGCCCGTCTAGAGGGCATTGCGTGGCGTATTTCTGAAGACACGAACGAAGCCCAGGAGCTGAGAATCGGGGACCAGATATCTCGCGGTGAAACCGTTGCTCTCGCTCCGCAAGCCGTTCTGGAGGCCGGGTCGCTCAGACTTTTAGGAGGAAGCAAAGGGCAGACTCACTCACTGGTTAAAGAGGGTGTGTTCAGACCGAATCCTAGTCGCTCAGATGTACCCCGCTTGCTCTTGCAGCTGGCACAAATCGAAGAGCAGATGAGCTCACTCGGGGAAGATCCTCTAGCGGTTCGAGAGGGCCCGGAAACTGCGTTTGAGCGGGCTGCGTCCGCGGACTTTGCTAGATGCAACCTGGTGCCTCAAGCGGCACGAGAGCTTCCGGAGGAAGTGGCTAGGCAGGAAGGCGCGGTATGTCTGTTTGTGAACGAAGACACCGCATTTGTGGCCATGTCAGACCTCTCGGTTCCTAAATTGCGTGCCGTAATGGAAGCGCTGGAGCGGCCAATAAATCCGCATATGATCGAAGCAGATCTGCTCGAAGAGTTGCTTGAGAGAGTATACGGTTTAGCCTCCTGACATGGAGGCATTACCCGGACTTAGCGACCAGTTGCGTCAAGCAGAAGACGCATTTTCTCAGGGGAAGTGGGAGGAAGCGCTGACGCGCTATCTGAGCATTGTTCGGACTGAGCCGCGTTTCGCCAAAGCCCGCTTTAGGATGGCAGATACGCTTCTGAATCTGGGATACGCTGATCACGCTAAGAAGATTTATAGGGACTTGGCTTGGGATCATATTCGTGGAGGCCGTCCGTTGCTTGGAATTGTTGCCGCAAAGATGGTTCTAGCCTTAGATCCCCACTTGGAAGACATCTTGGTAGTATTGGCGGAAATGTACTCCGCCGATTCTGATCGTACCAGTGATGTTGCGGTCCCGAATCTTCCCCCGTTGTCCGAAGATGCGGTACTGGCGCCAGTTTCGGAGCTTGGGGAAGAGTTGATTCAGGCGGCGGTTAGGGCTGCTGCAGAAGTGGCTGGAATTGATGAAGCGCCTCAGACCTTGCCTCGCATTCCATTGTTTTCCCACTTAGGGGCTACACCGTTTTTGGCGGTGCTGCAGAGCCTTCGACTACGTCGCTACGCTGACGGTGATGTTGTCATTCAGGAAGGTGATGCTGGGCACTCGTTTTATATCCTCGTGGATGGCGAGGTTTCTATTTGGAGGAATGGCGGCCGGGACGAAGTATTATTGGCTCGTTTAGGCCGAGGTGCGGTATTTGGTGAGATGGCTTTAGTCAGTCGTGCGGCTCGGGTAGCAACGGTGCGAGCGACTGGTGAAATCGAAGCGCTTGAACTTACCCGGGGAGACTTGGAAGAGTATGCAGGACAACTCGAGAGTGTGCGAGAAGCGCTAAGAAAGTTCACACGGGGTCGTTTTCTGGCTAACTTAGCAGCAACTAGTCCGTTGTTTGCCCATCTGTCTTTATCGGATCAGCGCAGTCTATTGGCGATGTTTCGTGCCCAGCGCGTATTCCCTGGTGATATTATCATTGAACAAGGTGAAAAAGCACGGGGCTTGTATCTCGTACTATCCGGACAGATGCGCGTAGTCACAGAAGGAAATAACCGACCTACGGAGCTAGCGGTATTGCGCAGCGGAGATGTTTTTGGCGAGATGAGTCTGCTGTATGATGTGCCCACAATGGCGACCGTGCAAACTATGGAGCTTGGAGAGTTGTTGTTTCTACCTCAAGCTGACTTTCGCGAGGTTTTGGTGAGATACCCGAAAATGGTAGAGACTCTCAATGTCATGTCGGAAGGGCGTTTGGCGGTGGCTCCGAAGGGCGGCGTCACCGACGACGCCAGCGTAATGGTGTGATTCGTGTAGGGTGACGGAATGAACAAGGAGGCGATACACGCAGCACTTCACGCTGAGCTTCATGTTCAGCTGGAGCAGCTTCGAGCGTCGGCATTGGCGGCTCGTGAAGGGGCCACGCACGAAGAGGCTAAACCCGAAAATGAGTACGATACCCGAGCTCTCGAGCAATCCTATTTGGCGGGAGCTCAAACAGCACGTGTGGAGCATCTCGCCATGGCTATAGCTTCGCTGGAAGGGATGATCCTACCTCAACTGAGCGAGAACGACAGAGTTGCAGTGGGTGCCTGTGTCATCGTTGATGATGGTGAGATGGAAAGGTGTTACTATATAGCTTCAGTGGGAGGAGGCAGTAAACTCGTTGTGGATGGGTGCTGCTGGACAGTTCTTACTCCGAATTCGCCGCTTGGAAAGAAGTTAGTCGGGTGTATGATAGGCGACAGTTTTGAGCACGTTGTCCGGGGCAAAAGCGCAGAATTTGAGGTTTACAAAGTTTATTAGCGAATTTAGGTGCATAACTCCCTAACTAGCGGGCTCCTTGATGGCTCATGAAAGCCATGGTTGACCATAACCATCAACGGGCAGATTTTGAGGCCGAGGCTTAGCGTGTTCGACCATCCGGTCAGTCTCTTTGCGATGGCCGTAGGGGCCACAGTTGTTGGGGGGCTGGTAGTTGCCTACCTTTTGGGTGCTATCTACGCCTTCATCACGTTTACTCATTGGATCGTGGAACGTCGTCTCCGGGGGATAGAGCCGGAGGCCCCGAGTCGTCCTCACCTAGATGCGCTGTGTTCCACATTTGTCTCTGAGTTTCTGTCTGCTGGATCGTTTGTAGCGCTTCATCCCCTGGGGATGTTCGACCCGGCACCGCCAGCTTCGTGTTTTCTTCAGTCAGGACGACCCATCTTGCTGGTGCATGGTTTTATGCAGGCAAGATCTAACTTTGTGATGTTGGGATCTCGTTTGGCTGGATACGGACTAGGGCCACTGTATACTATAAACCTGCCTACGTTGAATGGTGACCTGCGTGAACATGCTGGTCGATTGTCGGAGCGAATTGATCTGATCTGCCGAGCAACGGGGTCAAAGCAGGTGGATGTGGTTGCCCACTCCAGTGGAGGTTTGGTGGCCCGATTGGCGGAAGTAGGGCGCCGAAATCCACGTATTCGTCGGCTGGTGACTTTAGGCACACCTCATGCCGGCAGCCAAATGGCTCATATGGTGCCGGGGGCGGTTGCCCGGGATATGCGTCCTGGCTCGAAGGTGCTGGTTAGCCTTCCGGTGCCACCTCCAGGACAGTTGGTCTCGATCAGTAGTACTCACGACTTTTGCGTGATTCCGCCAGAGAGCGCGCAAGTGGAACCGGTGGGGCGAGATGTGATTGTGGAGCATGTTGGTCATTTCGCTTTGCTCACCAACCGGGCAGTCTGTGAGGAGGTTGTTAAAGCACTCGGTGAGGACATTCAGGTGGTCCGGCGGAGCCAAGATATTTTTGATGCGGTAGAAACGGCTGAGCCAGAGTGGGTAGCCTCGCCATGATGAATAAGATGGTTTGTTGTGCTCGGTAGTCGTGGACCTCAAAGATGATTTGCTTTGAGGATCCCAAACCCCAAAAAGTTTTGTAGTGGTCATGGAGCGAGGCACAGCCGAGCAGAGCCGCATGGCTCTACGGACAACCCAGGAAGTACCGGGGGAGAGAGACGTATTGGATGCTCGGGAGCTTTTGAGGCAGCCCGTTCAGGTGGTAGCGGGTAAAGGGGGAGCTGGGCGTACGACCCTCGCCCTAGGGTTAGCCTTGAGGTCAGCGCAGGATGGTGCACGTACACTGTTGTTGGAGGTAGATCCTCCTGAGTCAGCTACCCGGATGCTCGGTACTTATTCAGCGAGCGCTCATCCGAGAGAAGTGGAAAATCGGTTATGGGTCTGCTGTATGACTCCGCAAGCTGCCTTGCAGGAGTATGCACTTCAGGTACTCAAGTACCAAATTTTGTACCGACTGGTGTTTGAGAACCAACTGGTTAGGTACTTACTCCGCTCGATTCCGGCCCTCGCCGAGTTCACTATGCTTGGTAAAATGTGGTGGCACGCGACGCAAGATCGTCGACCGGATGGTGCGCTGAAATATGAGCGTATTATCCTGGATGCTCCAGCTACCGGACATGCGATCACGTTTCTGTCGGTGGCTCGGGTAGTAGCTGATGTTTCTCCACCGGGAATTATGAAATCCCAGGCTGAGCAAATGGCGCAGATGGTGGAAAGGGCGGTGCTTCACGTAGTGGCTGTGCCTGAAGAAATGCCGGTGAATGAGGGATTGGAGCTATTGTCCGCGATCCCCTCCCGTCTGAAGATTCGCCCTGGCCTTGCCATTATCAACCGGGTTCATCCTCCAGTGATCTATAGCGGGACTTCCTTTTGGGACGAAAAGTTGGGGTGTGGTCCTTCCTCGTTGGCGCCGTATGCTTGGGTGGCCCAAAGGCTAAGGCAACGCGCGGTCCGAGAGCGGGCTCATTATGAGCGGTTTATAACTGCGTCCGCGAGACCGTGGCTGATGGTGCCCGAAGTCCCTCGGATGAAATCGGAGCGGGAGCGTATTCAACGAGTGGCGCTTACGTTAGACCAGGCACTTACTCGAGGTGGGGGATGAGTTCACTGGCCCGGATGGTCACCGAGGCTCGTTGCTTGGTTGTCGCCGGCCCAGGAGGAGTGGGGAAAACCTCCGTATCGGCGGCGTTGGCCATTGAGGGCGCTCGCTTAGGGCGAAGGACGGTGGTGTTGACCATTGATCCCGCTCGACGACTGGCCAACGCACTAGGTATTTCGGAGGTAGGTAGTCAAGAAACCCGCATTCAACCGGAAGCCTTTGAAGTGATGGGAATGGTTCCGCCTGCGGCCCCTTTAACGGCGATGATGTTGGATATTAAGGAGGCTTGGGATGACGTCATTCAACGCTACCACCCGCGTCTTGCTGACCGGGATCGATTGATGAACAACCGCCTCTATCACGCACTATCGACCGCATTGGCCGGCTCGCAAGAGTATATGGCTATGGAGAAACTATATCAGCTAGCCCATCGAAAGGTGGATCCGCTTGATTTGATCGTGCTCGACACCCCTCCTGCCCGCCACGCACTAGATTTCCTAGATGCCCCTCATCGGTTGATGGATGTGCTGAGTAACGATGCTACGCGTTGGTTACTCGAACCAGCATCGCCGGGGCGACTTTTTGGTAGCAGTGGCCTTTTTTTCCGCACGATTGCTCGATTTACGGGATCCGAATTGCTGGAGGATCTCGCGGAGCTCCTCAGAGCTTTCTCAACAATGTTTGATGGTTTTACGGTGAGAGCCCGGGCAGTCTCGGATCTCTTGGGGGATACTTCGACCCATTTTTGTGTGATCGGGCGCCCCTCAAAAGGTGGTGTGCGAGATGCTCAGACGTTTACGAGGCATCTTCTAGATAAGCAGGCGCGGGTATCAGCGGTGATCCTAAATCGAGCGACTCCGAGGCCTATGGAGCTTTTGCCAAGCTCACCGGATGCCCTCCGAGCTTGGGCGGAGATAGAAGGTATGCCTTATGAAGCAGTGGAGGATCTGTTGGGCGCAACGTCCGCACTGGCTGACCAGTTCAGGGAAGAGTCCATTCAGGTGCGACAGATGAAGGCGCATTTTTCGGATGTCCTACTATCCACATATATTGTTCCAGAGCTTAGTGAGGATGTTCATGATCTGCGCGGGCTGGAGTATCTTCGGAGTGCGCTCTTCGAATCAGGAGAGGGTAAGATTGTTTCACAATGATACTTCGTGCGCGATGTCGATAGTACAGTTTCAAGCCCCTTGTTGTTTCTCGTATCATCAAGGCATGTACAGGAAGGAGACTCCGAGTGCAGCATAGCATAGGTTATTTTTCGCTTCTTGCTGGTTCTATAGGCTTAGGAGGGTGTGCGGCGTACGCTAGTTTCTTCGTACCGGAGACGAGCGGTGTCCCCCCTCATGTTATTGCTATGGAGCGGATGGAGATCTTGGGGGCACCCAATGGTTTCGAGGATCTTGCGAGCTATGACGCGTCAACACTTCTGGAGCAGGGGCAAGGTCAATTTCAAATCGGGGCCTACGACCAGGCTGTTAAGGCGTATGCTCGACTGATTACTGAGTTTCCCAATTCATCTTTTGCACCTTTGGCCCATTATAACGCGGGGCTCGCCTATGAGCAGTTGGAAGCGTGGGTAGAAGCGGTTGGCCATTATCAGGCAATCATTCGTGACTATCAGTTTCGAGATCTACATAAAGACTCGTATTTTCGAATCGCTACTGCCCAAGCCAAAGTAAAGAACTGGAAAGCCGTCATAGATGCGTTTACTCAGTTACGGACGGCTTTTCATGGGGTGCTTCTTCCGATGGAAGAGATTGAGTCCAGGGTGGGGCTTGGGGTGGGGCAATTTATGCTCGGGGATGTCTCTGAGGCTGAACACACATTTCTAGCTGCGCTTCGCTATTATGATAAACAGACTGAGAAAGAAGATCTTCCGGTAGAATACTTTATTGCCCAAGCCCGGTTCTATCTCGGAGAATCAGAGGCTAGTTTGTTTGAAGCGGTTGTTTTGGTGACGCCGGAGGAGTTAGCAGCGGCGGTACCCATATCTACCTCGTCAATGGCCGTGGACAACTCTACAACCCCTCCGGATAATACGCTGTGGACCACCCGTGTGGCGGCTCGATTGGAAACGAAATGTGAGCACTTACTTCGAGCACAGAACCAGTTTATTCGTGCGGTTCGTGTAGGGCATCAGGGGTGGGCAACCGCTGCGGGGTATCGAGTAGGCTCAATGTATGAGCGATTGTTTGATGAACTTTTAGCAGTACCGGTGCCTCCTGAACTTGCACCGGATGTGGTGGAGATCTATCAGGAAGAGTTGCGTGAACGAATTGCGGTTCTGGTTCGAAAAGCGACGCAAGTTTACCGAATGAACCAAGCGATGGCCAATCGGGTAGGCGTACACAACGAGTGGGTAGAGCGTACGGAGAAGGCTTTGAAGCGGATGTCAGCAGCCTACCTGAATGAGTAACTATTCAGTATGAGTAACTATTCAGTATGAGTAACCACTCAGTTACGTATACAGCAGCAAGAGCTTGGCTAGAACCCAAGATCCTGCTTCTACGCGTGGCTATGCCCCGCTGCGCGACCCCTTGTTGATTCTAACAGAATCAATGCAAGTGGTCTCCGCTGTATATAACACCGTGTAAATTGGATAGGGATGATCCGCATCTTCAGTGCTAGACAATAATATCGTCGACATTGGCTCTCATATGGGTCGATAGTCTAGAACTATGTCCACAGCAGGAACCTCATCCCCACGACTATCAATCCCTTTTGCGACCGGAGAAGATCTTGAGGCTACGCCATGTAGAGACCGAATGACTCACGGATTTCGGGCAGTGGTTGAGCGTATTTCGGAAGTACCAAAAAGAGCAGTGCTCGTAGTACCGGTATCGCTCACGAGCAAATCAGATGACTTTGGTGTGGCGGCACAACGCTTGAACCGGGTGGAGTCCGGTTTGTACGATCTCTGGCCCGATGACGAAACGAAGGCATAGATACCGGGATCAACGGGCGGTGCGCGACTGGCTCTCGAATCCAAGTTTCCGGTCGACCAAGCCTAGCTGGTGCAGTCGCGTGGTAAGAGGATCGTCAGATGGTACTAGCACTCGGGTGAGACCATGGGCGCCAAGCTGTCCGAGCATGGCTTGGACATCGATACCCTCATCGTTCATCGTGCACTCAAATTGCCGCCAGGCATAGCCTCCTAGGGGTAGGTCTCCTCCCAACCACCAGCGTACTGGAGCTACGCCAGTACCTCGAACATTGGCCCAAACGCCGAGGCCGCCGAAGGCAGTTTCTAAGTGGGCGTCATGGTAATACTGCTCCTGATTGAAATATGGAGGGGTGACTGCGGTGACCAGGGGGCGCCCGGTTTGCACCCTTAGAAAAAAACCCGCATTGAGTTCCTGAGCGTCGGGTTTAAGAAGACCGAGGGCTACCGAAATCCCCGCGTCCTTGAGCATGCGTACCCCCTTCCCGTTTACCCGAGGATCAGGGTCAGTGATCGCAATGTGGCACTCGGTCACCCCGGCTCGAATCAGAGCAAGAGCGCAGGGTGGCGTTCGACCGTAGTGGGCGCAGGGTTCTAGAGAAACGTAAGCCGTGGCGCCCTCGGTCATGGGTCCGGCCTGGTGGATGGCAACAACCTCAGCGTGTGGTCTTCCTCCGGGCTGAGTGGCACCTTCACCAACAATGGTTGTGCTTTGGACCAACACGCAGCCAACAGAGGGATTTGGCCATACTCGTCCGAGGCCTTGGCGCGCGAGGTCTAGAGCCTTCCTCATGAAGTGCTCGTTCATAGATGCTATTTCCTGGCACTTGCGTATCCGATAAACACGAGGAACGGTAACCCTACATGCGTATCGCCGTTAAAGTTTGCGGGTTGACCCGACCAGCAGATGTGCAAGCGGCAATTGCCGCGGGTGTGGATGCTATTGGTGTGGTGTTTGATCGAGGTACCTGCCGAGTTTCGGAGTCAGAAGCCCGGATTCTACTAGACAAAGCGCAGGAAGCGGATATCGAGCGGGTCGCGGTTGTCGGTGAGGCAGATGTGCCTACTTGTCGACGAATTCGGGCGCTGGGGTTTGATTTTGTGCAAGCTGTAGCCTCAGAGGCGTTGGAGACCGCGGGACTTCGTTACATTGTACCCGCATTTTTCGACAGTCTTGATGTGGAGAGTCGAGTACAAGCTTGGCGGCTGGCCAACCCGTCAACACGATCCAGTTCTGGATCGCTTCAAGGAGCAATTAATGTTGATGGCGCTGGTGGTGGAGGCACAGGTGCTAAGGCGGATTGGTTTCGGGTTGCGCGAATTGCTCGAGGGGGTGCGGTCATTCTGTCCGGTGGTTTGCGGGTGGAAAATCTCGCGGAAGCGGTTCGGCTGGTTCAGCCTCACGCAGTTGATGTGTCCTCGGGTGTGGAAGAAGCACCGGGAATAAAAAGCCACCGGCGCATGCACGCCTTTGTGCAGGCCGTCCGTAACCTTGAATCTACTTTGGGAGAATCTGCTTGAGTCGCATTGAGCTAGTGGCGCTGGGTACATCCAGTCAGGTGCCTACGCGTTACCGGAATCACAATGGTTACCTTTTGCGACTGGATCGCGAAGATTTTCTCTTTGACCCCGGGGAAGGCACGCAGCTTCAGATGGCCCGTGCTCGGGTGGGCGTTGAGCGTCTCCGGCGAGTACTGTTGACGCACTTCCATGGAGATCACTGCCTGGGGCTCGCTGGCGTTCTACAGCTTATCAATGCGGCGAATGTTGGTAATGTCGTGGAGTTCCACTTCCCGGTGAGTGGTTTGCGCTACTACGAACGGGCGATATGCGCCTGCATATACGATCTTCAAGCCAAGTTCGAGCCGCGTCCAGTTCGGGCTTTGGGTCTGCAGATGGCGTGCCCAGAACTACGAATTTATGCTCAGAAACTGTCGCATGGCGTTCCTACCATAGGGTATCGCGTGGAGATCCAACAGAAAAGCAGCAGTAACCCTTTTGTCTTGGCCTTTGCGATGGACACTCGCCGCTGCGCTGGGGCTCGGCTTCTCGCCGAGGGAGCAGACGTTCTAATATCTGAATGTACGTATTTGAGCTCTGAAGCCAAAGAAGCGGAAGAACGGGGACATATGACCGCCGCTCACGCGGCTGAATTAGCTGTGGAGGCTGGCGTCAAACATCTGATGCTCACTCACTTTTCACAACGATATCCGGGTAATCGCCCGTTCTTAGAAGAAGCTCAGGCGATTCATGGACGAGTGACAGCCCTTAGCGACCTACGTACGTACATTCTTGCTGATTAGCGGCCGAGCATAGATAGGATGCTCCTAAGGAACCGGCCTTGTACTATGTAGTGCTAGACCGAGGCTGTGACGTAGTGGTTAGAACGGACCGGTTGTCGGTTCCTGAGTCGCATTTAGAACTAGCGAACAGCGTTAATTCGCTTGTTTGTTTTTTCAGGAGAGTTTGAAACCATGTATCAATTCACTGTACGTATTTTGGGTGCCTCTGTGTTTGCTTTTGTTGTGTGTACAGCCGCCGATGCGCGTGCGGACGACGAGCACAAAAATATGAAGGTCCTCGAACACACCGGCTCTAGTTTTAAAAAATCAATGAAGGCTCTCACCAAGGGGATTGGGGTTAAGTGTACGGCCTGTCACGTGAAGAAAAAATTCGACTCCGAAGAGAAAGAAATGAAGGATCGAACGCGTTTCTTTTTCGAGGAAGTGGTGGGTAACTCAGACATGGCTCAGCGCAAGGCATCGCTCCAAAAACTTCTTAAGGTACTGGGTCTGGAGGCCGCCAGAGATGAAGCAAAGCTCTGGAAAGGGATCGATAGTTTGAAGAAGAAGGTCTGAAGTCTGCGGGCTATCCAGGTGTGTCTATTCCCTTCTAAGTTCTACTTTACCACACTCATGCTGGAGCGTGTTTGTTAGCTCTTCAGTTCTATAATCCCCCCACCTAAATGGTCTCTTTATTCACTCGAACAAAGTGACCCGCTAGGATGTATCTGTAAGCAATGATCGGTCCCAGATATCCCTGACTACCCTACCCTGTGATACTGCAAAGACGCCTTGTTGATTCATCCAGAATCAATTCAAGTGGTCTTTGCTGTAGGTGTTTCGATTCGTTTCCACATGAGGGATGGTAGCTCTCTAGTGAAGGTTGTTGAAATTAGTAAGCCTGGGGGGCCTGAGGTTCTTAAACTTAGTGAGCACCCGGATCCGGTGCCAGTAGATGACGAAATTCGGATTCGGGTGGTGGCTGCTGGCGTGAATAGACCGGATATTCTTCAGCGCAAAGGCCTATATTTACCCCCGCCGGGGGCGTCTTTGGTTCCTGGGTTGGAAGTTGCCGGTGAGGTGGATGCCGTTGGTGTTGCATGTACTCGCTTTCGAGTTGGGGACCGAGTTGCAGCCTTGTTGTCTGGAGGAGGGTATGCTGAGTTGTGCGTTGTTCCCGAAGAGCAGTGTCTCCCAATACCCGAGGGGGTATCTTTTCTGGAAGCGGCGGCGGTGCCAGAGACATGGTTTACAGTCTGGGCTAATGTTTTTGAGCTTGGGGCACTGACCGAAGGAGAGACTTTATTGGTACATGGAGGATCGAGTGGTATCGGGCATGCAGCCATTCAGCTGGCGAAGGCTCGTGGAGCGCGGGTGATAACAACCTCAGGACGTGATGATAAAGCGGCTTTCTGCCGAAGCTTAGGAGTGGATACCGCCATAAATTATCGGACAGAAGACTTTGTAGTGAGATGTAAAGACGTGACCGGAGCTCGTGGCGTCGACGTAGTATTGGATATGGTTGGCGGAGACTATCTTCCTCGAAATCTGGATGTACTTGGGTTTCGGGGACGTCATGTCAGTATCGCCTTTCTTCGAGGTATGAGGGCCGAACTTCCCATTCATAAGATAATGGCCAAGCAAATCTATCTTACTGGCTCTTATCTTCGTTCTCGGTCTTTGGAAGAAAAGGGGCGCTTGCGATTGATGGTGCAGGAAGAGTTGTGGCCGCTTCTTGCAGACGGTCGGGCAAAGCCACATATCTATGATACATGGGACCTTGGTGATGCTTCTACTGCCCACCAGGTGATGGAGGAAGGGCATTTTCTCGGAAAACTAGTGCTCAAAGCTTAGCCGCCAGTTGATTGAGCTGAGTGGCCATAGTTTCCGAAGGCTGTCCGTGGAATGTTTTGATGAAGAGGGTACATAATACAGCAGCAAGAACTTGAGTAGAACCCAAGTTCCAGCTTCTCCTCGGGGCAATGCCGCGGCTGCGCGACCCCTTGTTGATTTTTCCAGAATCAAATCAAGTGGTCTTTGCTGTACTCAGCTGAACTAGCAGCCTGTTGATCTAGCCCTGCAGGCATCTATCGGCCGGTCTTTCCGTGAAACATCCTGACCACAAGAAGTCTCTCCTCGGTCGCGTACCGCCAGGTACGCTCGCCTCGTCGTCAGAACGTTTCACGAAAAGCCT
>JAHQVK010000007.1 GCA_019634385.1 Myxococcales bacterium | reverse complement strand
GTGAGTTAGGCGCTTCGCGGGTCTTTTTTCCGTGGAAGGTCTGGACCGGCTTCGCCTTTCATCGGTTGCATACGCCCGGTATGCGCCCTCTTCATCCGGAGCGTTCCACGGAAAAGATACTTCGCGGATCAACCATCCCACTTTTCCGATGGCCTGCTAGGACCTAGGACCCGTGCTTCGGATGAAGCACGGTGGATCCCCAGCCAGCCAAGCCATCAACTTTTTGGTCAGCGCTCTAAGGGGTTCAAAACTTTTGAACTACTTAGGAACATACCAAGTATGATGACTGATAAAAACCGCAGACGATTCAATTTCAGCTATCGCTACGAGCAACTCGCTTGGGACGAAATGAGCCCCTTAGCTCTTTTTTTCGCAGACGAATAGATTTCGGGGTTACTTCAACTAACTCATCCTCATCTATCCACTCGATCGCATCCTCCAGACTCATGTTTTTGGCCGTACTGACAATGACATTCTCATCCTTTCCTGCCGCACGGATATTGGTGAGCTTTTTCTCGCGGACAATATTTACTTCTAAGTCCGACTCACGATTGTGCTCACCGCAAATCATTCCCTCATACACTTCGGCACCCGGCCTGATAAATAACCGACCCCGAGGCTGAAGATTGAATATTGCGTATGGAGTCGATTTCCCGAGTCGATCCGAAATCATTGCCCCATTCGGCCTACGGGCTACCCCCCCCTGATACGGTGCCCAACCATCAACTAAGGAGTTCATGATCCCCGTGCCCCTCGTATCGGTGAGAAACTCGGTTCGAAACCCGATCAAACCCCGCGAAGGAATTCGAAAAGTCAAACGGGTGCGGCTGGACCCCAGAGGTTCCATGCCTAGGAGCTGTCCCTTACGGTCAGGTAGTTTTTGAGTAACTACGCCCACATACTCTTCTGGAACATCAATAATGACTTGTTCCATTGGTTCCTGCTTTTCTCCATCAACCTCGCGAGTCACCACCTGGGGTTTAGAAAGCGCCAATTCATAACCCTCACGTCGCATTTGTTCTACCAACACCGCCAGTTGCAACTCACCCCGACCAGCGACTTCAAAACGGTCTGGAGTCTCCCCCTCACCCACGCGGATCGCAACGTTCTGCTCCGCGGCACGCAACAGACGATCTCGGATCTGACGGGAAGTCACGTATTTACCTTCTCGACCAGAAAACGGTGAATCATTGATGGCGAAGGTCATCCGCAAGGTCGGCGGATCAACTGCGATCCGCTCCAAGGATGGGGTCTCCGCGACGTCTACAATCGTATCGCCAATTTCTACCCCTTCTAGACCGGCCACGGCCACAATATCCCCCGCACCGGCGTCTTCGATCTCGGTGCGCCCGAGACCAGTGAACTCGTACAGGCGGACCACTTTCCCGTTTTTGGCTCCTTCCTGACCATGACGTACAACATTCTGATTGCGCTTTACCGAACCGGCCATGATGCGGCCCACAGCAACCCGGCCCACGTATTCGTCATACTCGGTGTTCGCGACAAGAAGCTGTAGAGGCTCTTTGCGCCGCTCAGGAGGTGGTGGCACTTGCTCCAGAATGGTCTCAAACAGCGGACGAAGATTTTCGCTCTCGTCATCTAGGCTTCGCTTAGCGATCCCTAGCTTTCCAATGGCGTAAACCACAGGAAACTCCAGCGCATCCTCATCCGCCCCAACATCGATGAACAGATCATACACCTCATCAAGGACTTCTTGGGGGCGAGCATCATTGCGATCGATCTTATTGATCACCACAATCGGCTTAAGGGCCGCCTCCATAGCCTTCTGAAGCACGAAACGGGTCTGAGGGAGGGGGCCCTCCGCCGCATCAACCAGCAACAACACCCCGTCCGCCAGGGTAAGCACTCGCTCTACTTCCCCTCCAAAATCCGCATGACCAGGCGTATCGAGAATATTCAGTTTGATGTCACCAAGACGAATCGATGTGTTCTTGGCGAGAATTGTGATGCCTCGCTCTCGTTCCTGGTCGTTCGAATCCAGCACCCGATCCACTCGGGCTTCGTTTTCTCGAAAGATACCAGATTGAGCGAGCATGGCATCAACCAGGGTTGTTTTCCCATGATCAACATGGGCTATGATCGCAAAGTTCCGAAGGTCGCCGCGTTGGCAAGTATCGCTCATGAATGGAGCCTCGCTTGCGGTCCATGGCGCTTTGGATACGGTCCGTCAATATCCGTCTATCCGGAAAACCCGTTGAATGATCGCTTTACCTCGCTATGCTGCCGAAGTCACATGAGCGACCTCAACGTAACCGGAATCGGCAACGCCATCGTAGATGTGCTGACCCAGACCGACGATGCCTTTATTTCCGAGCATAACCTCAACCGGGGCAGCATGACCCTCATTGATGCTCACGACGCAGAACGATTGTTCGCGAGTATGCCAGCAGCCAAGAAGGCAGTCTCAGGCGGTTCCGCCGCAAATACCCTTGCTGGACTAGCCAGTTTGGGTGGCCGAGGCGCCTTTATCGGTAAGGTAGCAAACGATGCTTTAGGAGAGGCATTCCGAGGAGATATTCGCGCCCTCGGTACCCGGTTTGACACCGAGCCACTGAAGAACGGCGCCCCTACCGCCCGCTGTCTTATCTTCGTCACTCCAGACGCACAAAGAACCATGAACACGTATCTTGGTGCCTGTGTAGAGCTTGACCCCAGCGATGTGGACGAAGAAACCATCAAAGCGAGTCAAGTCACCTACTTGGAAGGTTATCTCTGGGACCCACCTAAAGCGAAGGAAGCGTTTCTCAAAGCCTCGGCAATTGCCCACTCGATGAACCGCAAAGTGTCTTTATCTCTGTCTGATCCATTTTGCGTTCACCGACATCGAGAAAGTTTCCAAGCTCTGATCCGAGGGCATATCGATATTTTGTTCGCCAACGAAGCGGAGGCCAATGCCCTCTTCGAAACCGATGATATCGCCCAAGCAGCTGCAGAGCTGACTAAGCATTGCAGTCTCGTAGCTATCACCCGCGGCGACAAAGGCTCGATTATCCTGACTGGGGATCAACAGTACGAAGTCCCAGCATCGCCGATCCGTCAACTGGTGGATACGACCGGTGCCGGTGATTTATACGCCGCCGGATTTTTGTATGGGTACTGCAACGGCAAATCCCCCGCAGAAGCCGCTGAAATCGCAAGTATTTCTGCCTCAGAGATTATCTCCCATTTTGGAGCACGCCCCGAGAATGAGCTAAAAACGCTTGTTCCTCGGCATCTTCATCCCTAATCACGGGCATATTCACTATTAGGGCGTGTCTTCAAGCTCTGGCTGCGGAGATGACGCCGTATCCCGCGTTTGTGAAGGGTCGGCCCCGGAGGGAGGGTACCGGAAACACAGTTAAAGGACCGTCTCGGATTCAACCGCTCCTCAGCATTCTAGCTTTCCTAATGGTCGGCAAAGCAGTGCCAAGTAAACCCCAGCAGCAGCCCCAGATGTGACCGCTCCCAACCAAAATGCGTACTCAAAGCCCCAGGTAGCAGCAAACCATCCGCCAATACTTACTCCGAGCAGCCCTCCCGAACCAACAGCCGCATTTGTCGTCCCTTGGATGCGGGCTCTGGCCGTATTCGGAGCTCTTCCTTGTCCATGGGCCACAACACCAAGAAACCATAATCCAAACGAAATCGCATGTAATGGTTGTACACTCAAAAGTATCCAAGGTTCATTGGTCGCACTAATCACTAACCATCGGATAGAAGCCGTTGCTGCACCAATTAGTGTTAACCAAATGGCACTCTCTGACCCCACTCGCGCCAAGTATCGGGGAGCTAACAACATAAGTATAATCTCCGCACCCACGCCTAAAGCCATAGCACAACCAATAAAAGACTCACCAAAACCTAATGCTTTTAGACGAAGCGCATAGTAAGTATCATAGATTCCAAACCCACAAAAACTAAGCATGGTCCCGAACAAAAACCATCCGAGACCGGCTTTCCGAGCAGTCTGCCAACCATCTATCACAAGCATAAGCCCTCGTGCTGAAGCCGCAGACACCCGTGGTACTGGAGTTGTTAGTCCCCATGTAACTACCGCTAGCGCAACTACCTGCAAGACCACCAAAAGCCCAAAAAAACCAAACGGCCACTGGGGAAGACCACTCCCTCCAACAACCACAAGCGAGCTGGCGAAACCGACCGATCCCCAGACCCGCACCCATGCATAGCGCTCTTTCCGCTCCCCTAGAGCCTCATAAGCAAGAACATCTACCAACGGTACTTGCGCCGCAGATGCACCAATATAGGCTGCGTACCCCACAATCAGCGCTCCTGGGCTAACAACAAAACTCATACCCCCCGCGATCACGATAGCGAACCCGGTGGCACACTGAAGCACCCATCGCCGACCGCGATTGTCCGCCAAGGACCCCACCACCATGGGCACGACAATCTTCATAAAAGAAGCTAGTGAGGCTGCTAGTGCGATACTTTGCGGCGACAAACCCTGCACAGAAAAAACCAGAGGCCCAAAGGAACCAATAGCTGCCAATGCGGAATACAGTAACGCAAACAAAGCAGCGGCAGCGAGCAACTCTATTTCCCTCCGCCCTTTATTTCCCATCCGAATATTCAGCTCCTCACTCACTCGGCCCGGATACCGGAGACCTATACCAGTGACAACGCCAGAGCTAACGCACCAGACCCAGGCACCACGAGACTCATACAAGCCTCTTGGTGAGAGCACTTAGTCTGTTGTCAAATACATAAACGAGCGGCTGTACACCCCTCCTTCTATTGGAGAGGCTCCATACAAAATAATCTGCGGAGTGCATCACAACCCTCGCCATCAATCTTTCGCATCCAGCTCCCCACTAGTTCTTGTCTTTCCGCACAAGCCGACCTACACCGGCGACGAATCTGCTGTGCCATCTCTGTGAAACTGGCCGCAGTCTGAATGATCTTCGCCAACGATGGTTCAATCCGATGGGCAAGAGAGATTAGAGCGCGGAGATCTACGCCCAGGCGTTCATCGCGTAGCAAAGCAAAGCCCGCACCTAGGACTCGAATACTTCCATCCCACCCGACCAATATATGTTGACCATCTATCCCGCCCGGAAGGCATAGCCCAGGCTGGGGCCCATAATTCTCTAAGCTTTGCAGGCCCTCCGCAACAGAGTAGAGAATCCCCGCGGCCACCGGCCCAGGGGGAGGGAGCATGTGATCAGCTGCGAGCTCGTCTAATGTTCGACTCAGGATATGGGGCCGTAAAATGTAAGGCTCATCATCCGCCAAGCCAGCGCCAATCAAAGACGCCACATGGGGATGCTTACACCCCACACAGTGATTCATGCGCTCCAGAATCCGAGCAGCTAAGCTTCCCACCCCAGGCGCACACCCGCTATCACAGCTCGGCACCTCAATTCGCTCGATTTCGAGCACAAACTCAAACTCTTTACCTATCGCCAGATTCACTGGCCCAAACGCGCCATGACGAAGTTCAGGCCCCAACCGGTAGGGTCCGACTTGACCGCACGTGAAGGCCTGCGGAGCAATGGATGTACGGCGGGGGCTCCATCGAGCAGATGCCTGTTTGGCGATTTCCTGCCGGTAGCCCCTCATGAGGTCACAGTACACGGGAGACCTCCATTACGCGGCCAAAATGCGTCCATAAGTCCAATACGAGTCTGATAATGTTGTGGTCGCTCTTCAGGAAGAAACAACCCGTAACACCCGCGTGGAGGTGGTACTCACCGAAACACTGTCCGCAGAGCCCGGACCAACCACCAAAAGCTCATTGACCCGTCCACGTCCACTCCCCACAGAATTGATCGCTCTCGGAACCCGGACCACCTCTACATCTAGGCATCGATATAGCTCGCGGGTGTATTCACAATCTGAGTTGCTCATAACCGCGATCGCACTGCGCTTCCAACAGCACCTAAACGTATCTACCAACTGCTCCTGGGCTTCAGCGCCAAACGCCTCCGCTTGGTAAGCGTTGAACGAGGACGTCGCTGAGATGGGTACATACGGAGGATCAAAGTAAACCCCGTCACCTTCTCCTGCTTCTGCCGCTACCGCTGCAAAGTCAGCGCAGCGTAGCTCGACCCCCTGAAGCGCTCGCGATGCAGCCTCAAGCCGAGCCACATCAAGCACTTTGGGATTTGGGTACTTTCCAAACGGCACATTAAACTCGCCTCGCCGATTCACACGATAAAGTCCGTTAAAGCCGGTTCGATTGAGAAATAAGGTGCGTGCCGCCCGCTCAATCGGCTCCAATTCAGCCGGTTTCAGCGACCGTACATAGTAGAACCAATCAGGTTCTTTAGCTTTTGCAACATGCGGTGTCAGACCCCGAATGAGACTGGCGCAATTATCTCGTACCACTCGGTACAGATTGATAAGTTCCGAGTTAGTATCCGCTAGCACAGCTTGATCAAATCGCTGTGCCGCCGCCATAGCAAAGAACACCGCACCGCCCCCTAGAAACGGCTCATAGTAGGTTCCAAGATGATCCGGAAAACGGGGCAGGATGCGGGACAATAGCCGGGTTTTTCCACCGGCCCATTTCAGAAAGGGGGTCGCCGTTGTGTTCATTGTACGATGCCCGGCGGCCATAAGAGCCAGTCTCACAAACTCTTCTACTAACTGCAAGTAAACCTGACAGGTTGTGTGTCCTGTTGGGTTTAGCGGGTTTTACACCTCATCCAGCGAGGCTTCTTCTCGGTTAGAGTAGGTCGGATGACCATCACCTTCCCATTCTAGGAGTCCTTTCTCCAGAGCCATAAGGGGGCTGGAGAATTCCTCCCCATGCGCCTCCACCAATTCCCGACTCGTATCTCCAGTTCTGCACACAACAACAATAGGACCAGGGGCATTTAAGGTTGCTAATCCTCCTGGCCACTGATCCGCGGGAATATTGATCGCCCGGCGAAGGTGCGAACGACCAAAATCAACAGGCGCTCTCACATCAACAATCGTTATGGGCTGCCCCCCCTGAATGGATGCGGCTAGCAGCTCCACAGAAATACTCCCTTCGGCAACTGGCGGAGGAGCCAGATGGGGTTCCACAAACCTCCTCAGCTGTTCTTCCGGCAGAGCACCTTGTATTACATCCACCGGTCTTCCCCCCGAAAACATCAACATTGTCGGAATGCTTTGAATTCGCAAAGCTTGCGGAACTCGGGGATTGGTATCAATATCAACTTTGGCCACAGTCAGTCGACCACGGAACTCATCCGCGAGCTTTTCCAAAGTAGGTGCAATCTTTTTGCACGGCTCGCACCAGTTCGCCCAAAAGTCGACCAACACGGGAAGCTCCGACTCCAAAATATCCTTCTGAAAAGTCGTGTCGGTGACCGCTATAGTTGGCATGTGCAAAATCCTAGTTACCAGCCAGCAGTTATCAAGCTGAAAGAACCCACTTGAGGCAAAGACCAGGGTGAATCATGGCCGCAAGTGCTTTGCCGTCGTACGTAGACGCTCGATATCCGCTTGCAGTTGAGAGCGACCAGCTTCGTCCAGGTCATACAAGCCTCGTACTTCCATACCGTGATCTACCAAAACCAAGCGCACACCATGCGCAATCTCAAGTGCACTTGTTGGCGTTTCACCATCCATGGCCTCACCCATAGGCTGTTTGAAACCATCGACAATAACCTGTTCCAAAGCAGTAGGTTGACCGGTGAGAAAGGTCCATCGGCGGGTATCTATGCCTCTCGATGCCGCATAGGAAGCAAGAACCGCCGGAGTATCCGTCTTGGGATCCACGGTAAAGGTCACAAATTCCACCGTTTCTCCAGCCTCATCGAGGCTCTTACTCAATGCCATTGCGGAAGCCATAACCTGCGGACATAGACTAGGACAGCTTGTAAAAAAGAACGTAGCCACCCATATCTGGCCTTCCAACCGCTGCGAAGCAAATGGTTGGTCTGATTGGTCGATAAGCGTAAATGGTGGTACCACAAAGGCCGTGGTGGGCGTTGCGTCCGTCGGAACCAACGTCATTTGTAAGGGGGGCGCCACAAAGGGATCCCCTAACAACATCGTGGCTAGCGGCCAGGCAGCCAGCACCGAGAAGAGTACCGTCCACAACACAGGGCTTCTCAACCAAGCTGCCACTATCCAACTATGATACCTACGTCCGTGGCATAAACCAATGATACAACCTGCGACTAACAGCCGCGCGAGCAAAAACGGCCGCCGGAGCTTCTAAACTGGGTTGCCGCCCCGTACAGGGGATGCCAACGGTACATCAGTGCCAAACTCGATACCCAGAAAACGCTCACCCCGCGCTGAGCACTTCGAAGACGTGTTTGACCGACTTACCCCTATTGAGCGCTTTAACGTTCGGGTTGTTCGTTCGAGTTTTATGTACTCGAGAATCAACAACCTGTTGCGTTGGGGCCAACGCTTTATTGGCGCCCAGTGGATCCGGCTGGTGACTTCCCGCCTAATCCATCTTGTTGGTGTAGAGCGGCTCCCACCACCCCATTCAGGGCAGGGGCTCATTTGGGCATCTAATCATCGAACGTTCTTCGACATGTATGTAGCCAATGCATATTTATTTCGGCTTGGTTACCTCGAACGAGTTCTATACCCGGTTCGTTCCCAATACTTTTACGATACTATAAGCGGTTTCTTCGTCAATGGGCTCATGTCCTTTTGGTCCATGTACCCTCCTATTTTCCGTGAGCGTAAGCGAGCCTCACTAAACCACGTCGCGTTCTCTGAACTCGCTCGGGCGATCACTCAAGGGCGATCGGTAGGAATTCATCCCGAAGGCACCCGAAGTCTTGGTTCTGACCCATACGACTTCCTACCTCCGCAAAGTGGGGTCGGGCGGCTAATACACCTCGCCCAAGCGCCCCTCATCCCGTTTTACATCAACGGGCTCACCAACAATGTGCGTGAACAAATATGGGGGAATATGAGGGGTCATGGGCCGCCCATTATCATTGTTTTCGGTGAACCCATGGATCTAACAGAACTACGTTCAGCACCGGGAACGGGCAAAACTTATCGGTCCATTGCTGAGCAGGTCATGGCCTCCATCGCCACGCTGAGTATCGAGGAACGAGCCGTCCGCGCCCAACTTCAGGAACAAACACGAACCACTCCGGCAAACCCAACCGGGAGAGATCACTGACTACACGTAAGCTCCGCTGAGACAACAGACACCGCACCTGGATCTAGGTGCTTTTTCATCTGAAATAACTCACACGAAGGTAAACGTACTTCTACGTTGGCCAAACCAGGCTCAAGATCTTCTACATTCAGCGGAGTTATACCCCGGAGCAAGCCATTGATACGCACCTGGGCCCCGGATGGACGAGAAACAACCTGCAACTGCGGAGGAAGGCGGTCTACCCTAAGATCTATCCTTTCCGGAACACCAGGATGAAGATGCACCTTCCGTCGACGAACAAGGGAACCATCCGGACGATAAAGGGCCAGTTCATGCTCCCCAACCGGCAGTTGACTTAACTCTATAGGTGTTTTTTTCCCAATAGCTTCACCATCCAACCAAATATCAAGTCCCGGAGGCTTGGTATAAACACTGAGCTGACCGGAACGTGGTCGAGCCTGGAGCGCTAGCGCTATTGAGCTTGCTTGCCCTCGAGAAATATGCACCGGTCGAACAGCATCTTGGTAACCGGATCTTCGGACAGTCACTACGTACATGCCAACCGAAAGGTCAGACAAGGTCACTGGTGACCCTTTAGCCACCAATCGGTCATCTAGTAATACACTAGCATCAGTCGGCTCGAATTCAACAAGAAGCTCACCTACCGGACTGAACAACATCTTACGAAAATATACTGCATTTCCCAAAGCAAGAAATAGTAGTGTCAGGAGAGCACCCAACAGAACAGCAGCCCATGTTGGGATACCTACCCGACCGCTATCGGTCGGCGTAAGATGGTTAATAGTCTCCGAAAACGCTGGCGGGTGCACCAGCACACCAGGAATAGTACCTAAACACTCAACTTCTTCGGACTGGATTTTCTGAGATGGTGAAATCATCTTCGGATATGAACCAGCAATACTATCAGTGTATACTCGTACGTACTCCGTAGCCTCTTCTTCCCTAGCAATTCCTTGATTAGATTCCAGATTACGGTAGGCTGATAAACGGGTCCTCTCTTCCGTTATTTCCATCTGAAAATACTGTTGCATGTACTGCTGCAAATCCTGGCGAGAGACATTTTGATCCGAATTATATAGATAACGTTGGAGATCCTCAGCCATCTCACTCGCCCGTCGATATCTTCGTTCACGATTTTTCGCGAGAGCTTTGATAATGATGGACTCCAACTCTTTACACAGATTGGGATTAATCCGGCGAGGCGGCACCATCTCCACCCTACGAACACACTCCAAGGTCGCAAAGTCAGACTCCCGAATAAATAGTCGATCTCCTACCATAAGCTCATAGAGGATTGTGCCACACGCAAATATATCAGACCGATTATCCAAGCCCATCCCGCTCACCTGCTCAGGTGACATATATCCAAACTTACCTTTTAACACACCGGCTTGAGTTTTCGATACTTGATTCGCCGCCTTAGCAATGCCAAAGTCGATAACCTTAACTTCTCCTTCAAAGCTCACCAATATATTCTGTGGCGAAACATCCCGATGGACGAGGCCAATTTTCTCTCCCGTAAGCTCATCCCGCGTATTATGAGCAGCATCCAAGCCTTCACACATTTTCTGAATAATATGACAGCTCATCGCAATGGGAAGGAGTCGTCCCCTCTGTCGAGCATTATCCCACATAGTTCTAAGCGAAACACCTGAAACATACTCCATGGCAATAAAGTAGCTCCCATCGCAGAACCCCAGCTCTTCGACGGTCGCAACATTAGCGTGTTTAATCGTCTCCGCTATCTTAGCTTCGCGAACAAACATTTCCACAAACTCAGGGTCAGCAGCTATGCCCGGTAAAATTCGCTTCAACGCTATCATTCGCTTGAAGCCCTCCACCCCCACCACCCGTCCTCTAAACACTTCCGCCATTCCGCCAACCGCAATCCGGTCTAGCAATAGGTAGCGTCCAAAACGCTCGGGCCGAGAGGCAGGGGCCTGATGTGAAGGGCTAGCCATAACTTTGTATTCTTACGATTCGGGTATTTGGATACTCACACGCACCTTATCAAGAGCGGTGTTCGTATCCGCAGCCCCATATAGAATACGCTCTGCCCGAGCAATCGCAAATAACGAAGGCTCCATTGATCGAATGGTTTCTGCCAACTCCGAAGTTGCTTCGCTAATATCGATCGTGACCGAAGGAACTGTACGTGTCTGTGACACCCGAAGTTCTGTCCTAATCTGTCGCAAGACCCGCAAAATTGGTTCTAGGACTGCCATCTCAGGGACATCCTCATCTCGGGCAGGGTCAAAAGTCGGCCATCCCGCCACATGAACACTCATCTGATCTTCTTGGCTTTTATAAAGTCTTTGGTAAAGAGCCTCGGTAATAAAAGGCACAACAGGTGCGTATAAAGACAAGATCACTCGCATCGACTCCCAAAGAGTCGCACAAGCCGATTCTCGATGAGAGTTGTCATATGCATCAGGACGCCAGAAACGATCTTTAATTAACTCTAGATAATTATCGCAGAAAGTATTCCAAAAGAAGTCGTCAACCGCTTCCCGAGCTTTAGCATAATTGTAGCCGAGCATCGCGTCATCCACCCGAGGAATCACCCGATTGAGCTCAGTCAGTAGCCAGCGATCCTCCGGCGTCCGCTCAGAGAATGGAATGCGCGAAGCATCGGGATCAAAGCCTTGTAGATGGGAGAAACCAAATCGGCAAGCGTTCCATAATTTGACAACAAGTCTTCGGCCGGACTTCACCTCTCGCTCAGAATAGCGAGTATCGCTTCCCAAATTGCTTGAAGCCGCCCAATATCGCAAAGCATCAGCACCATACTTTCGTACTACCGCGTACGGCTCATAGCGATTGAACCCATCCGCATCAGTAAATTTCTCTAGGTCTCGTTTGCTGATTTTTTTACCTTGCTCATTAAGCCCCCACCCAGAGATCATCGTTTGGACAAACGGTACCGAATTTGTGTGCAGGTGGGACTTCACTACTGTATAGAACAACCAGGTTCGGATTATCTCATGGGCTTGTACCCGAACCGTGGATGGATATATCTCCATGGTGCCTTTCCGGCTATCACTTCCTGCCCAATTAGCGTTAATCAGTGGACTTAGTGATGATGTCATCCATGTATCAAAAACATCTGCTTCCCCCCTAAACCCATTATGACCACATTTCTCACACATTGGATAGGGACAAACATCCTCCAGTGGATCAACAGGAAGCGAAGCTATCGGCGGAAGATGGGGATTTTCACACACTTCACAATACCAAACAGGAATAGGCACACCATAGAAACGCTGACGCGAAATATTCCAGTCATACTTTAGACCGCTAACCCACTGATCTAAACGAACCTTCATCTCTGCCGGATGCCACTGAAGTTCAGTACTCCGCATGAGTAGCTCTTCTTTAATATCCAGGACCCGAATGAACCACTGAGGAGCCATGACAAATTCAACCGGCACCTCCGAACGTTCTGATACCGACACATTCTGGTCGACGGTTTTCACTCCCCGATAGAGCCCTGCTTCTTCGATATCAGCCACAATCTTCTTACGAGCAAGATTCACATCCATGCCCGCATATTTTCCCGCCGCATCCAGAAGCTTACCATTTGCCCCAATAATCACACGGGTATCTAACCCATCTCTTTTCCACTTCTTAACATCCTCACCGTCACCAAACGTGCAGACCATCATCAGACCGGTCCCAAACTCGGGCAAGACATCCTCATCCGTCTTCACCTGTACTTCATGACCAGTAATGGGTGTGATTGCCGTGCGACCAACGAGATTAGTGTAACGTTCGTCGTGTGGATTGCAATACAAAGCAACGCAAGCTGGAATCAACTCCGGACGAGTCGTGGATATAATCAGGTCCTCCCCTTCCGGTGATTTGAAAGCAATATCGTGCAGTTTAGCTTTTCGCCTTATAGTATCTAAATCAGCCTGCGCCAGGGCTGTTTCAAAATGAGTATCCCATAGTACCGGTTCATTGGACCGATACATACGTCCCTTTTGGTGCAGATCTATAAACGAATGCTGAGAAGTTTTGCGGCAATGATCGTCAATGGTAGAGTATCTCAGAGTCCAATCTACCGAGAGTCCCAAGGCTCGCCAGAGTTCTTCATAGGCTTTAGCCCCCTGACGAGTTTCCTCCAGACATAAGGCACGAAAATCCGCACGCGTTGTCTTCTTCTTGTTGATACCGTGGAGTTTCTCCACGTGCCGCTCAGTGGGCAAGCCGTTGTCGTCAAAGCCCATGGGATAAAAAATAGTCCGGCCTTTCATCCGATGGTAGCGCACCACGATCTCAGCCTGCGTGTAGCTCATGGCGTGTCCAACATGGAGATGGCTTGCCGATACGTACGGAGGCGGAGTGTCTACAGCAAACACCTGCCCCTCCGCCGAAGGGTCGTAGCGATAAATACCGGTCTCTTCCCATAGGATCCTGCACTCCGCTTCCAAAGCACTGAGGTCAAACTCCTTATCCAACTCCACGTTGTCCAATACGGGCATGTCGAGAACCGACTATCCGTGCTCGCTGGCAGGGTCAACGCAGGCGTGTGATACAAGGCGATGAACAAGCTCCAAAGGCGTTGTTAAGCCCCGCTTCCAGCATTCTTGCTCGAACGGCGTACCGGCCCAATAGAGTCTTAGCCCTAAAGAACGAGGCTGCCGGTGGGGCATACCCACACCAAAGCGGGATCAAGAACAAGACCACCTATGGCGCTATGGTCCAAAAACCGATGCCTTACAGCCCGTTGATTTGGCCCGGCCCTCATGCTCCGGGGGCCTTTGTCGTGGAACACTCCGACCGGTTTCGCCCGCCATCGATTGAATACGCCAAGGGCGCACCCTCTTCGTCGGAATATTCCACGATAAGGCTACCTCTACCTCGAACTATCACGGCTAAGCCAAATCAACGGGCGGCTTAGCGAAAGAGGCCTGTAATCTTTGCGCACTCAATTGTCTTCTGCCTCATGCTCACCACATGCAGAGATCCTCGGGCTTTATCAACCTCGACTTTAGTGATGATCGCAGGTGGTTTCCTGCATTCATTCTTGAGTCACTCAGGGCTGGTGTTCAACCGAACGATATCCCTGCTATAGATAGCCCAATGGCTCAAGGACGTAGCCGAGGACGCTTCGAGCACCTCAATCATATCCTACATAGCCTGCTTAATAACAATCCGTATATCGAAGGCACCGTCCTTCTCTCTAACGAAGGGCTGGTGATGGCCAGTGCCCTCCCACCACACTGGACCGATGCTATCATTGCTGAACTATGCTCTACGCTATACAAGGTGGGCCACACTACCGCGAGCCAGTTGGGTCATGCGCCCCTAACCGACGTCATGGTTCGGAGCAAGCACGGTGACCTGCTAGTGATGGTCATAAACGCCCGAGCATGGCTCGCATGTATAACCTTTCCAGAAACCAAGCTGGGGCTGGTGTTGCTCGACATGCGCCACGCGACTGAGCACTTGCGGACATGGCTTCAAGCGGGTGACTCACAAAGCCTGAAGCGTGTGCCTTAAGGCGTTAGGTGGTCGCATAAGGCCTTGAGTGTGTCCCCGTCAGAACGGCCTCTAGCTAGCGAGGGAAGAGAAACTCGCTATAGCTGGCTGATTGAGAGGTCCCCAAGGATACGTAATAGATCGCACCGGACTTTACAAACACGCCCTAGCAGCCGGTTGATTTAGCCATGTGTGTAGCTATCGAGCCAGGCTTTTCGTGAAACGCTCTGACGACGAGGCGAGCGTACCTGGCGGTACGTGACCGAGGAGAGACTTCTAGCAGGCCATCGGAAAGACCGGCCGATAGATGCCGTGCACGGCTAGATCAACCGGCTGCCAGGGGGTGTCTTTAAGCTCCGGACCAGCTTCTGACTTGTTTCCTGCGTGTATGAGGGGTCGGTGGCTTCGCCACCCTTTCCAGTCCCTCGGCCCAGTACATCCAGTATCCTCCCTCCGGGGCCTAACCATCACAAACGCGGGTTACGGCGTCATATCCACCGCCGGAGGGTAGAGACACGCCCTAACTAGCCTTGAGCCTTGTTCCAAGCATCTACCCGAGGGTCCATAATCCAGCGCCATAAGGGGGGGACTATGGCCAATAACGCCATCGTCGGATACCCTGCCGGCAATTGAGGTGCGTCATCCATATGGCGTAGACAGGGATAAGGTCGACTAGCTAAGTAATGATGATCAGAATGGCGCGCTAAATTGATAAGATGCCAATTGGATATCCGATGGGATGAGTTCCACGAATGACGCGGCTGGACCCGTTCGTACCTGCCGTTCGCCAATCGTTTCCGAACCAGACCGTAGTGTTCGATGTAGTCGATGGTCTGCAGTAAAAATACCGCAACAGCAGCTTGTACCCCCCAAATCATCCCACCTGCGGGGCCCCATATCCACAGTACGATGGCAACGATAGCCAAAACCAGCAATGGTTGACGCAACCTACGGTCCGCCCACCAAGGTAAGGATAGACTCCGCACCCGCTCTTTCTCCAAAAACCAAGCACTCCTCATCTCACCCCAAATAGCATTGGGCACAAATGCCCACAGGCTCTGCCCCCGCCGAGCCGTCGCTGGATCCTCGGGCGTTGCGACGCGGCGATGGTGTCCCATCACGTGCTCAATACAAAAGTGGGGGTAGGCCACCAAAGCCATGAGATACTCGGCAACCCCCTGCTGCCAAACTCGGGGACGGTGCATCAACTCGTGGGCAACAGTGATGCCACACGATCCGGTGACCACCCCCAAACTCACGGTATAGCCCGCCTTTGCCGCCAAAGGCATGTCTTCAGCAGATATGTAAGAGATTACGTAAACAAGCACTACAGTTTGGACCGGTGCATAAGCATTCACCACCATATCCCATCCCCAGTGCAGTTGATCATCTCCCAGTTGCATCTTTGTCGGTCGGACCACGGCGTCAACAACCGGCAAAAAGCCAAAGGCTACGCCTACCGTCGCCCACGCCCACCAGCCATTCAGGCCCACGGTAAGCAACAGCACCGCTGGAAGGACATACACACAGAGATAAGGAAGCGGGCGCATGCACAAACAGAGTATCACCTCTCCCTCCGGGGCCAAACCCCCACGCACACGGGATACGGCGTCATCTCCACAGCCAGAGTTCAAATACATGCCCTAGTCAGATACCGAGGACCACGCTTTTACTATTTTTGAGTAATTAGCGAGACTTGTGCAACTCCAGCCAAACGTGCCGCGTCCACCACCTGCACCAGCAAACCGTTCTTGGAGGCACCATCCGCTTGGATAACAACCCCTGCCTCTGGGTTTTCGGCCCGCAGGGTTTCAATGTTGGCTCGCGTAGCACGAACATCAACCGGTCGGCCCCCAACCCAAACCTGACCATTCTCATCGATCGTCACCAGGATCGACACTTTTTCGGTATTCTGGGCCTTGTTGTTCTTGTCCGGTCGATCAACCTCAACACCCGATTCTTTCGTGAACGAAGCGGTCACGATGAAGAAAATGAGCATGATAAAGACGATATCGATCATTGGAGTGATATCGACTTCGCTTTCGTCGCCTCGCCTGGCTTTTTTACTACGCATAAACGTGCCCTCAGGGTCTCTACCACAGCGAAAGAGCAAAACGCGATAGGCTCAGCTACCGAATAACCCTCAGCGCTCACCTATGTTTATGCTACCTAGTCGCTGGGCGTAGTTTACAATGCGCAACCGAGCCATGACGTGCAATAGCTAATTCGGTAGGGCTGAGCGAGATTCACTAATTCCGTAAGGCTGAACCGGGCTCTATACGGCTCGTTAGCACGGCAGGCACCAGAGCCCCGCATACAGAGGCGCCTATTCCCAAAAAGAGGGTCAAACCGAGTAGTACCAACGGTACATCCACCAAGGACACCGGTTTGAAAGATAGCACGGCCACAAATGAGCGCAACCACTCGCTCAGGCCAATGGCCGCCCCTAGACCAACAACCAACCCAATCAGGGTGCCCACCGTCCCCACCACCACGGACTCAATTAACAACCATCGGCACAGATCCCACTTACGGGCCCCCAGTGCCCGAATAACCGCAAACTCCGTTCGCCTCTCAGCCAGCATCAGAAAATACACTTGTGCAATGGCCCAAGCGGATAACATCAGCAGGAGCACCCAACACAGCACCAAGAGCAGGCCAGCGATGGCTATCCCAGCAGCCATCAGCTTAGGCGTTTCATCCAAGCGTAACCCCCACTGCTCGATGCGCTTGGTGACCGCACCCGCATATGCTGGATCCTCAAGCTGAACCCACGCAGCACTGACCGGTGATGCCGATCCATATTCTCGATTCCACCGGCGCATGGTTGCCTCCGGAATCGTCAGTCCCACCATTGAAGCTCGGTCACTGAAGCCGACGATGCGGGCTTGGACTTTTCTCACCTTCCCCGTCCGATGAGAAGCCGTAGCGTACGAACGCCCAATCTGGATGACGAACATAAACCCTGTCGCCATGCGCTCGGATAAGCGAGGTTTCTCTACGACTGGAGCGACCGTAGTATTGTATAGTTCCAGTAGCCGACGAGCGATCACCACCGGTACCGGACCTTCGGGATTGTCCTTAAACTCCTGGCCGTCAGCGATATCATCCTCTATAAGTTCCGGAGGCACGCCAGTCGCAAAAATATCTGTTCGCAACCGCCGGCCAAGAAAGCCTTCCCCGCCCTCAGCCCGCAGAGGAACTTTCGCTCCCACCACAGGAAAGACTTTCGCCACTCCTTTCAGTTCCTGAATCTCTCCCAGAGTAGATTCATCTAATCCATACCCACCGCTCAAACGACCAGCGTCAAAAGTAATGCCTCCGATCGATAGGGTTCTAGGTTCCACCCTGAGATACTCTAAGGGCAACCGGGGAACCATAGGCTTGATGGCATATCGATAAACCCCCGCGGTAAGCGCTCCCATAAAAGCGGTGACACCGACACTGGAGGCAACCGCAATGCACACCCCCAACCATTGCCGCTTATGACGGACCAAGTCCCGCGTTATGAGTTGCCGCCACCTCATGAAACCGCCTCAACCATAACCAACTTCTGCTCCTCAAGCTTTATGATTCGATCTGCCCTTTGTGCTACACGCGGGTCATGAGTAGCAACCACCACCGTTCGAGCAGCTTGTCCTGAATCATCCGGTGTCCGAAGAGCCTCAAAAAGATCAAGAACACACTCACTGCTCACTTCATCGAGATTGCCGGTAGGCTCATCAGCAATTATCAACCTTGGATCCCCAACCAATGCTCGAGCTATAGCTACCCGCTGTTGCTCTCCTCCTGATAGATGAGTCACTTTCGAGTTCCACCGAGACGCCAAACCAACGTCACTAAGGACGTTCTGAGCACGCACCAATTCTGTCTGATCCGCTTTGGCCCGAGAAATCCATAGAGGAAAGGCCACATTCTCCAGGACCGACAAGTGCGTAAGCAAGTGAAAATCCTGAAATATAAACCCTATATGCTGGCTTCGGAGCATCGCTAGTTCATTGTCATTCAAGGTAAGGAGGGAATGGTCCAGGACTTCAAGCTCTCCTTCGAAACGATTGTCCAGTGCGCCGATCATCGACAATAGAGTGGTTTTTCCCGCACCGGAGGCCCCAACTATAGCAACCCATTCCCCGGATAAAATGGAAAGTTCAATATCCTCAAAAAGGGTGCGTTCCCCTTCTTCGGCCTTGATAGTTTTTGTCACTCTATGGAACCGAACAACTTCTTCGCCAAAGCTCATTGAACATCTTTCTTAGGTGGAGCTGGTACCAAGGTGACCTCCGCAAAAGTTTTATTATCTCTAGCCGTCAACAAAACCTCCAATTGCTCAAAAGATTGGAGCGTCTGCAAACCTTGCGATACCAGTCCTCTCGCGAGCAATGGAATCTGACTCGTTGGGAACGTTTTTAGCTGGGCCGCTAATCGCTCGAGATAAAGTACCAGCCGGACCCCGGGGCCAGAGCTAGCCTCCGTAGATGAAGGTGAGGTGAGAAAACGCTCAACAAAGGACTTATCATTCCCGTAAACGACCATATCTGGCTGAGAGACCTGCACAAAGGCATAGTGACCAGACGTCGAGGACTCCCGCTCATATTGAGTTCCATTTCGCCCGGATATATCTACCGGTTTGGCCGCAAATCTGAGACGTTCAAGCCCTCTTCTTACCAATTTCAGAAATTTTTGCTCCCCCTCTTTTCCTTGAATACCTACAGACAAGAGGGACCAAACAATATCTTCGGGCGCCATAACTAATTTCTCAAAGCTCACTGTGCTTAAATCTTTGACCCCCAGTGAAATCCCTATTTGACCATTGAAAATCTTTTCTGCATCGGATGAATCTAACATCCTAAGATCTCTCGGCATACCCCGACGTCCGAATATACCCGGGGTCATCAAAATCTCAAAGATAGCCTTCGGATCACCATTTACTTCTCCGTGCACAACTGCGTGAGGAACATGGATATGAGTTACCGCTGGGACCATAGGAGAAGCTCCTTTCGCGAACTGCTTAATTTTTTCTGCAAAGGCTCCTTTCCAGTGGGCCTGCGCCTGTAAATTAAGCCCATTCCTCACCAAACCTAGCCTCCACCCGACACTCTCTATCTCATCCACCAGGGGTAAGTAGGCCGTAGAGCCAAACCTTTTCCGTAACTCCTTGGAGAGTTTGTCCCCGTGAAGTGCTACGCCTCGAATCAACCAGTCCTCCTCGGGTTCACTCCGAACAAATGCCATGTATTTTTCTGAGTTTGACAGTGCCTCTGCCTTGGATCGTTCAATGGCTGCTATAAGCGTCGACTCTGCTTGAATGCCAAGACCACAAAAGCCGAAGCCTCGATACACCACAAACGCAGCCACCACTTCCATAGACACCTCTTCTTCGAAATTAAAACTAGAAGTATCTTGCTCAAACACATCCATTTGGATGGACTTGGAAGAAGATTTGAGAGTGAGAGTTTTTTCTGTCCGCTTACTATCTACCAGATGGTTTTGGGCAAATGAACGCACTGCCTTTTGAGCCTTTTGGCTATCTATTACAGGAAACACCAAAACCGGATTGTTGTTCTCATTGGATAAAACCACTCTCCCCTTCGCCGGAATGCCAGCAGACGCCAATCCTTCGCGGGTGAACGGATCAAAGCCTAGCTTGCGAGTTATCTCCGCTTGCAGCTGAGATAACTCGTCTTCCCGAACCAAATGGCCGAATTGCTCACGAACGAAATCCCTAAAGAAGATGAGCATCCGGAGATCTTTAAGCTCAAGCACCGCCGCTGATGTTGAGGCAATATGATCCCGCGGATCAGAGGAAGCCGCCCAATCCTCGCACCCTCGACATGCAGACAGCAAAAACGCCAATCCGAGCATACTCAGAATTAGGTGTACGCGAATGTGCATGAGCCTCGGGTACTTCGGAGGGCCGGGTTCGTCAACGCAGACACACGCTCTTGAGACATACTCAGCGCCATCTCCAACTTCAGCCACACATAGATGTAGGCCATCAGATCACAACACTACCATCTGCCGTTTGCAATATTCGATACAAGTCGGGCCGCCGATCACGAAAAAACCCCCACTCTGCCCGACGAATCCGGAGTTTAGATAGATCAAATTCCGCGGTCACTACACCTTCGTCCTCTCTTCCCAGCTCCACCACCTTGTCTCCCCGCTCATTAGCGATAAATGAACCACCATAGAACACATGCCCCCCCTCAGGACCTATTCTATTAGCAGCAGCTACCGGTATACTATTACTCACTGCGTGCCCGACCATCGCTCGCTGCCAAGGATCAAAAGTGTCTTCACCCGAGACCGGTTCAGACCCAATCGCAGTAGGGTACAAAAGTATTTCCGCTCCCAAAAGCGCCATTGCACGGGCACACTCTGGAAACCATTGATCCCAACAAACACCCACCCCTATAGTGCCATATTTTGTCCTCCAAACCCTAAACCCTGTATCTCCAGGCCGAAAATAGAACTTCTCTTCATACCCTGGACCATCTGGAATATGACTCTTTCTATATATACCTAATAAATCTCCAGATGCATCAACCATAGCCAGGCTATTGTAGTACGTAGGTCCAGCAACTTCGAAAAAGCTATATGGAATAACCACTTGATATTTTGCTGCGAATTCTTGGATCCGTGTCAACGTTTTGTTATCACTTGCTGATTGAGCCCATGAGAAAAATCGCTGCTCCTCCGTTTGAGGAAAATAGACCGACTCAAATAGCTCAGGGGGCAATATAACTTGTGCACCCATCTCAACCGCTTTGTGAAGAGCGCTAAACACTCGATCCACATTCGTAGACCGATCGCTATTCAATGGACATTGAATCACAGACACCACCAACTTTTCCGTCATATTTACGGTACATCTCTCTGAGGCTCTTGCTGGGTTATACAGTGAAAAGCCCCTCCACCTTCAAGCAATGCTCTAGCCGATGAACCAATGACCTCGCGTCCAGGAAAATATGATTCAAGCGCTCGCAGTACATCATCATCCGCACGCACGCCATAGGTAGGCACTACTACTCGTGTGTTAGATATATAAAAGTTCATATAACTAGCTGGTAACACAGTCCCGCTACCACGACTACATACAGCACCCGGTGATGGAACGGTTTCTACTTGCAGCTTAGCTCCCTGCGCATCTCTGTACTGCCGGAGGTCGAGAGCTATTTGCTTTAGCGTATCATAGTTCGGATCTGCACGGTCGTCGGCTCTCATACACACAACCGTCCCTCGCTCCACAAAACGAGCAAGCGTATCAACATGACCATCAGTGTGATCGTTTTTCAGTCCCTCCTGAAGCCAAAGAATCTCCTCGACGCCTAACTGAGTACGGAGTTCGTTCTCGATACGTTGCTGCGTCCAGCCTGGGTTGCGGTTGGGTGCGAGCAAACACTGTTTAGTGGTCAGAAGTGTACCGGCTCCATCAACATCGATCGCCCCGCCTTCTAAGACCATATTCACCTTCAGCGACGTAGCCAATGTATGTGCTTGAACAAACTCCGCGACCTGTAGATCCCCCTCCAGCTGATACTTATTTCCCCATCCATTAAACTCGAACCGAAGAGATGCAAGACCACTCGTACCTCGTACAAAAATAGGCCCGGTATCTCGCAACCAAATATCACCATACGGTGAGGGAGCCAGCATACTTAGCCCGGCTTGATCTCGCCAAGCCTGCTTAAGTGCCATTGCCTCCTCTTCGGAACGAACCAGAATCTTAGCGACTTCTCCGCGACCACCATGAACGATCGCCTTAAACAGGCTCAATACCTCTTCTTGTACTGCGGGGAGATATTCACCCCACTCCGACCGATGGACGGGCCAGGCACTCCAAAAGGCATCATGCCGCTCCCACTCAGCCGGCATTGATCTATTTTCTACATCCATAGAGCCTAATGCCATCACCTACAAGCCCAGGAGTCTTAGCGCCGAGGTATACACAGGAGCCCACACATGAGGGAAAATCTGCCACGCCACAACCAGTCCAACCAGGGAGAACATCGGTTCATCAAACAACTCATGCCATTTCCGCACCCAATCAAGCGGCAGTACCAACCCAATCACTGAGCTACCGTCTAGCGGGGGCACAGGTAGCAAGTTGAATGTAAATAAGAGCATATTAAGAGTAAAGAGCACACTTAGGCCGAGAGTCACCGGGTTGCTCGATGTGTCCGCAAGAGTCACAAGTTCCTCGGCTCCTCCCGAACCAGCTATGAATAGGTTGAGGGCGAGCCCAACTTTAAGAGCAACACCGGCCAGCAATGCCAATCCTAAGTTGGCCGCTGGACCAGCAGCCGCCATCCACGCTGCTCGGCGGGGGTAGCGACCAGCCCATACCGGATCGTACGGAGCGCTCGCCCAGCCGATCATCCACGTGCCACGATTTAGGATGAAGCTCGCAATAGGGATCACAAGCATTCCTAATGGGCTACGCCTAATATGGGGCAGTGGATCCAGACTAAGCTGCCCGGTTGCATAGGCCGTATTATCTCCCCCCAGTTTTGCAACCAGAGCATGAGCAGCCTCATGACAGGTTGTAGAGAAAAGAAAAATTATCAGCCACAGAGGGAGTGTTTGCCACGTCTCCAAAGACACAGTTACTGAGGTTAGGCCCATCGCATCTGATACAAAAGTGGATACGAACACAGGAAGCTGATCAGTACGTTCCCATCTGCAAAACACACCTGGCATGATACCTTCATTGTGACGACGATGACCGTCTCCGACTGGTCCTGCCTTCAAGGCCCTTTTCCTGGCGAACCGCTGATCGACCTGGCGCAGAAGCTGACCAGTACTATGGCGGAAATTGAGGTTATCCGCCTGCTTGCTGAGGAAATTGAACATCGTGTTCGGCCTCGCTACTGGTTGTTGCTCGTGGGCGATCGAGAGGAGCTCCGGATTGAGCACGTCGGTGGGCAGGCCTCAGCCAGTCTCTTGCGCACCCGACCAGCAATCTCGGACGGCGCACTGCGCCGTGCCCTGGATAGCTTCGAGGGGCAGGTAATCCTAGATCCGACCATTGATGATCTCTGTGGCCTCGAACTGCTTCATCCATCTCCAAGTGATCTCGTTATTGTGCCCTTTGGGGGCTATGAAGTCGTCGGCTGCCTAGTGATGTTGGACGCTTTGCAGTTCAACCCGTCGCAAGAAGACCTTCTGCTGCTGAGACACGCACTACGTCTCGGCGGTGTGGGCATCCGAAACGCCCAAAGACATGCCCAGCTTTGTAGCGAAACTGATGCCTTTGATAGCGTCACCGGGCTGCCTGGACCCAATCGCTTTCGCGCCGCTCTCCAAACCGAACTAGAACGAACCAAGCGGAACCACTGCCCCACTTCGGTACTCCTCATGGATATTGACCACTTTAAGCGGGTGAACAAAGAACACGGTCGGCTCGTAGGTACCTCTCTGCTCGCCGAAGTGGGTACCATCCTCCAGTCCTCGATACGCCGAGTGGACTTAGCCTCTCGGTGGTGCGGAGACACTTTTGCTCTACTACTGCCTGAAACTGGGCAATCAGGGGTAATTACAGTGGCCAAACGACTTCAGGAACATTTGCGACGAGGACACTTCGACGTGGGAGTCGGTGCTAAGCTACACTTAACCGCCTCAGTGGGCATTACCATTTTTGAGGAAGCACCAGTCGATCCGGAGCAAGCAGTCTACGAGGCAGAGTCTTTAATGCGCCAAGCCCAGAACGCGGGAACCATCGAAGCCCTCATGGTGACGAAGCCCTAGCAGGCCATCGGAAAAGTGAGTTAAGCGCTTCGCGGGTCCTTTTTCCGTGGAACGTCTGGACCGGCTTCGCCTTTCATCGGTTGTATGCGCCCTCTTCATCCAGAGCGTTCCACGGAAAAGAACCTTCGCGGATCACCCCTCCCACTTTTCCGATGGCCTGCTAGGGCGTGTTTTTATCCGGCTGCGGAGATGACGCCGTAGCCTGCGTTTGTGAGGAACCATGGAAGCCCTCATGGTGACGAAGCCTTAGGGCGTGTTTTTATCCGGCTGCGGAGATGACGCCGTAGCCTGCGTTTGTGACGGGTCGGCCTCGGTGGGAGTACGGGATGTACCCTCCCCAGGGGCCCGAAAGGGGGGCGAAGCCACCGATCCCTCACGAACGCTGGATACAAGGCAGAACGCAGTCCCGAGCGTTAATACACGCCCTTGGCTAGCGTCCTACGATGAACTCGGTCAGAATCTATGATCAAGCGCAGTCACCATCGGCTAAAGTACGCCGGCAGTCATATCGTGCATCCTAGCAACCGATGACTGAGTTACAGCCATGACCGCACCGAAGCCTTCTCAAACGACCTTGTTACTAGACGTCATGAGCACACTGGTGACTGAGCCATTTTACGATGAAATTCCCCGTTTCCTCAATCTAGCTCTGAGCGAACTTCGCGGCCTCCGTGATATCAACGCCTTCCACGACTTCGAACGAGGATTCATCACCGAACAGGAATACGCTCAACGATTCTTTAGAGGAGAGCGAGTTCTCGATGTGGATGGTATGAAGGCAACTCTTCGTAAATCCGTTAAATTTTTACCTGGTGTGGAAAAAACACTTCAATACTTACGGGACGCTAAGGTACCGATGCACGCGCTATCTAATTATTCTGCCTGGTACCAATGCATTGAAGATGCCACCGGCCTATCTCGGTTTCTCCCGTGGACTTTCGTTTCTTGTAAGACTGGCTTCCGTAAGCCGGAACCAGAGGCCTACTTGCATCCATTGGAAGTGCTTTCACTTCGTCCAACTGATTGCCTGTTTATCGACGATCGCCCACAGAACGTGGATAGCGCACTCTCTGTGGGTATTCCTTCGCTATTGCGCACCCCGGACATGGACCTGGAGCAAGCGCTCGTTGAACACGGAGTACTTCGTCCTCGTGCGGCTCACCGTAGATGTGACGCAAAATGAGATAAGACACCAAGGGATCAACTCGGGTTTCCGGACTTCACGCTCTCAACACCAAGAACTAGGCCGAAATAGTGAAATAGGTCCGGCCGATGTTCCTAGAAGATCTCAATCTCCTCTTGGTGGAGCCGTCCATGACTCAGCAGCGCATTCTCAAGGAGCAACTTGAACCCCTTCGTCTGAGAAAAATCCATTCTGTATCTACGATCCACGCCGCGTTTGAGCATATTCTACAACACGATCCAAACGTGGTTCTTAGCGCAATGCATCTCCCTGATGGGAAAGGATCCGAGCTCCTCAGTCAAATGCGGGCCAACGAAAGTTGCGCCTCAACCGCATTTATCCTCATCTCGAGTGAGACGCGTTTCGCTGAACTTGAACCGATACGACAGGGAGGAACCGCAGCCATCGTAACGAAGCCCTGCACTGAAGACGACCTTCGTCGAGCCCTCATGGATACACTTGACTTGATGAGTTCCGATGCGCTCAGCCTAGATAATTATCATATCGAAGAGACCCGGTGCCTGGTTGTCGACGACAGTAAGACCGCTCGCATGTTCATCTCCCGCGTCCTCCGTCAACTCGGGATAGAACAGATCGTTCAGGCAACAGATGGGCAGGAAGCTGTTGACCTGTTAGCAGCGCAGTTCTTCGATCTGATTGTGACCGACTACAATATGCCCAACCTAGATGGTGGTCAGTTAGTGGAATATATACGAACAGCTAGCAGCCAACCTCAGGTCCCAATACTGATGGTCACCAGCGCACAACAAGGGGCCCGTATGGCCGGTGTATTGCGGGCAGGAGTCACTGCAATGTTCGACAAACCTTTTGCCATCGAAGATGTTCGACGCACACTCGAGAATATCTTCAGCTAGGATCGTCTTTGACATCGGACGTTACCATCCATGATTCGACTGAGATCCGATGACCGTGGTCACCCGTCTTATCGGTGGCATCTCAATCGGCTAGCTATAACTCATCGCCCTCCGAGTCCGAAAACTCCGACAAACCAGTCGCTTCGCCATAGTTACACCCGGATTTTATGAATACGCCTTAGGGCGTGTCGAGTCTAAAGACACGCCCTAGCAGGCCATCGGCAAAGTGAGTTAGGCGCTTCGCGGGTCTTTTTTCCGTGGAACTCTGGACCGGCTTCGCCTTTCATCGGTTGCATACGCCCGGTATGCGCCCTCTTCATCCAGAGCGTTCCACGGAAAAGATACTTCGCGGATCACCCATCCCACTTCTCCGATGGCCTGCTAGAGCACCACTCGGTTTGAAAGCTGTTTCCGCAACCCGTCGCAAATTTCCCGATGAGTTATGGGCGAAAATTGATGCGGGTTGTCACAACCTCCAGTTTCCCATTTGGTCTGAACGGAAAAAGCAGGCGCTTCAACTCGTGCTCAATGCACAACCGGACACGGGGCCCATCAAGGGTAGATTCGATCACTCGCCCCTCCAGAACTTTACCATTTGGCTTTACTTTGAGCTGAACATCTAAATGCCCTGCGAGGTCAGGATCTGCTTGGAGCCCTAATCGATAGCATCTTCGTAACTTGCCAGCTGCTTCGCCGACCACCTGATGCACCAAAGTCTTCGATAATGGTTTAACTTTCGGTCTTTTAGATTTGTCTCTTTTTACCGCTTTAGTTCGCTCTACTAATGCTTGCTCCGGACTCGCTTTATCCTGAGGGGGCACTGCCTTTGGGGGAGTGGTTGCCGCCTTGGATGCTACGTTCGCAGAAGTAGTCGACAGCTTTGCTTGGAGATCGGCCCGTCCCCAACCGGCATCATCGGGCGAAGCCAATAACACTGTTGAAGTGGACGTTGAAAGCTCTCCCTTAGAGGTGGTACCTGAACTATTTGGTCGTACTGAGCCAGAGGCTGAATCCAAGGAGAGAATCCGAGGGGGAGGCAGTTTTACACGTGGCTTAACATCTGGTTTAGATCTAAAACCTGGGCGCTTGGACGAAGACAAGGCTGCAACCTGCTTCGTAAAATCCGGATTTATGGGCAGAACCGTGCCCTCCCGGATCCGAAGTTTGCGCCGGAACAGCTCCTTTGCGCCATATTTCAATACTACCTGATAGACACCGGGCTTGAGCTCCAATCGGGCAGGAGACATATCTCTCGCATCACCATCTATATAAATGGTCATGTGAGATGGCGTCGTCGTCACCAACAAGAGTCCTGGTATCGGCTCTGATTTTTCAGCAGGATCTCGTGTTTCTACAAGATCTTGCTCTTGCTGCCCAACAACCTCATCAGCATCAACTACAGACAAATCTTTCTTGCGAGAACGCAAGTTCTGAGCAAGCGCTAGCAGTCTCGATAAATCAGAGGCGGGACTGGCCGTACGAAGAGCTGCTGAGAGTTCACTGATAGCAAGCTCATAGTCGCCGATTTCCATGGCATGCAACGCAGAGCGCCGGTGAACTTGCTCCCGTTGCTCATCATTGACCGTGAATTCGGCAGCTTCCTGCATCAGAATCAGCCGATGTGCTCCATAGCCAACGGCATTGCCCACCACAACACCAATAACAATCCCAAGACCTATCTTGATCGTCCTCGACTTCCGCCGCGATGGCGTTTGGTAAGGATTCGATGAATCATCCAACACCACTTGCATGCTCAAACTCCCATTCTTAGAACGAAAAACACCGCCCCTGCCACCGCAGTTGCAGTGGCCAGAGCTATCCATACGACAAGAGCATTACCCTCCCCGGTGGAGTTTACCTCAGGAAACTCAATTGCTCTTACTGCCGAAGTCTGCGGCAATGACCGCACTCCAGTGTGTGAAACAAGCATACCCGCGTGGCGGGAAGGGACCTGATTCCGAGCCAAAGCCGATAGTTCATAGGCTGCTGACGACATATCTACCTGCGACGCAATTGCTAAGAGATCATTATAAAAACTACGTGCTGTGGCATATCGCACATCTCGGCGACGTGCCAAAGCGTGGTGAAGTACTTCATCCACTTTGGTTGGTAGATCCGGGCGTACAGAGCTCATCGTAGGCAGTACTTCTCCCAGGATTGCTGTAAACGTGTCCTTCGAATTACTTTTACGAAATACTGGTTTACCTAACAGCAGCTCACCGAGAATAACCCCCAGGGAAAAAATATCCGCCCGACCATCAAACTCCAGTCCCATGACCCGTTCTGGGGCTAGGTAACCAAGACTTGTCTTAGCTGCGCGGCGTAGGTCCGCGTCGCTAGGCCGATAGAATGGAAAATCAGCTAGCTTTATCGCTCCTTGGGAAGAGAGCTGGATGTTGGCTGGGCAGAGCTGGCGATATAGCAAGGGGAGCCGCTGAGTGCCCAACACCACCCCTTCATGCAGGTAGATAAGCGCATCAGATATGGCTAGACCCAACGCCAGAACCGTCGGTAAATTCAGCCGTAGCTGTTCGCCACTCAGAGTCGCCATTACCTCCTCCAGCGTCCTACCTTCAACATATTCGAGCGCCACAAAGTACAAACCACTAACTTCGCCGTATTCGTAAATGCGAACAATATTGGGATGGTTCAACCCCGCCGCTACGCGAGCCTCCTTTTCCAACAAAAAACGAAGCTCGGTAGGACCCATATCAAAGTCGGGAATTTGCTTAATGACGCAATGACGAGTTCCACTGGGCTCGCTGACCGTTGCCAGATAGCGGTCGCAGTCATCCGCCTCATCAAGCTGGCAGGTAATCGAGTATTTTCCAAATTGCATTCCTGGGCGAAATCCATTGGTATGCACAACCTACTGCCTTCCAGGGACCAAGTACATCCCAACCCTGAGTTGTAGTTCTTTCACAAAAAAACCGTCTCGCGAACCACCCCCCCCACACACTCGGTGAGAATTATTTACTGGTAGTGCCCAAAAACGCAACAGTATGCGGAAAGCCTCTACAAAAAATCGTAGTCCGCCACCACAACACTGGCCCAAAAGAGTCTATGTCTATCGATGATACCTTTCAATCCCACCGGTATGAACACCCCTTCTGGCTTTTCTTACCTCGCTTGGGCCCCCACCAACTCATTGCTCATCGCGTGCCAGCAACGGAAAACCAGCTTACCGAGGGTGATAACTCTCGATGGTAAACACTTTAGTGTCCTGAGTTTATAGTAACTACAGAATCTACGACCGCTTTTCGTACCTGCTGTTCGCATCGCCTGGCCATTCACCGATCGTATACCTACGGATATGCGTACTTTTCGCATTAGCACAGATCTAAAAAATCAACCCGAGAATGACAATAATATTAAGGAGTCACAACACTCGGGTCTGTCTCCAACGTCGGTCATGGTATATAATGCGTCCCGAGGGATCTTGTAACCTACCGTCCCCTTTCGTATCGGAGGCAGCTAAGGTCAGCCGGCCTCCGAGTCCGAATGCCCAGCTAAACCAGATACTTCGCAATAGTTCCATGCCGGCCGCAGAGGCACGCCTAAGCAACCGTTCGGAAAAGTTTGAGCAATTCGCGAAGGTACTTGTACGTAAAACATGTAGACGGAAGAGGAACGTACAGGCGTCCATGGCTGATGAAAATCGCAATTGGTCCAGATGTTTCACACTGAGCCTGAACAAAATATGGGAATTTTTTGGGTAGCCTGAGAATGTTTCACGCTGAGCCTGAACAAGATGTAGGAAGCTGTTGGGCAGCCTAAGAATGTTTCACGCTGAGCCTGAACAAGGTGTAGGAAATTTTTGGGTAGCCTAAGGATATTTCACGTTGAGCCTGAACAAGATATGGGAATTTTTTGGGTAGCGAATAGTCTTTTTGGGCAACCTAACAGTCCCTTTGAGTCAGAAGTTATGCATAAGGGTGTATCTTTAACGTCGGACATCGTCTGAGACTCCCCCTAATTTGCCCGAATTTACCGTGAACAATAGTCCCCTCTTATCGGAGTCTCTCCATGAGCTAGCAACCGCTAGTCTCCCTCTGAGTCGATAGTCCCCTTGCGAGTCCGAAATTAGGGCGAGTCTGTAAACTCCGACGCGGCAGATGACGCCGTACGCCGTAGCCCGCATTTGTGAGGGGTCGGCCCCGGAGGGAGATACTGGATGTCCAGGGCCGAAGGGCCCAAAAGGGTGGCAAAGCCACCGACCTCTCACAAATGTGGGAAACAAGTCAGAACACGGTGCGGAGGTTAAAGACACGCCCTAGCAGCCTGTTGATCTAGCCCTGCACGCATCTATCGGCCGGTCTTTCCGTGAAACATCCTGACCACAAGAAGTCTCTCCTCGGTCGCGTACCGCCAGGTACGCTCGCCTCGTCGTCAGAACGTTTCACGAAAAGCCTGG
>JAHQVK010000092.1 GCA_019634385.1 Myxococcales bacterium | reverse complement strand
GATTTAGCCCAGTGTGTAGCTATCGAGCCAGGCTTTTCGTGAAACGTTCTGACGACGAGGCGAGCGTACCTGGCGGTACGCGACCGAGGAGAGCCTTCTTGTGGTCAGGATGTTTCACGGAAAGACCGGCCGATAGATGCCTGCAAGGCTAGATCAACAGGTTGCTAGGAGGGGTAGATTACGCCATTAATCCGGCGATCAGCTGGCTGAACCGAGCAGGGTCTGGGATTTGGTTCCCTTCAGCAAGAAGTGCCTGACCATATAGTAGCTCGGCATAGTCCTTGAGCTTAGGATCTTTTGGGTCTGCTTCATGGAGACTTTTTAGCTTGGTGACCACGGCATGCTCTGGGTTGAGTTCAAGAATCCGTTTTACCTTCGGTACCTCTTTGCCCAGTTGGCTCATAAGTTTTTCTAGTTGTGGCGACATATCGCCTTCTTCCCCAACTAAGCATACTGCTGAGGACGTGAGTCGAGCGGATAGCCGAACTTCTTTGACATCCTCCTGTAGGTGAGCTCGTAAGCGGGAAAGCAAATCAGATAGTTCCTTAGTTCGGGATTCTCTCTCTTCTTCCTTCTTCTTCTTCTCATCCTCCGAGTCGGTTGCCTCGAGGTCAACCAGGCCATGGCCAATAGATACTAATTTCTTTCCGTCAAACTCACCCGTTCGCTCCAACCAGAGCTCGTCGATATTGTCGGAGAAGAATAGTACCTCATATCCCCTTCTTTCAAAGGCCTCAAGATGAGGAGAACGACGGGCTGCATCCAGACTATGACTGACGAGATAGTAGATATCGTTCTGTCCTTCCTTCATTCGACTTACGTATGATTGTAGCGAAGTTGAAGTCTCCTTGGTGGATGGAGACATCAGCAAATCAAGCAGACGCTCTTTATCTTTTTCGTCTCCTTGAATGAGGCCCTCTTTCAGAACAGGCCCAAATTGAGTCCATAGTTTGGCATAGTCTTCTGGTTGTTCATTCTGGATTCGTATGAGTTCGTCGAGGACCTTCTTGATAATCTGCCGATGTATTGCCTTTATCTGTCGGCTCTGCTGTAGCATCTCACGAGACACATTGAGGTCAAGATCTTGTGCATCGATGACACCCTTGACGAAGCGCAACCAGGTGGGGGCCAACTCTTTGCACTCGTCCATAATGAATACCCGGCGAACATATAGTTGAATGCCGCGTTTCATCTCTGGATGGTAGAGGTCGAATGGGGCCTGTGAGGGAATATATAGGAGGCCAGACGCCTCAAAGGTACCGTCGATGCGCAGATGGACGTGCGACAGAGGGGGGCTCCAGTCGTGCGCAATGTGTCGGTAGAACTGTTCGTGTTCTTCTTTCGTGACCTCATCTTTAGGGCGAGTCCATATCGCCGTCATGGTATTGAGTTGTTCGTCTTTGGTTTCGATAATAGGAGCATCACCCTCTTTTTCTGCGGGGGTTGTATGAGTGACCTCCATACGGATAGGATAGCTGACAAAGTCGCTGTACTTCTTAATGATTCGCTTAAGTACGTACTCGTCGCAAAAGTCATCGAGGCTTTCGTCACTTGATGCTGGCTTGAGCTTGAGGGTAATAGATGTGCCCGCTTCTGCTCGGGTGGTTTCGGCCAGTTCGTAACTTCCATCTGCCGTTGATCGCCACTCAGTAGCTGTATTCTCGCCAGCTTTCCGACTCACGACAGTGACCTCTTCGGCGACCATGAAGCTGGAATAGAAACCTACGCCAAACTGACCGATAAGGTCGGGGGCAAGGGTGCCCCCATCTTGCTGTTTTTGCTCTTTGAGGTGGGAAACAAACTCCTTGGTGCCGGAGCGGGCGATGGTTCCCAGGTTGTTAACCACCTCTTCCGTACTCATACCGACACCGTTGTCGTGGATGGTCAGGGTATGGTTGGCACGATCACTCTCCAGTCGAATATGCGGCTCCTCTGAGGACCGAAGGGACTCATTGGTGATCCCCTCAAACCGACGTCGGTCAAGCGCATCGGAGGCATTAGAGATGAGTTCTCGTAAGAAAACCTCTTTGTTCGAATACAGCGAGTGGATCATCAGGTCGAGGAGCTGTTTGACCTCCGCCTGGAACTCGTGCCGAGTAGCCGTCGTCGCATTCATCGCCGGTTGGCTTGGACACCGTTTGACCATCGTCAAGGAACAGAAAGAAGGAAGCGATCGATCTGCCCTGTACCAGTAACTTATTTACGCTCCCTCGAATTACTCTCCATGCTCCATCGACTTACTCCGCACCTCCTCAATTTTCCCCTCGCCTCGCGAGTTACTCTCCATGCTCCATCGATTTTCTCCTCACCTCCTCGATTTTCTCCCCACCTCTCCATGCTCCATCGACTTACTCCTCACCTCCTCGATTTTCTCCTCACCTCTCCATTTGCTCCGTACGTTCTCTCTACTTACTTCCATTCCTTTCCATGAGGTGTGCCCTCCGCGTAGCCCCCTCTGGTCTGTACACCTACCAGCGCTTTTTCTGCGAACATCGGAAGATCGTGGGCTCCGCTATAAGTTAAGCTTGATTGTAGGCCGGTAATAATTTCTACGAAGATGGACCCCACACTTTCGAAGCCTGGTCGTAGGAAGATACGAGAGCTGGAGATTCCTTCTCCAAAAAAACTTTTCTTTGCTTGCTCAAATGGATCCAAATGGATGGTTCGCTCGCGAACTGCTCGTGCGCTAGCCATTCCGTAGTTTTCTTTATAGAGCTTACTATGAGAGTCTTCGTATATGTCGCCGGGACTTTCGTAGGTACCGGCGAGCCATGTACCAATCATCACTCGAGAAGCACCGGCGGCGAGATATAGAGCGACATCGCGAGGGTGTCGGACGCCCCCATCCGCCCATATGTGTCGACCTCGCTTTTTTGCTACTTCGGCGCACTTTTGCACCGTGGTAAACGTTGGTCGACCGACGCCGGTTTGCATGCGGGTCGTACACATGGCACCGGGCCCAACGTTCACTTTCACAACATCGGCGCCAGCCTCGATGAGGGCCTCGGTACCTTCGGGGGTGCATACGTTACCCGCTACCAGGAGCTGTTCAGGCCCGAGGAGACTCCGAACTCGCTGAATAGACTCTATCATTCGCCGTTGGTGTCCGTGGGCGGTATCCAATACGAGCACGTCTACCCCAGCGTCCAGCAATGCTCGGGCCTGTTCATTTGCCCGGTCATTGATGCCAATCGCGGCGCCGACCATGAGGTTGCCGCTGGTGTTGAGAGATGGTTGGAGCATCTCCAAGCGGACCGTCTGATCACGGGTGAGAACCCCCAAAAGTTTGCCATTTGGGTCGACTACCGGAGCTGCTTTGACTCTGGCTTCGTGAAGATGCAGGTAGGCGTCTCGGTTACTAATGCCCGCTTCAAGGCGAATCAGACCGGTACTCATGATCGCTGAGGCTGGCGTATACTGATCATGGTCCCGAAGGTCAGCATGAGTGAGGACCCCGATCGGGCTCTGGTCATGATCAACAACAATGACCAGATCGTGTGAGCGCTTTCGGATGATTCCAAGTACATCCCGAAGTGGTGCATCCGGAAATACGGTGAGCGGAGTGTCGTACCTTGGGTCACATGATTTAATGTGGTCAACAATGCGTCGGACGGTAGCAACTTCCATATCTTGAGGGAGAATCCCCAGTCCTCCATGTCGAGAAACTGTCTCCGCCATTCGTTTACCAGTCACGGCATTCATATTGGCCGAGACGAGGGGGTTCGAAGAACCAGGATAGTCGACCGGGCAGAGATCAACCTCTAGTCGGGAGATACCATCAAAATATTGAGGTACTAAAAAAACGTCTTCGAGGGATAATTCGAGGCCTTGATCTCGCTCCGGATGTAGGAATCGCACTCGAACCGATTAGTCGAAGAGGACCTAGGCTTACAAGATGGTTTATGCACTCTCTCGGCTATTCATTAAGTGACGCTGAGTTTTCCCAGCTGTTGATAATACTGACCACCTGTTCGCGGCGCAGGGGTTTGGGCAGGTGATCGTCGAAGCCCATGGGGGGCTCTGCAATATCGGTATGCATCAATGAGACCAAAAAACCATTGCTGAGACGGTTCAGCCTTCTAAGTTGCTGCAAGAGCTCCTGGAGGGATAAGCGACCGGGAAGCTCCCCATCGACAAATATGATATCTGTGTCTTGGGACTTTGCGAGCACCAATAGTTCGCTCTGAGTTGCAACTGCCTGAGCTTGTAGACCCATTCGCTCCAGCATACCTAAAAATCCTTGCCTGGTCTGAGGGTTAGGCTCGGCTAAGACCACCCGGGCTCTGTTTTTCGAGCTTCTGGAGGTGAGTGTAGAGCTATTAGTTAGCTCCCCTGGGACGCCATGCGTGCTTTCCTGTAAGGCAATTTCAAAGTAGAAGGTGCTACCAGAGTTAGGTGAACTCTGGACGCGAATATCACCATCCATAAGTTGTACTAAATACCAACTGATGGATAAACCGGTACCAAGGCCACCATGTTGGCGGGTGTCGGATGAGTCTACCTTATAGAAAGGCCTAAAAATATTTTCGATCTGATCTTTTGGAATGCCTACGCCACTATCTTTGATTTCGAACTTGATTCGTCCTTCACCCAGATAGTACGCTCTCAGGACGATAGTACCGCGTTGAGTGAAGGCCAGAGCATTGCTGAGCAAGCAATGGTGAATTTGCTCTATACGCCTGGAGTCTCCCCAAAGGCGCTGGGGTAGTGAGCTATCGATCTCTACGTTGAAGTGGAGACTCTTTGCACGGGCGAGAGGGGAAAACTGCCGTTGGACCCGATGGAGCAGGACGTGAATATTTGTCCATTCAGGTTCAAGCTTTATATCGCCTCGTTCCAGTTCTCGGACCGAGAGGGCGTCATCTATGATGTTAAGTAATTGTTTGCCCGATGTCTCAGTGATAGATAATAAGTCTTGCTGTTCATCGTCTAGCTCGGTTTGACTGAGCAGTTCGGTTGCGCCTAACATATGGTTGAGTGGCGTTTTGAACTCATGACTGACATTGTTTATGAACTGGGAGCGGTCGTGAATAAGATCTTCCGTAGTTCGTTGTGATGACGTTAGGGCATCAAGCGCGTTATTGCGTTCCTGCCGAAGTTCTTCTCCGTCGATTTCGTAGTTCCATATGAGCGCCCCCAGTGCTGTAAACAAAATGATGAGAGTGAGGAAGACGCTGAGATGACCGTCAACTGTACCGGCATGGGTGAGCGTAAAGAGTGGGAGCAAAAGTATAGTAGCAACAGTCCACGGTAAGCCACGTTCACGACCGATGGCTGTCGTGGATAAGAGGGGCATAAGGCCGTATAGAACCAGGGTTGTGAGCGAAGACGAGTCGGAGGACAGGATGCTCTTGATGGCGAGGATAACACAAAGAGTGCATCCCAAATGAACAAGCAAATGTAGTCGACCGCTCGTTTGGAGGTGTACGGCGCTTGTGAGGAGCGCACCAGCACCTATGATATCGAAGAAGCCGTTGGTGAGCTCACCATTGTACAACCGAAGCCCGGCAAAGCCGGCGGATATGGCTCCCACGAGGATGCAGGCTGCGCCCCAGGTTCGAGCCCGATGGCCTTGATCGCGGTTGTTGGCCAACGATAGAGGCACGAAGATTTCCCCAATACTTTCGAATCTCGTTGGCATTCCAATCCGTTCATCGGCTGGTAGCACAGGGAGTCCAGATCAATGTGGGAGCCTTGCTAACTTTACGCACCGCATGTGATACGAAGTATTTGCATGTGACTATGCGCAACCTCATCCACCAGCTGGTCTGCGGAGTGTGTGAACACTGTCAGAGGACAAGGCTCAAGCGTATACCGCAAAGACCGCTTGAATTGATTTTGTAAGAATCAACAAGTGGTCGCGGAGCGGGGCATAGCCCGGCGTAGAACCAGGAACTTGGGTTCAACCCAAGTGATTTCTGCTGTAGGGATGAAGCCTATTGGGCCAAATCAACCGGCTGCTAGCCATAAAAAGCCCCGTTATCCTCGGCGGGAAGAGGAGGAGAAGCCGAAGATAACGGGCGGAAACACACCGCATGATCGTGAGGCTTCGGGGTACAATGTTAGGGGCGGATTTGTCGGACGAGCAACTCTTTTATGGTGCGATGCATTCTTTTGTTGGGATGTATGAACTGTGACCCGACTCATTGTCGCAGAAAAACCTTCAGTGGCACGGGATATCGCGCGGGGCCTTGGTCCACATAACTCGGTTCCTGATGCCTTCGTGGGGGATGGATGGTTGGTAACCTGGTTGTACGGTCATGTAGCGGAGCTATTGCGGCCGGGAGACATGAATCCCATCTGGCGATCGTGGAGGCTGGAAGATCTACCTATACTTCCCCTTTCTATTCCATGGTCACCAACGACCCGGGGTCGAGAGCGTATTGAGGCGATCAAGAGGCTGCTTGAGGCCTATTCCGTGGAAGCAGTCGTATGTGCGACGGACGCTGGACGCGAAGGGGAGCTCATCTTTCGCTATCTGTGGACCCTGCTTGAGACCATTCTTCCGGTTGAACGGCTATGGGTATCCTCGCTTGCGCCAGAAGAGATTCGATCCGCCTGGAATCAACGAAAGCCGGCTGAAGATTATCGGGGATTGGCGGACGCAGCTCTTGGTCGGGCGTGGGCGGATTGGTGGTTGGGCATGAATGCTTCTCGAGCGCTAACACTTACCCATGGTCAGCCTCTAGCGGCGGGAAGGGTTCAAACGCCTACTCTTGCGGCGGTTGTCCTCAGGGATCGGGAGATCTCCGAATTTGTGTCCAAAACTTCGGCCTGGTTGGAGGTTGAGATCGAGACCGATGTCCCGTGGGTACTGCGTTGGAAAACCCATTTTGATCCGGAAGATCCGAACATCCAGCGGTTGATGTCGAGGCTGTTGGCCTCAGATGTTGTAGTCACGGAAGTTCGAGAACATTCGATACAGATTCCGCCGCCACGCTTATACAACCTTGAGGGACTCCAACAGGAGGCTAATACTCGTTTGGGCCTTACGGCCCATCAAACTCTCGAAATAGCACAGCGCCTGTATGAGAAGTACAAAGTCCTTTCCTATCCGCGAACCAGTTCCAAGGTGATCAGCCGGGCAACGGCAACGCGCTTGATTCCCGTTGTAAGGACCCTGATTGAGCAATGGGGATGTTTTCTGGAGGCTGAAGATCTAGAGGTTCTGGGCTCTCCCTATGTTGATGATTCGCAGGTATACGATCATCCGGCGCTGTATCCGGTTGCCTTGCCTACCCGACCGCTGGAAGACATCGATGCTCAGGTCTTTGATCTGGTGCAACGTCGGTTATTGGCAGTGATAAGTGAACCAGGTATTGATCTTCAGGTCGAGATCAAGGCTGAACTTCCGGGACTAAGCGGTGTGTTAGTGGGGCAGGCTCAGTGGCCGGTTTGTCATGGTTGGAGAACGATAGATGGCGTGCATATTGACTCAGGCACGCGCTTACCTACCGGTTTGGTTCCGGGCATGAGATTGCAGGTGGGTTCCGTGGCGGTTGTTGAAGAGAGTTCAGCTCCCCCCCGTCGATTGAGTGACGGGGAGTTGATCCGAATTATGGAAAGTCATCATTTGGGGACATCTGCGACTCGTGCAGATATCCTCGAGGGATTGATTAAGAAAGGATATTTAGTTCGGGAGGGGATATGTATTTGCTCTTCAGCGCTGGGGCGAAAGTTGATCAATGTGGCACCAGAAATCCTACAAAATCCGCGGTTGACAGCGGAGTTGGAGCTGCACCTGGGAAAGCTAGAGTCTAAGCAAGATACATTTAAGAACTTCGTCTGTCGGGTACATCAGGACGTTGAGAGTCTTGTAAAGGTAATCGTCTCAACGGCTCAGCTCGAGATAGAGGCTGAACTTCTTAGCGTCCGTACTGAGGAGTGGAAACCACTTCCAGGGCGAAGCTCCATTCATAGTGAGGAGGTCAGAGCTCTGCTTGCCGAGGGAACTGATCCCGAAGTATTGCGAGATGCTTTGGAGCAGATCAACCGGGGAGAACGCATTATTCTGTGGGTTGGAAGTGCTTGGACTCAGACCCGTTATGCTCTGCTTGCGGTGGGGTATCTGGCCCAGCAAGTCCCCCCGGCCTTAGGCATTGTCGTTAGGGGGGAGCCGGCCCTGATCGATGATGAGGTCATGCAGCTTCGGAGTCTCGGGATACGCGCGGAACGATTGCACGAAGAGCTAGATATATTCACCCGTGAAGATGTGTTGGCTCGTTTTCAGACTGAGTCTCTCGACGTACTTTTTGTCACCCCTCTCCTTCTTGGAAGGGCGAGAAAGCATATCCAAGTCCCATATATGTATATATGGGACGATGAGTGTCCAGGGAAGGATGTTGGAAATTCGCCTGGCTTGGTTTTATTGCCGGGGATTTCTACTCGGTCTTTATCGAGCCATATGCAAGCTCCGGTGGGAGATGCCTTAGCGATAGAGGTGGTGCTCTGTCCTGAAGGTCATCGGCTACGAGCCCTGCGACGTGCTGTGGAGATGTCGGAGGGGCAAACTCTCATAAGATGTAATGACCAGCAAACAGCGGAGGCGATTGCTGATGCCCTGAAGACTTCCGCATATCATTCAGGGCGTATGCATTCGGAGTGCTCTGTTGCTCAGCGGCACTTTCAAGATGGTGAGCTTCCGAGCTTAGTAGTAACAAGTGCTTGGCCGTTTCGACTGGAAGTACCTCGGATGCGAACCATCGTTTATTGGGGCGCACCACTGGGTCTTCAGCAATGGGCTCGTGAGGTTTTTGCACCATCGGTGGTTGAAGACGAAGTACGAATTATTGTACTATATTCAACTTCCGAAGAAGATCACAATCGCGAGAGGATAGATGTACGAATGCCTCCATCGGTTGCAATGAATCTGTTGAGAAGGCCTTTGGAACAGGGCGTTCAAGATATAGAAGGTCTTTGTCGGGCATCAGGGCTTTCTCCAGAAGTGGTTGATCGCTATCTTAAGCTACTTCGAGAGCACGCCATGATCGAGCTAGGGAATGAAACGGTGAGTTTGGGTTCTGACTCAGCGTGGGTTGCATATGAGCGGGAACGGCAAGAGCGAATCCAAGATGCAGAGAATATGTTTTGTTGGCTGCGGCAGCGGGGTTGTCGCCTGAGCAATATATTTTCGCTGATTGCCGGGGGTGGGGTGCAGCGGTGTGGTCGGTGTGATGGGTGTGATCCGGAGGGTATGTTTTTAACCGCATTCTCTTCGCCAACGGCGGAAGAACTTCGTTGGCTGCGAACGACTATGAACCTGCTTCGGCCAGGAGGTGGTCTAACCATTTACCAGCTGCTTGATGGTCTACGAGGGGAAGGTGTGAGTCACCGCCAAGACGTTGAGCGTTTAGTGAATGGTCTGGCCCTGGCAGGGTTGGTTCGTTCCGATGGAGGGAGTGCGTCAACACAAGTATCTCACCGGCATGAACGCTGGTATGCTACATCTGACGCTGCAGGTGCTACACACATGGGCTTTGTGGTTTTGGAGAGTGGTGTTCGGTATTGAACGCTGGAGGTGCGTCTGTGCGCGTGCCGGTTGCTCACGCGATGAGCAGTTGGCCTCAGCTATCCAGCTACTTCGAAACCGTGCCGAGCTTATCGACCCGCCCTAGCAGCCTGTTGATCTAGCCCTGCACGCATCTGTCGGCCGGTCTTTCCGTGAAACGTCCTGACCACGAGAAGTCTCTCCTCGGTCGCGTACCGCCAGGTACGCTCGCCTCGTCGTCAGAGCGTTTCACGAAAAGCCT
>JAHQVK010000091.1 GCA_019634385.1 Myxococcales bacterium | reverse complement strand
GTTTCTATCACAGTGTGCACGTTTCGTGACATTGATAGTGTATAGGGACTGTGGCTTGACCCCGTCAACGAAGCCTTAGCAGCCTGTTGATCTAGCCCTGCACGTATCCTGTCGGCCGGTCTTTCCGTGAAACGTCCTGACCACGAGAAGTCTCTCCTCGGTCGCGTACCGCCAGGGACGCTCGCCTCGTCGTCAGAGCGTTTCACGAAAAGCCTGGCTCGACAGCTACACACATGGCCAAATCAACAGGCTGCTAGGGCGTGCCTCTACACTCCGGGCCGCGTTCGGACTTATCTCCTACCTCTGTGAGGAGTCAGTGGCTTCGCCACACTTGCGAACCCCTCGCCCAGTACATCCAGTACCCTCCCTCCGGAGCCGAACCCTCACAAACACGGGATACGGCGTCATCTCCGCAGCCGGAGGTTAAACAGCCGGTTGATCTAGCCCTGCACGCATCTGTCGGCCGGTCTTTCCGTGAAACGTCCATCGTGGCTCATATCCCAAGTGTCGATTCATTTACTCCGGGTAACGTTACAGCAGATAATCACTTGGGTTAAACCCAAGTTCCTGCTTCTACGCTAGGCTGAGCCTCGCTACGCGTGCCTGAGCTGAGCCGGATGCTCAACGCAAATGTACTTTGCTGTAAGGCCTGAGCGAGAGCGTTCGTTGTTCCCGGTTGATAAGACACTCTATACTACCGAATTTGCGTTCTACTTTCACACCCTAACGGAGAACCTCTGCTCCGGAAAAACCCATGGGGGGGCCTTCGCCACACTGGCGGGCCCCTCGGTCCGGTACATCCCGTACCCTCCCTCCGGGGTCGACCCCTCACAAACACGGGATGCGGCGTCATCTCCGCAGTAGGAATGTAAAACGCCCTAACCCCGTCATTCTACCACCAATCCTGAACAACAAACGCGTACCGCTCGAAAGGCCCATGATGTAGAGGACGAGTGACGAGGTTGAACTATCCTTGGGTATATGATTCGCTTCATCGAGTACTGCAACGACCCCTTGAATTGATTCTGTAAGAATCAACAAGGGGTCGCGCAGCGAGGCATAGCCCCCCGGAGAAGTTGGTATTTGGGTTCAACCCAAAAGATTTCTGCTGTATTAGCTCGTGTAGGGTAGACAGCTTCATGCGGATCTTTTTGGACAGCAAGTAACCACTCAGATACATACAACGGTCTCGCCAGATAAATCTCACAAGTTTATACTTCTATCCGCCCATTTTTCCATGGGTATACCTTCACGGACTAGCACGAGATACTACATCCAAGACCGAAATAAAGCCGCTTCAAAGATTCACCCGGGCTCGGTCCTAGCCTGTCAAATTTGTGACGGGAGATGGGGCTACGAATCGGAGGCAACGAAAGAGAGTCGGCGACCCTTGCCTATGACTTTTCGATCTACATTCATGCCAGAACCGGCGGCCTAAGTTGCTCCTCCTGCGTTGTGTTGAGGTACTGCATATAAATATACTTTTTCTATTGCGCAGACAAATCTTTATGCTAAGCATCACGCATCGTTCATACGCGTGATTGGCAACGATGCCCACCCTGCGATACACAAATGATACAGCAAAACCGGTTGAGTATATTTCAAGTGGTTGCGCAATCACTCGGCATCGCGAGGTAAAAGCAGGGGCTTGGGCTCAGGTCCAAGCGGTTCTTCCACAAGGATAAGTCAATGACAGTGGAAATGGTGCAACAGATAGGCGTACACATACGTTGTCCAAGCCCAGAAGATTATCATCGTAATCACCTCAACCAGTGCGATGGACCAGGAAGACACAGATATGGATTCTGCTAACGAAATTATCACCCACGCTATCGAAGCCCTCCGTGGAGAGGCCCAAGCAGTCGAAGCCAAAATAGCTGCACTCGAAAACTCTCTTTCTTTGGCTGGGGAAGCGACACCTACGAAAACGCCCCGGCGAGGCCGGCCAAGAAAAGTCCAGACCAATATAGAAGTACCAACCCCAAAGAAGACTCGAGCTAAAGCCAAAGAAGCACCAGTTTCTCAGCACGCTAAGGCCAAAGAGTCATCAGGGAAAGATACTATTCAGACCGCCGCCGAAAAGCGTTCTAAAAGCTGGGACTCAGCCAAGAAAGCCGCAGCCGCTGAGCGCATGCGCAAGTACTGGGCGTCGCGGAAGAAAGAGGGCTAACTTTGTAGTTGGGCGAGAGTTCCTCATATGGATGGTCACAGCCACATTTATTCGCTTGGCAAAAAAAATGCATGACCACTTTTCTGCACACAACCCCCATGAAAATGCGTACATTAAGTATGTACCGCATAGGAGCTGAAGAAACACTGAAAACTCTAGGGCTGGCGTCAAGGTCGGACAAGTCAATAAAGCCCACGTTCGACAAATACCCACCCTAGCAGCCTGTTGATCTAGCCCTGCACGCATCTGTCGGCCGGTCTTTCCGTGAAACGTCCTGACCACGAAAAGTCTCTCCTCGGTCACGTACCGCCAGGTACGCTCGCCTCGTCGTCAGAGCGTTTCACAAAGAGCCTGGCTCGATAGCTACACACAGGGCTAAATCAACCGGCTGCTAACCGCGTCCGCATCCTTCGGGCTGGCTTTCCATAGTCCATATCGAACGGCTCCGCCTGCATCGGTGGTATACACCCAATGCGCCCTCTTCATCGAAACCTACCTCGAAGCTTCTGCCTAAAACCATAGTGAGCGGGTAAATCAACCGGCTGCTAAGAAAATAAACATCAGTCCGGAGATAGTTTTATACATCTAGGATAAAAGCAGACTCAAGCCCACCTCCCTCATACTTTCACACTCACTAGTCTCGGGCATGTCTTTGCACTCCGGGTGGGGAAATGACTCCGTAGCCCGCGTGTGTGAAGGGTCGACCCCAGAGGGAGGGGTACACGGGATGTACCCGGTCGGAGGGTTCCTAAAGGAGGGCAAAGCCACCGACCCCTCACACACGCAGGAAACAACCCAGAACGCAGTCCGGAGGTTCAAGACACGCCCTATTGATCGCCTGCTTGCTGAAAATAGTAGAAGAGTTATTGACTTATCTGATTGATCCAAAGAAGACCCTCGTACAGCAGAAATCACTAAGCTAAGAACCCAAGTTCCCGCTTCTACGCCAGGCTATACCCCCCTGCGTGACCACTTGTTGATGCTTACTGAATCAATTCAAGCGGGCTTTGCGGTACTGCAGAAATCACTAAGGTAGAACCTAAGTTCCTGCTTCTACGCCAGGCTATGACCCCCTGCGCGACCACTTGTTGATTCTTGCTGAATCAATTCAAGTGGGCTTTGCCGTATTGTCCGCAAATGACCATTCACAGATTCCAGTCCTGGAACACACAACTCGAACTTCTCATCAAGCTCTGCTGTAATTTCTTCGTTCGTAGTTGATGTAAGTGCTAGTCCGCGGCACCAACTTGAGCATGTCTTTCTTGAAACGTTTTTCTCACCGAAGAGGTGTCCCTCAGACCTCCATTTGGGTGTGCCATTTCGTTTCCTTATTTGTAGCTATACCGCCGGTAGCAATTGCCGGACCCAGATGACTTGTACTTTTGCGCTTTTTTGCAGAACCAAGACAGCTTACGGATGTTAACCAGCTACCTTTGTAAAGCATTTACTAAAAAATTTAATATCAAGCTGAAAGAATGGATGTTTTTTAATACACACACAACTATAGACGGTTAAACCGAATTGCTTTATATGCAAAGCCAGCCGGCAACTAATTTAAAGATGAACACCCCTATACAGTTCTATACAGTTAGATAATATATCTATATCAATCTCAGTAAATATAGACCAAAACGGAAGATGAATGACTACGAAACGTTATGAAGTCATTCAATTTGCAACAACGAAGAAGTAAATCTAAGAAACCACCTAAAATACTGACCCAAAAGCAATTCTTCAACAAATGGCGATGCCATATAGAACAGAATACCATTGACAGTAAAAACTGTAGTAACGACAAAAGAATATAGTTATTTCTCACCCAACAATAACTCGTAAATCATAATCAACACAAAATAGATGATGCTATTACCAAACAAACAAGACATCTATTAAAAGTCGGAAATGGGAATAGTGCTAGATATTCCAGAGGGAACGATTCTCTTAACCCGAGGGAAAAATAAAAGCAAAGCTTCCCCAAATAAATGTCTCAAACAAAGTAGAGTAAATCGTTCGGGTTGAACTTAATGTAAATAACTGATCAATCGAATAAAGCCATGTAGCCCAGACTGACCAAACCAGAAAACATGGCCATATAAAATATAAACTTTAAAAAACCTCTTTAAATTAGCAAATTTCTCACTCCACTTAACAGCCTGTTGATCTAGCCCTGCACGCATCTATCGACCGGTCTTTCCGTGAAACGTCCTGACCACGAAAAGTCTCTCCTCGGTCGCGTACCGCCAGGTATGCTCGCCTTGTGTCGTCAGAGCGTTTCACGAAAAGCCGGGCTCGATAGCCACACACAGGGCCAAATCAACCGGCTGTTGACACTCACTTCAATCGCAACGTACGCGGCGAGCGGCCATGTGCGAAAATGCGAGGACCGGGCAGGCACATGGGCGGGCGCCGCGTGTGCTGTCGATTTGGAAGTGATTGTTCGCTGCATAAATATCGAGCGAGGTCGTCAATTTCCCAGCAAAGCAAGAATTTGAGGGTGTTGCTTGCCCCTTGAATAGCCACACCACCGAACGCGGCTTCGTACACGTTTTCGCGTTCTTGTGCCAGCCGAAAACTGGAGATCCGCTATAGCCATCCAGGCAATTGGAATCGCTTGTATTTGATTTATTTATCTTCAGGCTATAACAGTCCTCACCCAAGCTCTTTCCAGCGTAGACACCCGTGAGACAATGTTGAACCTCTTCTATGTGTTCACATTGGAAGTCATTTCCCGATCCACTGATGGATACCCGAATACCATGTAATGATAGTTTTCAGGTTCCGACTCCCATGAATTCGGTATTTTGCTCAAGTTATTGCACGCTACTGACTTCTTCTATATGATGGTATCGTCCGGTCCGGAACCATAATGCCTAATCATCAACAGACTTTGATCCGGTCGAGCCTGATCCATATCTCAGCTAAACCTTAGCCACTACCGCAAAACCACTCAGAATAAAGTTTTGTGCCACACGAAAAAATCCTCAAGAGGTGGCGCAGCAAGCTAAAGCCATGCATAGCCACGGGAGTGTTTGGGCTCAGCTCAACCAATTTATACGATAGGAGAGCCTATACAACTTCCTAGAAATTCGCGACTACCATTGCTTCGGTGAGAACAGGCATCAACGCCGACATCTCTTACACGAAAACCTTCTGAGCAGCTGCAGCTGAGATGATATAGAGAAACCCGACAACCAGCTAAACATCTGTTTGAGTATTGGGGGTGATCGCAACATGAATCATTAGTTAAATACCGCCTTAGTTTAATGCACTCTAGGATAGTAGAGGTGTGTGACAACTACGCCAAAGTTATTGATGGTGACGCCGGACACTTGTGTAGAGGTAAAAGAGGTGTTTTCTTGTCCGCTATGAATTCCAGTGCCTCATCTAATCACACGCGACATCCCATTCGCAGCTATCTCTTCATCTTTATCCTAGGACTATGTCTTCTTGCCCTAAGCCTGTGGGGTAGCTCATGTCTGGATCATTGGATCGAGGATGGTGTCAGACAGACACTTAAAGATCAAGGGCATGATTGGGTTACAGTTTCCGTGCGTGGGCGCCATGCCTATCTTGGAGGAATCCCACCCCAACCAAAAGATAGGGATCGCGCCATAGCTCTGATATCAGAGGCCAAAAATAACGGTTCGCAGGTATCTCTGCGAGCGCTACTCGATGTAAAGGAAGAGTTTAGAGGCTCCCCGGACAACCCACCGAACTCTACCATGGGGGAAATATCGAAACACAACCGCTCCGAAACTAAGGTGAAGCAAGTGCTCCCGGACTCTGCACGGAAGGAAATGTCGGCACGCAGCCCCTCGGACACTAACCTGAAGCAGGTACCACCGAATTCTGACCTAGAGGGGGTGAGGACACCCGTCCCTCCTTCACCATCAATTGCCAGCGCTCTTCCCACGGAAAGCAAGGAGTCTACCCCTTCGACAGAAGATCAGACCGCCTATATTCGGAATTTTGCCTTTCAGCGATCGGGAAATGAGTTGCAACTCAGCGGAGAAGTCTCATCTGAGTTTGCTCGGCGTAGACTTGTCGAAAAAGCCAAGGAGTATGTTGGCCAACAAGAGCTAACGGTCACCGAGATCAAGAACGAATTGAAACTCGTCCCCGGTCTGAAAGGGGCAGACCTCGCCCTCGCCGAGCGAGCGATCGATACGCTCTCCATATGTACCGATGGCCGATTCAGCGCTTCTGAAGGTCAAATGGATGTAAAGTGTGTGGTACCACAAAGGTTTATGAGCCAGTTCCAAGGGCTTATGAAGGAACCTTTTCCAGAGCAATACACCCTTAATAAGGTGGATGTACTTAGCCTCGAGGAGGTTAACAAGTGCGATACCCAATTGGATACGTTGATGTCATCAACGGTGCTCGAGTTTGCCACTGGAAGTGCTCGATTGGGTAGTTCTAGTACCGCAACACTTAAACAAATTGCCCAAATCGTTCGCAATTGCCCTGGAGTCATCGTCATAGAAGGTCATACCGACAACATTGGTACTCCCAGCAATAACAAGATTCTGAGCCAATCCCGCGCCCAGGCAGTCGCGGATGCGCTGACCAAGTACGGTCTTTCGCCGAAGCGGCTTACAGCAGTAGGTTATGGAGACCAAAAGCCCCTCGCTGATAACGCCAGCAGTGCAGGGCGTCAGCGTAATCGACGTATAGAGATTCGCGTCCAGAAAGACTAGAATATCTGCGGCAGGAGAACCTCCTCCACCAGAGAGTAGCCGGTGTGGGTCCCAAAGCCACTGCGGACCAATTTACTTTTCAATGGCCAAGGATCTCTTGATGGAGCGAAAAGCTTTGTTTCCAACATCAGCGAACGGCCGTAAGAGTGCATCTAGCAGGCCTCGATGAGGTCTGTCGCCTTGGATACCGAAGTGCAACTTCTCCTCGCTTTTCGGCACATACAAAGAACCATAAAGCCAGTCCCAAAGGGCAATGCAAATGCCAAAATTCTTATCCATATGTTTTGGATCAATGCTGTGGTGGATCTGATGTTGAGCAGGACTTATAAAAACATGGCTGAGATAAGGCCCCCAATCTAACCATATATGAGTATGCCGTAGTGTCGCCCCAAAGAAACCGAAGATTCGAAAATAGAAAACTACAACAACCATCTCAAACCAACCAATTGGATCATGCCCAAAGATTCCCTGTATCACTCCTGCCGCGGTTCCCACAAATAGAAGAATCGTTAATGACTCCAGCAAGAGTTCAATCGGATGGAATCGAAATGTGGTGAATGGATTTAGGTATTCCGCACTGTGGTGGATACTGTGAAACCGCCAAAGAAATGGATTACGATGGTGAAATACATGGCACACGAACCGTGCTAAATCGTAAATAAGATACAATACACTTCCACAGATAAGCTGCTGAGACAATCCCCACGTGATAGATATTGGAGCTTGAGTCCACACCATTGCCAATATTTTTTTAGTCGTATCCGCAACCCAAACCAGTGATATGCCTTGGAGAACCCAACTCATCGGAACAATGAGCTTATTGAACAAGATTATTTGAAAATCGAGCCTAAAAGACGAATGCCTATAGAACTGAAGAGGTAAACAATAGCTAAGAAAAGGCCTAACTGACCAATCCCGTCGTGGCCGCTGCTTAGTATATACAACAGCGGCCAGAGCACCAGCGGAAAAAATATATAGAATGAAGAGGCGGCTATTTGGAGATACAAATAGATGCCAAACCGATTCTAGGCGCTCAACAAACATATTTGTAATGGCCATCAATATACTCATAGGGTAATTACTCTCGAATGCTGGATACGTTGCTGATCCGTGAAGTGCATCTCCATTGGAGATCAACATAAAGGTAATGATAATCATTTTCAATAATGACTATCGCTTCACCAAAGTTCCCGAGATCGCGCTCCTATACACGCACCTCTACCCCCTAGCAGCCGGTTGATTTAGCCCTGTGTGCAGCTATCGAGCCCGGCTTTTCGTGAAACGTTCTGACGACGAGGCGAGCGTACCTGGCGGTACGCGACCGAGGAGAGACTTCTTGTGGTCAGGACGTTTCACGCAAAGACCGGCCGATAGATGCGTGCAGGGCTAGATCAACCGGCTGCTAGGCCACGGAGGGAGAGTACTCGATATGTACCGGGTCGAGGGGCCCGAAAGGGCGGCGAAGCCACCGACCCTCACAAAGTGAGAACGCGGCCCGGAGTGTAAAGACACGCCCTAGCAAGAGCTAAACTACGGTAGTTACGTATAGCTCTTGCTTGCTGCACCACCGCTTAAACAACCATCAGAGGACTCATAGAAGCTCAGTTCAAGTGGCCTTTGCTGCAAGTGAATTCGATGACTAGCAGATAGTTGAAGGGACTTTATTGGGATTCGTTCACCACCCTAAAGCCGATGCGGGCTGCCCCCCACTTTCGGTTGTTCACGTAGACCGGGACGGAAAGGTCAACCATCAACTCACCAGTATCGCGAGAGTAGTGCTGAAGTAGGAAACGGGTGGTACTCTGAGCAGCCGCAAGTCCGGTTCTATCAGCAAACATACGCTTTGTCCTGTTACGAACCAAATCCACCGCTGGGTCCCCTGTAAGGGGCAATGAATAGCGACGATTATGCGCGGGGAGATAGCCATTGACATCCACCAGCACCGCAAAACTAATTGCCGCGGACTTGGATAGAATATCATCAGAAATATGTCTAATGTCCCGATCGGCGAGGTTGTCCCAGTCGGTACTAAACTTCGGAGGACTCGTCCCAGGGATGGGATAGTAAAGCCTGCTGAAGAGCTTCGCTTCACTTACCTCACCATTTTTTACCCAATCCTCAATTGCTCGCTGACACCGCTTTGCGAAGATTCGAGCCAAACCGAGCATCTTCTGCTCCTGAGGACTGAGCGATGACTCCGATAACGCAGGTGTAGTTTGGGCGAAAACCTCGATTCCCACGCACAAGCTAAGGACCACCGCAAGTCCGTGCCATTGATATCTGCGGATGTTCACTTTACTCTCCTAGCCGCCCCATTGCGGCTTTCATGCTGATACGAAGTCGATCGATCGCCCGAGCCAACTTTCCGACCTCATCATTGGATTCAACTCGAATTGGATATTCAAGACCAATGCCGGTGCTAATATTGTCAGCCGCCACAGTCAAAGCCTCCACTGGCCTCATGGCCCGTCGCACAAAGAAAAAGATCGTCATTACAACCAAGAGCCCGAAAATAGCAAATACGCTCGAGAGTAGTAACGCTACCGAACGAGCTCGACTGGCCATCCTCTCAAGAGAGAGATTGAGCCGAAACGCACCCCAATGCTTACCTTTGACGAGGATCGGAACCGATACATCAAGCATAGTGACACCAGTATCCCGCTCATACAACTGCACGAGCGGCTCCGGTCCCTGATGAGCCCCCGCAGCGAGCCCAACTTCATCGTTGAAAATACGCTTAGAACGATTGCCAACCAGGTCGAGCTCTGGCCTTCCGGTCAGCGGTTTCTGATACCTGGTATTGTGAGTAGGAATATAGCCATTCACATCCTGGCCTACCGCGAATACAAAATCTGGGTGCCTGAGAAACTCATCCTGCAACTGAAGCACCGCCATGTCGGTGAAGAAGTCATACTGCGTGTGATACTTTGGATGATCTCCCCACTCATAGCCTTCGATGGTTACATAGTTACGGTCGAAAACTTGTTGTACCGTCAGCTGACCAGAGTCGATGGCGCTCTCCAGAGTGTTTCCATAAAAACGCGCCCCCAGACGAGCACCCACCTTGGCCTTCTCAACGGCAAGATCCCAAAAAGAGTCGGTCTGACTGTACGTCACCACCACCGCGGCAACCGCGGTCAGGAGCACCAGAGGCGCAACTAAAAACAAGGCTGTTTTAAGGCTTAAACTTTCCTGGATAGCATTCATAATATTCCGCTCCTCGAGCGCATTCAGGACCTTCTCTTCCAGGCAATGAACTCGCTGCGATCTTCGGGAGACTCGATACGCTCTGCCAAAGCATGCTGAAGGCGCTCACCGTCATCGACCGAGAACAAACCATCACGACATATCGCACGGACGGTCTCTCTGACAAACACCTTAGCCATGGGTCCCACATACCTTGCTAGGGCAACAGTGATGGCTTTGAGCTGATCACGAGCCGCCACATCACCCATCACCACCAGCGCCCCATTCTGCGACCCACCCGACCAACTGAGAGACGGCCCGCTCTCTAGCTGCGGACGATGGAGTACAGAGAAGTCCGCAAGCCCTACTGGACGAGTAAGCTCTGATTCAATGGTGAACGGAGCAACAGGACTAGTTCTCCCCCAACTTTCATTGGGCATGGACTCCTTGTTCACTGCCTTGGGAAGAGCAGGCCGCTTGCGCAACTTTTGGATAGCCACTCGGAGAGCTACTGTGACAAAGGATTGATTAGCAGTAGAATCGGTCATCACCGCCAATAGCATTTCGGATGCCTGCGCGCCCGGCGTGGTGAAACTACGGAGTAGAATCGTACCGTCCTCGAAACCCACCCATATGGTCTCCCACTGGTCGTGCACAAGCTCTAGTGATTCCAATGCCTTATTCAAGCACCCGATCACCTCCCCGAGTAACTCTTCATCATACATAGGGTTACCGACAAAATCAACAAGTCGCCCCCCTGAGGCAAAGACTAGGGCTACTTGAACCCCCGGTTGATTCCTCAGCCCGTTTAGGATGTCGCGCATCACTTTGTTCTCCCATTTATCCCTACCTCTCCGTAGAGGCGTCCGGCCGGTTAGGGAGCTACAACAACCTCCGTTTGAAGGAGTTCACGCAATGCCTCTGCTACTTTACTGGGCTGCGCCTTGCTCTCCAGACGAACAATCATAAGCAATCGCTGATCGGATACAATTAGTGTGTTCCCGGCTGGTCCTTGCACTCGCAGCTCCCTAAACTCACCGAAACCCAAATGCTCAGCACCGTCAGACATCGACGTGACCGCGAACCCCGCAACCGCCGCAAGAATCTCCGCATCCCCTTCGTCAACCGAGCCAAGCAATCCCCCCTCGGTTGTGCCAAGTACGGCACTACTAACTCCAGGAATGGCTAGGAGACCTTCCAATATCCTCATTATAATCTCCAATCCCCTAGCTAGGCAAGGAGCTGCCCCAAATATAACATATCTTTAAATTCGGCTGGGAACTATTGCGAATAACCTGGTTTGACTGAAGATTCAGGCTCGGAGGAAAGCTACTTGTAGCCGACTGACCGAGAAGTGCCCAGTCCGAGAAGCCACCGTATGTCCCTGGATATTCAGATTCATCAAAAGTAAACAAAAGACTACCTTCAAGTCTCAAGACACGCCCTAACCCTTCCGAACGTAGGTTCGATGCCGTTCTCACTGAGCAACGAGCTCATCGACCTGTCGATAGGTCTCGAGAAGAAGTTTCTGGGTTTCGTACAACACAATCTCTGGCTCCAAAATCTTTGGTACATCTTCTGGTTCGAATCGAAAGTGCCCCTGAGACCAACCGACAAGCTCAACCAGGACCGCAACAATGGAATCCATTCCAAGACACGGTTCCTGAGACGGGATCACATCCTCAGCAATGGGACATAGCACGGCAGAACCCAGCCAGCCTTCACGAAGAACGAGTACCGCCTGCTGACCAAGTCCCCGACAAACTAGCGTACCAGAACACCGGGTGAGACGGAGAAATTCCAACACATTTGCGACTCCGAATTGCCGTAAATTACCCTGTATGGCGGCAACGTTGGGAACTATCGGTCTTCCGGCTAATGGCCCAACAGTGACCGGCAGCACCTCCTCATCTGCCACCGAAGATGAATCCTTAGGTCCCTCACCCTCATCAGCTGGGTCTGCGGTATCCCTCGGTTCTCCGCGCCTTGAAGTCAGAAGTTCCAAGGGGCGGCCCGCGCACCAGCCGTCTAACTGCTTGCGAGCAAACTCCGCCTGAGCGCTAGAAACACCGCTGAGAACGAGTACCCGAGGTTCCCTAACGCCAACATAACTCCCATGACCTGCTCCTTCCACCACCACCTGCACTGGTGATGAGTAACCTAAGAGTTTACCACTGTGTTCGAGCTCATCAATACAATTCCGCGCTCGTTCGTAAATCTTCTCCGGCTGGTCACATCCATGGCACACCTCCGAGCCCGCAGGCCCAAATATGACCAAGGACTCGAACCAGCCCTGATGTTCGTTCATACCCATTCCTGGATCGACCACAAATTATCACATGCGACATATATGGAATCAGCGCAAGTACCCCGCCCAAAAATAAGGATACTCCACCACTTATTTTGCTTGCGGCTCAGTGTGAACCCTGTGGCGCAGCGGGTCGACCCGAGGATTCCCGAAACAAAGTTTCCCCCGCGTAGATTGACCGCCCTTCCAGAGGTGCTAAATTCAGGGCAACACGTAGAGCCTTCCCGTGTTCTTGGCATATTAAAGGTCTTTATTTCCTCGACAACTTTCCCACAACTAGGATATGTATCTATATTAGCCAATCACGAAAGAAGGCATATCAATTCCTCAGCTATCCTCAATTTGTAAGATTATTTTTTGCGAAACCCTCGCGATAAAGTTCGGCTGTGCAAATTCTCTATAGGTGATAGAGCCCTCCAAAATTGGCAGCTGGTGCGTCATAGCTTTTCGTTGGTACAATACCGGCCCCAGGAGCCCAACTTAGTTCAAACACCTACTATATGAGCTTTCTGAGTATCAACAGTTTACTTCTCTCCGTTCCGTTATATTGGACAAGACCGCCGCGGCAGTCCCCCCCTGATACCTTGGTCAGGCTAAACTCACCCCAAAGCCAAATATTCGAGCACACAAAACACTTTTCCATATTTTTTGCCGAGTTTAGTAACACTATCTAGCTATTAGAGAGCGATCCCAACGTTAAAGACTTTGATCCGAGTGACCTTCGGTTTCGCTAATTTTTTCGCCGCGACACCGAAGGCACTCCATCCACTTGCCGGTTCCCCTTGGTAATGCTAGCCACACCACTGTGTAGGATCTACTGGATTCACAGGGTGCACACCATGCAGCTCAGAACTGCGTAGTCACCCGCGTACTTGAAAAGGTGTACACGCAGTCAGCAACAAAACCCGATAAAACGGGAAAGCGATCCGGTTAGGGCAACACTAGTGAGGGAGTTGATCTTCGGTTAACACCCCTACCCCTGCCTCTTCGGGCACAGTTGTATAAAGTGACTGTGTGTTCTCCAAGAGGTAGTTATATGGAACAGTATAGTATCCATTAGAGGTCATCTGTGGATTCTCTACATCAACAAAAACATTATTGGATACAGTCCAATAACCGGTTGAAGTGTTACTATTCCCATAGAAATAACCAACAGTATCCAGGGTTCCTTGAAAAATATTGTTTTCGACTAAGGCTTCTGCGCCATTACGGAGATTAACTATGCTTTCTACGCGTATCATCTCCCCATAAACAACGGGGTAGGTACTTGTGACATAGTTATTATAAAAATGACCTTTCCCATACCGAAGAGATGGTATTCGACTGATGATATTCTCGAAAAAATTATGATGGATGGTGATACGGCTTAAGCTATCTCCATTCTCTTCTGTGTCACTAGAACCAATGAGAATAGCTTTCCAATGGTTATGAAAGTAGTTATGAGAAATACTTATAAACGTAGCTCCGTTCTTTATATCGATAAGTCCATCATAAAAATCCTTAGCATCATACTCATCAACTACTCCATCCACTGACCCTTCCGGTCCGCTGAAGTCATATAGAAGCTCAGGTGATAGCGAAGAATATAATTCGCAGTGGTCGATCCATATATTTTTTCCGCCATTGATGTTGATGATATCATTGCCTCGGCCTTCGCGAATGATAGTGACTCCGTCTCCATTCTTTACCGGCACCGCCACCACTTCAGATAGTATTAAATTACGCACAATATAGTTTCGTCCGGATAGTTTTAGTTCAACATTCTTAAGGTGGCCATAATTGTGAGGATCTCCAAAAACGGTAGTATTGGACGGGACATTGAGACTTAGGCTAGGAGCATCACTATTGTCGATGAGGCCAGAAATTTTTATAGTCCGGGAACCTGCGGTAGCTAAGGCTTCTTGGAGCGCGTTCAGAGTCTGCACAGTGATCGTTTCTCCTCCATATCCACCGGATAAGGTGTACTGAACCGCACTATCACTTTGGAGAGCTCCAAATCCGACAAGATCTGGTGGTTGTTGAGCACCTCCCGGAATAAATCGGGCCTTAAGTTGAGTATTGGCACCAAGGCGAAAGCTATATTCTGCGCTGGTAGAAGGACTATCGCCCGTCCACGAATCAAACCGGAAGCCTCTTTGAGGGGCTGCTCCTAAACGAACAAGGGTGCCTGGGGAATACAAATATTGCTTTGGAGAAACGGTGATGTATCCCTCTCCTTCGGCGGCACGAACCGATAGGCTATAGAGGGTGGTTCGACCCGTTCCCTCCTCTATCGGAGCCCGGCCACCGACCTCTAGAGCAGCAATATTTGGCAAGCCGGTCACTGTACCCATGCCGGTTTCACCTTTGGTGCCTCCACTCCCGGTCCGGGTATAGGTGATTGCTCGTTTGTAACTGGGATCATTAATGGCTACAAGCCGGATGTCATTATCACCTGCTCGAAGGGGAATCCGCACCGATGGCGTATAAGCCAGCGTGTTCCATTTGCCGGTAGCGATACCCGTATAGGCAAACTCCAGGACATCATCGTCATCCACGGGGATTCGGACCCCATTAACATATAGCCATGCATCTCGAAGATTAGTCTCAGTCCCTCCGAACGCGTACTGAACTCGTAAGGCGTAGTGACCTTTGCGACCCACCTTTACCGAGTAGTTAAGAAAAGCGGATATCGCGGGGACCATCCGGCGATCATTGGAAATACTTTGGAGCACGGCCTGCTCCTCGATAGCGTATATGGACGCCGTCTCCGGAAAAACGCTGATAAGAGCAGATGACGTCGCATCCAGCGTAAGAGTGACTTTTTCAGGACGGCTCAAAGGAGAATCTGGACGCTGGTCGAGATGCTTGCGAATTTCTTCAGCAAAATCGCACGAAATAAGCGAAACGACCGCGGTGCAAAAAAAAACAAATGCAAGCAATCTATATAAGTAAAAAGGATCCTGAGAGACCTTTAGCATGGAGCGACATTATCAATACCAACCTCGATACACCATACTCTACCACAAGATTCCATAGCTTCCCGTTGATCTCGACCAGGCAACCGCACTTCGAGTGCTCTCCCCAAGGAACTTCTCGACCGGCTACGTCTTCATCGGTTGCCTGCGTCCCGTATGCGCCCTCTTCACCAACAAGTTCCACGGAACACCGCCTATTCGAACTATCGCCAATCAACCGACAGCTACAAGGCACCCCATTGCTGGTCGTCGCAAGTGGGATTTATTGCCATAGCAAACCGAATATTACCCTAGCAGCCGGCTGTTCTAGCCCTGCATGCATCTATCGGCCGGTATTTCCGTGAAACGTCCTAGCAGGCCATCGGCAAAGTGAGTTAGGCGCTTCGCGGGTCCTTTTTCCG
>JAHQVK010000090.1 GCA_019634385.1 Myxococcales bacterium | reverse complement strand
TGGTTCGATAGCTACACACAGGGCTAAATCAACAGGCTGCTAGGGCGTGTCCTTAAGCTCCGGACTGCGTTCTGACTTGTATCCAGCGTGTGTGAGGGTTCGGTGGCTTCGCCCTCCTTTTGGTCCCCTCGGTCCGGTACATCCCGTACCCTCCCTCCATGTCTGAACCCTCACACCCTCGGTCCACGGCGTCATCTCCGCAGCCGGAGTGTAAAAACACGCCCTAGCAGCCCGTTGATCTCGCCCTGCACGCATCTATCGGCCGGGCTTTCCGTGATAGGTCCTGGCCGCGAAAAGTCTCTCCTCGGTCGCGTACCGCCAGGTAGCTCGCCTCTTGATTTGGCTAAATATCTGGTAAACTCAGGTATCCGCACTTATCAGTACTCTTGCGGGCAACAAGCTATAGCTTGTTATCCTCCGAGTCCGAAACTTCGGACAAACTACGTGCTGCGTGAGCTCAACGCCGACGTTCAAGCTAGGTTCTAGCAAGCAGTTGGTTGATTTGGACGAATAATATATTCTGGCAGGCCTTCCTTGACCAGTTTCAATGAAGAGAAACCATCCCGGTTATACAGCAAAAATCACTTGGGTTGAACCCAAGTTGCTGTTTCTCCGCGTGGCTATGCCCTGCTGCTCTTTGCTGTATTGCCGAGGGGGAGTCGGCTATTGTCCGTATGTCCCAGGCGAAAAAAACGAGCGACTGGGATGAATACCTTAGCTATAGCCCTATTGGCCCTAATGGAAGTTTGTAGGAGACCGAAGCCCAATCGGTATATGGGCCGAAAGACCTATTGGCAGGGGTGGAGTATATGGGCTTTGATACTGCTCGGGGGGTGCCGTACCCCGATTCATCATCGGTCAATTTTTGGAGACTATGAACGGAAAGAGCCCGTTCGTTTACTTCAGCCTAAAGAAATAGCGGCTATCTTGGAAAAGAGCCCTCGGACGTATCGCGTGGTAAAAAGTTCTAGAGTCATGCCGGTGTCTGCTACGAACGTACTTCGAGTGAAAGATCCTCAAGGGCCGCGGAAATTAGATCCATTTCTTGAGGTCTATCAAGTTGATGGTCGGGTGGAGTTAAGGAGCCATCTGCCTCGCGGTGATATCAAAACCATTTTTGCCCAGGCTAGTGAGGCCTTTGCACGAAAGAGGTTTGAAGAGGCGCGTCAACTATATGCCGAAGTTGTACATCTTAACCCGAGATACTTCAAAGGATATACATATCTAGGGAATTCTCTGTATTCGCTTGGGCGATATGTTGATGCAGAGAAAGCCTTTAGGCGAGCTCTGTATTTGAATCCACATGACTATCAAGCTAATATGTTTTTGGGAGATGTACTTTATCAACTGGGTGATTATCAAAGGTCCAAACATGCGTTGACGATTGCATATGTACTTAATCCCCAAAATGTTGTGATTCAAGAACGTCTTGGCAATACATTGGCAAAATTGAGCATGACTCTGCGAGTTCATCGATTTATGCCTTCAGTGAGTATCGAGATGCTTTCCCCATCGGGAAAAGAAGTTCTGATACGCTTGAGTCCAAGCGATGGAGACCGATGGTTGGCTTTTGCAGCTTGCATGGCGTGCTGGGAATATGAAGAAGGCTGTAAAGAGAGAGTAGAGGAGTCAGAAGATCCGCTACGTCTGTCGATGTATCGCGAGTGCTTATTGAGCCATGTGGCATCAGTGGTGGCGCGAACGCGCAGTCAAAAAGAGGTTCGAGTAGAAGACCAGCTACTTTTGTCTGCCGTAGGCGAGGGCTTTTTGGAGGCTATTGTTTTTTGGGAAGTTGTGGCCTCCCAGGCGCCTGCTATTATCCTACTGTTGCCAGAGTCTCTGCGTACTTCGATCGAGTGGTATATCAATCGTTATGTATATATGAGTAAGCGGGTTGTAACATTGCAGCCAACAACAGTGGATTTTGAGTTCGACTCCGGCCCCGGAGAGTGGCTGACGGGACGTTGACTTTCGAGTGCTATAGCGAGAGATTGAATATGATGAGTCCCCACGACGTTGTCATTCTTTCGGCTCAACGGACCCCTATTGGTTCTTTCTTGGGAGCGCTGAGCTCGATTTCTGCTCCCAAATTGGGATCGATAGCTGCAAAGTCCGCCATCGATCGAGCTGGTATTCAGCCAGAGCACATTGAAGAAGTCTATGTTGGCTGCGTGCTCCCGGCTGGTTTAGGGCAAGCACCGGCTCGCCAAGTTGCTCTGGCCGCCGGTCTGCCGGATAGCACTCCATGTACTACCATCAATAAAGTCTGTGGTTCAGGTCTAAAGACCGTGATGATGGCAGCAACGCAAATTCGAGCGGGCGAGGCAGATGTTATCCTGGCAGGAGGCATCGAATCGATGTCGAACTGCCCTTACTACATTAAGGGAGCCCGAACAGGTCTACGGCTGGGTAACACTGGCTTGATTGACGGCTTAATTACCGACGGATTGTGGGATGTATATAATGATTATCATATGGGGAATGCTGCGGAATTGTGCGCCAAAGAGATGGGTATTAGTCGTGAAGCGCAGGATGAGTTTGCTGTAGAGAGTTATCGTCGGGCACGGGCGGCCCAGGATGCTGATATGTTCGCAAACGAGATCGTACCGGTGGAAGTTTTACAGCGGAAGCGTGAATCAATAGTTGTTAGTCGAGATGAAGAACCTGAGCGGGGACATCCAGAGAAGTTTGCTGCTCTACGTCCTGCGTTTGATGCTGAAGGAACGGTGACAGCGGCAAACGCATCGTCGCTAAATGATGGTGCGGCGATGGTAGTGCTGAGTTCACGGAGATTTGCGGAACAGCATGGCCTTGTTCCGATGGCGGTTCTTGTTCATCAGGGTAGCTCAGCCCAGGCGCCGGAGTGGTTTACTACTGCGCCGGCGTTGGCGATCCGTAAAACGTTGGCGCGAGGAGAGCTCATGGTTAACGACGTGGATCTATTTGAGGTGAATGAGGCTTTTTCCGTGGTATCTATCGCTAATGAGCAACTCCTGAAGCTGGACAGAAAAAAAGTCAATATTCGGGGCGGGGCGGTGGCGCTCGGGCATCCAATAGGGGCTTCCGGGGCTCGTATTTTTACTACACTCCTTCATGCCATGGAGTCGGAGGGGGCAAAGCGGGGCTTGGCCTCCCTATGTATCGGGGGTGGGGAAGGGGTCGCAGTGGTGGTAGAGCGGGTCTAGCAGGCCATCGGAAAAGTGAGTTAGGCGCTACGCGGGTCCTTTTTCCGTGGAACGTCCGGACCGGCTTCGCCTTTCATCGGTTGCATACGCCCGGTATGCGCCCTCTTCATCCGGAGCGTCCCACGGAAAAGATACTTCGCGGACTTTATCCTGATTCGCTCAATCCTCCGGCAGGGGGAATAACGGCCAAATATCCGTGCTCGAGATGAGGATGGCGAGTTCGTATCTGGCGAATAGCGCTCAAAGCTTCCTCATTGAGAGGAGCGTTGAGACCCGCGGTTTCCACAATATTGGAAAGCACCGGGATGCTTATGATCGTGCCTATGTTTCCGAGTTCACGCATAATACTTAGCGCAATTTTGGTCCTAGAGGGTGGGGTTTCGGGAGCCAGTTTGATGAGGAAGTCGAGGAGAATGGCTTCGGTCTGTGAGTATTGGTTGGCGCTGAGTACCTGAATCCCGGCTAACTGTACGGTGGGAGACGAGTCTTCCAGGGCTTTTTGGATTAGTGACTGACCAAGTTCACCGAGACCTAAGCAGGTGCGAATAGTGGCTGCTCTGAGTGGCGCTGAAGACGTTTTGTAAATAGTGGTTAGATCGCTAACTATCCACTCGAGGGTAGCGGGGTTGGCCGAAGGAGCAGCCTCGAGAAGAACATTTAGAGCACGAAGTCGCACATGTTGCGGGATTCCATTTGCGCGAGCAAACCATCGAGCACCCTCACATGCCTGGTCGGGACCTAGACCAGCGGTTCGTGCGGTGAGTTGTATCTGCATAGTCACATCTCGGACTCCTTTGGTTCGTAACTCGCTGGCCTCTGGGGTACCAGGAAACTCGCTAAGAAAGGCGTGGTAGAGGGTCTCCCTGAGTACAGGATGGCCTGGGGGAGGGTCAAGACTAGCCCACAATAGTTGCTGGAGGGGTTTAGAACAAATTGTAATGTATTTATGGGTAAGCCAATCGAGAAGGTGAGCTACCTTGGGGCAAGTTGACCAGGTTGATTCCCAGCGAAAACCGGAAGGTGATATGCGTAGATAGCTGCTCGAGGACAAGGGGTGCCCCAAATGGCTGCGTATCCACGCGGCGGCGGCGGCGGAGCCGCTTGATACCCAGCCATGAGATGTGTTCTCCAGCTGTACCATAGGAACCGGCGTTCGGGAGATACGGGCTTGGATACGAATAAAAACGAGAGAGCGAGAACGTCGGAAGGGACGGGTTATTTCGGCATGGATCGAGAGCGGAATGTCTCCCCAGCGACCAATCCACACCGCAGAGACCGGTGGGGTACTACGCGTGCGGTGAAACCCAAGCTTGAGGCTCTGGTGATCAATTTCTCCGAGATGGGTAAGCTGGCTTACCGTGGTCCAGAAGAGATCTACAGGTCTTCGCACCATCCCCTGAGTTTCACGCTTTTGGGAGTGTTCGTCGAGTCATGCTCCTAAAATCGCTAGAGTTAGCCCTAGGCTTAGTGGGGATCCAGCGAACCGGTTCCGCCGCGGTGTTGGTAGCCTGTTCTGGGGGACGCGATTCAATGGCGTTACTCCGGGTGAGTATGAAGCTCCTTGGTCCCCAACGGGTCTATTGTGGACATGTTCAACACAACACCCGCCTTGGGGGCAGATTTGAGGCTGAGGCTCTCCAGAGTTTTTGTCAGCTCCAGTCGATTACCTTCGTTAGGGAAGAGTTGCATCCAGCATCGGCTGACGAGGCGACACTTCGTAGGCTCCGCTACGAAGCGCTATATCGGATGATGTCTTACACTGAGGCGTCTATTATTCTCATGGCCCACACTCAGGACGATCAAGCAGAGACAGTGCTTTTAGGGTTACTCAGGGGGGGGAGGCTCGCGAACCTCGCTGGCATGCCGATGCACAATGGATGTGTGCTCCGACCTTGGCTATATGTTCAACGAAAGACGGTTCATCGTTATTTGGCTCACAAGCGATGGCCCCATTGGGAGGATCCTTCAAACCGTGAGCCGATCTACCTCCGAAATCGGATCCGGAAAGAGTTGATGCCCCTTTTGGAGCGACGGTACGCCCGAGCACTTCCGGACCGTCTTGCTAAATTGGCAAGGGAATGTGCGTTTGCGGTGGATACCAAATCTCGTACCGAACTTCGCGAGGGGCGACTCTGGTTTGAGCAAGGGATATCTGTTTCTCGTGTTATGAGGCGCTTCGACCATTGCCAACAAGGTCCACGAACCACAGTTGCTGATGTCCAGAGCTTACGTTGCCCTCGTGTCAGATTATGCCAAAAGGACGATCGAGTGCGTCCTATGGGAACATCCGGCAAGATGCAGTCTGTGTGGGAGTTGCTAGCTGCGCTAGGGATCGAGGAAAGCCAACGAGGTCGTTTTCCTGTGGTGGTTGATGACGATGATCATATTGTGTGGGTTCCCGGTTGCGCTCGTAGCGAAAAAGGCTGGGTAACGGACACGACCAAGGAAGTGTGGGTTTTCTCGGTGGATGACAATTGCTAGACGGTCTCGACACGGGTGCGCAGGGTGTTATCGTTTCAGGAGTTGGGAGTCGTTGAGGAAGTTGCGCGATTTCGGCATGGTCGACTTTGAAGGCGTTGCCTTCGAGTGTTGCCGCCTCTCGAGAGGTCGGCGGAGTGCAGGTAAAGTACAATGAGGCAAAGCCACAAGACACTGGCCATCTGGGTGCTGCTTATAGCGGCCGTCCTACTGGTATATCAGTTCGTTGCCGACAAAGAACAACCGAAGGAGCAGCCCGGTTTTTCTAAGTTTTTATCCGATATTGAGGATGGGAACGTAAAGACGGTGAAGGTGGTCCTAACGGGCCAAGGACAGGCGGGCCGGTTCGATGGTAAACTGACCGACGACGCTGATTTTTCTACTGTAGGCGTGTTCAACGATCAGGTGATCAACGCTCTCCGTAAACATGACGTAAAGTTTGAGGTGGAGACGGCACCTCAAGAGGGTTTTTGGCAGGGCTTCCTAATTTATTGGCTCCCGTTGCTGGTTGTTCTGGCCGTGTTTGTCTTCTTCATGCGGCAGCTTCAGTCAGGGGGCGGAAAGGCGATGAGTTTCGGCAAGTCAAAGGCCAAGCTCATGAACGAAAACCAGAACAAGATCACGTTTGCGGATGTGGCTGGTGTTGAGGAGGCCAAAGAAGATGTTCAAGAGATCATTGAATTTCTCCGAGATCCGAAGAAATTTACCCGTTTAGGCGGTCGTATCCCCAAAGGTGTGTTGCTCATGGGTCCGCCAGGGACGGGCAAGACACTGATCGCTCGAGCTATCGCTGGCGAAGCGTCCGTGCCGTTCTTTAGCATCTCCGGATCAGATTTTGTTGAGATGTTCGTGGGGGTAGGTGCTAGCCGTGTTCGTGACCTGTTTGAGCAAGGGAAGAAAAATGCGCCTTGTATCATCTTCATTGATGAAATTGATGCCGTGGGGCGTCACCGCGGAGCAGGTCTCGGTGGTGGTCATGACGAACGGGAACAAACCCTTAATCAGTTGTTGGTAGAGATGGATGGATTCGAATCCAACGATGGAGTGATCCTAGTAGCGGCGACCAATCGCCCTGATGTTTTGGATCCAGCCCTGCTTCGCCCCGGTCGATTTGACCGAAGAATAACGGTGCCTCGCCCCGATGTGCGGGGGCGTGAAGGTATTCTCGAGGTGCATACCAAGCGCACGCCTCTGGCTAATGATGTTGATCTTGAGGTGATTGCTAGAGGTACACCAGGCTTTGCTGGTGCGGATCTCGAGAACCTAGTCAACGAAGCGGCGTTGTTGGCAGCGCATGCTAACCGAGACCGGGTGGTGATGGACGATTTCGAGCGGGCCAAAGACAAGGTTCTCATGGGTGGGGAGCGAAAGTCCGTGGTTATGACCAAGAAAGAGCAGCGTATTACCGCCGTTCACGAGTCTGGTCATGCGTTGGTGGCGCGATTGGTTCCGGAGAGTGACCCGGTCCACAAGGTAACCATTATACCCCGAGGGCGGGCGCTAGGGATTACTATGCAACTGCCTAGCGAAGATCGGTATTCTCAGTCTACCCAGGCGGTTCTTAGCCGCATCGCCATTCTTATGGGGGGACGAGCTGCAGAATCACTGGTTCTCGGTGAGATCTCTACTGGGGCAGAAAATGACATTGAACGGGCAACGGAACTTGCTCGCAAAATGGTGTGTGAGTGGGGGATGAGTAGCGTTATCGGACCGATCGCCTTCGGCAAAAAAGACCAGGAAGTATTTCTGGGCCGAGAGATGGCTCACCACAAAGATTACTCCGAACAAACCGCTGTCACCATCGACGACGAGATTAGGAATATCGTAACTGGTCAATATGACTACGTTGTGAATCTTCTCAGCGAAAATCGCACTTTCCTAGATGCGATGTCAGAGTTGCTGCTTGAGCATGAAACCCTCGATGCCAAGGATGTCGATCATATAATGGGGGGCCAGCCGATCGAGCGGGTTAAGCCGCAGAGAAGACATCTTCACACCCCGGAGGAGCATCGCGCTCGCAAAGACAAAGAAAATAAAGGGGCTAAGCCGGGGATCTTAGAGCCTGAGGGTTTGCCTGAAGGCGCCTAGACTAATAGACCTCACAAAGCATCTACCAAAAATGGCTAAGGCCCTAGAGTTGATCGTAGCTTATTAACCATTTCGCGACAGCTTACCTAGGGCGTGGCTTTTATCTCCGGACCGTGTTCTGACTTGTTCCCCACATGTGTGAGGGGTTGGGGTGTTTCCGTCCCTCTGGCCCGGTGGATCCCGTACTCTTCCTCCAGGGCCGACCGTTCACAAGCGCGGGCTAGCCACAGCGTCATCTCCGCAGCCGGCGTTTGAAGATAGGCCCTAGCAGGCCATCGGCAAAGTGAGTTAGGCGCTTCGCGGGTCCCTTTTCCGTGGAAGGTCTGGACCGGCTTCGCCTTTCATCGGTTGCATACGCCTGGTATGCGCCCACTTCATCCAGAGCGTTCCACAGAAAAGAACCTTCGCGGATCACCCATCCCACTTTTCCGATGGCCTGCTAGCTAGTTCGTAACAACTCGTTGCTCAAGTCTTGTACTAACAAGACGATAGCCTAGCTAG
>JAHQVK010000089.1 GCA_019634385.1 Myxococcales bacterium | reverse complement strand
GGGCTAAATCAACAGGCTGCTAGAAGTACACCTTCCGCTACTAGCGGAAAGCGCCGGAGATTGATCCCCAGCAGGGTGGTTCAAAAGGGCGAGCACGTCAGAGAATTACCAATGACATATCTATCCATCTTTTTGAGCCAATTTTGACTCATTTTCTGTTTTAGTTGAGTAGAGCCTCCAGTTCATCCAAATGCCAGCAACACATCATCATAATTAGGCAACTAACTCGGAGAATTACCAATGACATATCTATTCGTTTTTTTGAGCCAATTTTGTCTCGTTTCCTGCTTTAACTAAGTAGAGCCTCCAGCTCGTCCAAATGCCAGCAACACATCATCATGATCGGGTACTTAGATTGGAAGCATCAGTGAGCAGCAAAAGAATTCCAGATCACGGTGTGTTAGCAAGTATCCATCTAGGGCTTGTCTTCGAAGTAGCCACACTCGAATACAGAATAGATATATCATTGCAAGAAAGCTTTCCGTGATTTTCTCGTAGCAAGTTGCCAGTCCCCGATATTGTTTAACTCTGTTGAAGAAACGCTCAACCCAGTTTCGCTCCTTGTATAGCTCTTTGCTATTTTCCCGAAAATAAGTTCTGTTCTTCTTGGGTGAAATAACAACTTCAGCGCCCGACATCTCAACGTGTTCGATGATAGAATTCGTGTCATAGGCTTTGTCGGCAAGCCGTGCACCGGCTGCAAACTCAGCAAGGAGCTCTTGAGCACAGATAGAGTCGTGGATATTTCCAGGTGAAAGGATGATTTGCAGTGGGCGACCTTGAGCATCTACTCGAGCATGGAGCGAGGTTGTACGACCTCCACGAGACAAACCAATTCCATTTTTTTTGCACCACCACGTCCGCCAGCACTATGTTGATGAGCTCGAATATAGGTACCATCGATCGCATTCCACTCGCCATCCACTTCGATGTGAAGGGCTTCAAAAATAGCCAGGAAGTAACCAGCAATAGCCCATCGACGAAATCGACTATAGATAGTCTAGTGTCGCTCAATAAACGCATCCAACGATTGAGCGGGCCCTGTAATCGTCTTGGGCACAGAAAGTATGTGTCAAATCCTAGATCTTGAGTCACAAAAACCATCAGCTAACACCAGTATAGTGCGACCAACATTGGTGGCGAGAGCATGTGTATTGCCCTCAGCACTATCGAACTGACTCCTGAACAACACGAAAGCCTCCTGGGGTAGTCTCGGAGGAGGCCCTCATCCCCCTATCGGTCAGTCTCACTATCCTAGCTGGTTGCTGGTTCTTCAAAAACCACAATGTCCGCTAATCCACGTTCCTCCACTTCTCCGCCGCCCCTCAATCCGCTTGCTATGGCGAGCTTTCCTCCTAGCTTAGCAGCCGGTTGATTTGGCCATGTGTGTAGCTGTCGAGCCAGGCTTTTCGTGAAACGCTCTGACGACGAGGCGAGCGCACCTGGCGGTACGTGACCGAGGAGAGACTTTTCGTGGTCAGGGCGTTTCACGGAAAGACCGGCCGACTGATGCGTGCAGGGCTAGATCAACAGGCTGCTAGGATGCATATCTACAATTGCTCTTTTCACCGCTCTCTCGACTTTTGAGGACCGATGACGTGACCACTCAACGGCGGCCACGAGTCCGTCTTCCGCTAACACGAGTCCATCATCCGTCAAAGGTACGTACGAATGACTAGGTGAACCTACCCTCGCTGATACGATCAGAGATCGATTCATTCACAACTCTATCAAATAGACGGGCGTTCGGAGCGTGACACAGATATCAACATCTTGGTGAAAGATCAACATCTTGGAGAGATATCTGACACAAACATCAACATCTTGGAGAGATTTTTTCGTTTGGGCTCGTCAGATTTGACCCGCCACCTGCATATATCAAAGCGGACATATCGACACTCAACATCCCCCGCGAGAATCGGGGCAAGATTATTAGCCGAGTTAGATGTCTAAAGGAGTATTAAATGTTTGTACGCCTGGCTACTATAACCCTAGTTGTAACCATTGTTGGAGTTGAGCTCCTAGGAAAGACAGCTCTTGCGCAGTTACCTAATGCACATGATTTCATAGAGAACCTTGACCTAGAGTGTTACGAGGATGTCTCCGGAGAAAAACCATCACCGTCGATTCTTGACCTTCGACACATCAATCCGGTGATGGATGGACTTACCCAACGGGTGGAGCTCGGTGCTTTGCAGCGGGTATGTTTACCAGTTCAGAAGAATAATCATAGACCACCCAGCAACGTCTTGCCATACGTGCGATGGGTTGATCTCGCTTGCTACAGAGCCCGTGCGCTAGACCCAGAACCGCTGAACAACAGAATTCATGTGAAGCATCTCAACCCAGTGCTATCTGGTTTACCTGAGAATACGGTTAAGATCACCCATTTGGCGGAGGTATGCACGCCGGTGCGCAAGAATAACCAGCCGCCGGTTTTCCACCGAGCCCTCCGGCTGGTTCGACACATCGATATTGCGTGTTATGAGCTTGAGCAGCCTACTGATGATGTCCTCTTTCCGTTGGTTCTTGAGCATCTCAACCCGGTTGTGAGAGCCATGAACCATCCCAATAGGCATACTCAGCTCCGACGTGCGCGTCAGCTATGTCTGCCAGTGCAGAAGAATACGCAAGAGATTCCGGATGATGTTCTCGATATTGTTAGGTGGGTCGACTTTCTACGTTATGCTATCGAACCGGTCGAGGATTCACTTATACCTTTGCGGCTCAAGCACATGAACCCTCTGTGGAATCATCTCCCGAGATTCTCGGTTGAGCTCAACGCTAAGGATGCTCGACATCTAATGGTTCCCATATCAAAACAATGTGGCGTTGATAATGAAGGCAGGCCGTGCATGGTGCCAGTGCCTGATAAGCCCAGTTTGTTACTACCTGATTACAGTGGTTGTCCGGCCTGCGAGACGCAATTTTAGGGTCCGGGTGCTGGTAGTTTCATAGGGGGGTACATGCTAATGCCTTCATCGCATGTTTGCTCATCGGGTTGTCTGGTGCCTAATCACGGCACTTTGCGTTGCTCGGTGTGGCAGTGAATCACCGAAATCGGAGCGGACCTTTGAGGCCCTCTCCGTGTTATTTTTCGGCTGCTCTGAAATATTCCAGGGGCCTGAATGTCGCATTCATCGCCATTCTCCAAAGGTGCTAAGTTTTTGGATCAACGATGTGAAGAGTACATCGATAACTGTCTTCGTTGATGGTGCCCCTCGGGAGATCAACGTAACTGCGCAGGCCGAAGGGGCTAAACTGACCATCGCAGTGCCCCCTCCTCCTGCCACGATTGAGATTGTCGCGGGTACTCAGTCTGAGTCGTCCGTGACCAAAGTTCGCCGATGGACGCTTCAGATCACAACCAGTCGAATCCCCTCAGAAATCCACCAGGCTCGTGTTGCTCGCCAAGAAGGCAACCACGAATTGGCTACGGCAATGCTAAAGCCATGGCTCAGTTCGGAGAATACGGAAGCAAAGGGGGAAGCTTGGGGACAATGGGCGCGATTGGCCCTGGCTCGCGGTGATCACCGCGAAACTATAAAAGCGTTTGAGATCAGTATTTCGCTCCATCGCAAGGCCCAAGCCATCTCGTCCGAGATGTACGACCGATATGCTTTAGCCTATGTGATGGTTGCTCAGGGTCAACTAGGGCGACTAGAACAGATATTAGATCCGGTGGCTTCTATCGCAAGTATGTATCCGGCGGGGGCTTTGGAGGCAGATTATTATCGGGGCAATGCTGCCCTCACGTTAGGAGATTATCGAAGCGCACTTCGGTATTTTTCTCGGATCCTAATATACGCGGAACGACTTGATATGGCTCGGATGTGGTCAGCAGCGGCAGAGCTACGAACCCGGATCCTATGGAACCTTGGGCGAGTTGAAGAGGCTCGTTCCCTTTTACAGCAGATCATCAAGCGCGTCCCTGATGAGCCCACGTGCCTGCGGGCGTACTCACTCCATCAAGCGGGGCGTTTGACACGAGAAATTTCTAACGAACCTCAAGATCTCGAGCAAGCTCGGTCCTTGCTACTACGGGCGGCTGCATATTACAGCCAAAAGTGCCCACAACCTCGCTGGCATGCGTATACCCTCGCGACCGTGGGTTTGACTGAGCTTGCAGCCGATCAACCGACGCGGGCCAGCTCATGGCTGGTAGCCTCACGCGCCGCTTATGCTGCGCCAGGCATAGGTCTTCGCCGGATCCAAGAACGCTTGGCCGGAGAGATCGCGCTGGCCACCCAGAATTTCGGTTTGGCAGCGGTTTCGTTTCGGCGCATGGCTGAAGCGGCAGCTTCGGTTCACCCGGCCGCTCGTTGGCGTGGACTTCTCGGAGAAGGCCACGCTCTTGAGAGTCTCGGTCGGTTCGACGATGCCGTCATGCGATATCAAGCGGCCGAAGACCTCCTTGATGATTTCCGGTTTTCCGCACCATTGGGCCAGGGGCGAGAGGGTCTTTTGCACAATCGTAGTGAGAGTGCCCAGCGACTCATTGCTTTGCTAATACAGCAGGGTCGCGTGGATGAAGCGTGGAGCGTCGCTCGTAAGAGTCGCATGCGGTCCTTGTCCGCGGTGGCCTGGCCAGTCCGATTGGCCTCTGCGTCGGAGCCAATTCGGAAGCAGTGGTATCTATCTTGGTCTAAATACCAAGAATATTTGGCAAAGCGGTGGGCCTTGCCGGTCCCCTCGTGGGAGGTTTCGGCTGCCGAAAAGGTGGCCGAGAAGGCTGAGCAGCTTAGGGTTTTGGAGGACGGTCGTTTCCTTCTGGACCAAGCACTCGCGAAGCTGGGGGAACAAACTTCGCTTGAATGGTACCAACGGACGACAAAGCCAGGGGTAATCGAAATCCTATATCACCCCCTCCTCTCCGGGTGGGTAGCGTTTGTGAAGCAGCATGCGACACCAACGATCGTCCGAACTTTGGAAACGGTGCCATTAGATACATCACAAACAGTGCTGGGACATCTATTGCTAGAGCCATTTTCAGATCAGTTGAGAAAAGCAACCCAGGTACGGATCCTTGCGTTTGGAAAGCTGGACAGTGTTGATTTTCATGCTCTACCGTGGCGAAATCGTCCGTTAGTGGCGTCCTTGTCGGTGAGCTATGGTCTTGATATTGGTGTTGATCGCCTAGCTGGGGCGACTGACCAACCGGTGGGAAGTCTAGGGGCGGAGGCGCTGGTGGTGGACCCCCATGCGGACTTGGTTGCAGCTCAGCAAGAAGCACAATATGTCCAGCGGTCCCTAGAAGCCGGGGGGTGGCTGGTCCACAGACTGACCAGCACCACGGCCACCGGGTCGCAACTTATGAGGTTGTTGTCCAGCCGTCGTTTTGCTTGGTTTCATTACGCGGGTCATGCGCGTCATACTGGCTTGGATGGATGGAATAGTTATTTGGGTACTAACTCGGAGGTTATGCTCACCCTCGGAGACATCTTACTTTTGCCTCAAACGCCCCGGGTTGTGGTTCTATTTGGCTGTGAGTCAGGGGCCAGCACCGAGAATGATAGTCCGCCGGGCCTTGGATTAGCGCAGGCCTTTGTGCTCGCGGGTTCCCGATGGGCGATAGCTGCTCGTCGACGCTTGCATGAGCGGGATGCAATATCTATTGCGACCCAGTTGTACGCAAGGGTAAAGCACGCTGATACTCCCTTAAGTGCATTACGTGAAACCCAGCTTGCTCTGATCAGGTCGGACTCGAAGGTTGATTGGTCCAGTCTACGGATTTTCGAACCCTAAGAATAAAAGCAATAGAGGCTAGCTAGGGCGTTTCTTTAGAATTGATTCTGTAAGAATCAAGAGGGGATCGCGCAGCGGGCCCGTGCCCCGCTGCGAAGCAGAAACTAGGGTTCAACCCAGGTGATTTCTGCTAAATGTGGGATACAAGTCAGAACGTGGTCCGGAGATTAGAGACATGCCCTAGCAGCCCGTTGATTTGGCTCAGCCTCATAGTTCGAGGTAGGCTTATCGTGGAACATTCCGACGAAGAGGGTGCACCTTTGGCGTATTCAATCGACGGCAGGCGAAGCCGGTTGGAGTGTTCAGCGACAAAGCCCTCGG
>JAHQVK010000006.1 GCA_019634385.1 Myxococcales bacterium | reverse complement strand
GACTATGTTCGAAGGTACGGGCACGGGTGTTGTTGGCTTTTCGGCCATGACTTGGCTTTGCAGTCGGGCTGAGTGGGTGTTAACAATCCCCGGGCCGAGTCCAGTGCTGTTTGATTCTTCGATAAGTGACGCAGCGTTGTCCACGGCTCGATACCCGGCGTCGTATTTCTTTGTCTTGAGGTAGATCAAGCAAAAACCCGGGTAGGCTTGAGCCTCGGCCAGGTTTTGGTTGTAGTCTCTTCGAGACTTCGAACTACTTCTTCCCTGCTCTCTGGTTCGAAGGTTTGCCGGTCCGCAACTTTTCGTGTGATTGTTGTGTGGAGGCCCTTGAGCTGTGCTTGGATACTTTGGAGTGTGCGAGATAGATGCTGCTTGTTAGTTCTATCGAAAGATACAGCAAAGACCCCTTGAATTAATTCTATAAGAATCAACAAGTGGTCTTGCAGCGGGGCATAGCCCGGCGTAGAAGCAGGAGCTTGGGTTCAACCCAATTGATTTCTACTGCATCACCTTCTTGACGTTGAGTAGTTGGTCACTGATCCCACTTTGATCGAAGGGGTCTTGGTAAACAAGATCGCGGGGCCCTGCGCAGTTTTCACGCCACGGAATGTAGCTATCTTCATCGAACCACGGATGAGAGCATTTTATTGAAATCTCCATACGGTAGGCTCCCAGGACATGGCTAAAGGTCTGACTACCATCTGCATATTCAACGAGAGCTAAGCCGCTTGGGATCGGACAGCCAGCCTTGGGAATCCATACGTGGATGTCTTCTCACAAGTTCGCGCAAGTCATAAGTATGGGTATATTGACCGGCTCATCGATAGTATGAAGGATCGTTGATTTTTAGCCCGCAAGCCCAGGAAGGTGGTTCGAGCTTGTTGTTATTGGCCGAAATATTACCTGCTTAGAAAAATCCGAGATAGTCGTCGTCAATGAACCATACGTCGTAGTCAATACCCGCGCGAGCGGAGTCAGGCCGGACGCTCATGGCTAAGCTGAGCAATACAGCAAAGACCCCTTGGTGATTCTGTAAGAATCAACCAGTGGTCTCGCAGCGGGCATAGCCTGCCGTAGATGCAGTGACTTGGGTTCAACCCAATTGATTTCTGCTGTACAGCAGGTAGTCAGGTGAACCAGGGTAAAGATCATTCAAAGAGTGTGACACGCATGGCGACCTTAACGAATAACGGAGCCTGATTCTCTCAGTAAAAAGATCAAAATTGTGGGTGTTTGGTTCAATCGGCGGCTATATGAAGGCAGACACCTACAGCGGTTCATTCTGGGAAAGAAGTTGGGTTCGCGGTAGCTATTCATGATCATTAAAAGATCCACTTTGTGGATTTTTGTAGGCCAAAAATTCCTTAGGTGAGGTCATTGGGGATGGGTTCGGCGCTCGGAGATTCCAAGAGAGAATAGTTGGAGTTGGTGGTCAAATTTGTGACAAGCAAGTCCGCCTAGAACTGAACCTCCCAAAGAATTACACATCCTGTCTGAGTAGACAATGTTATCTAATGATATGCTGGTGATGAGCAAGATCGAAGTGGTTGAGAAATATGCTGATGCGTAGTATTGAATATTGCATTTGTTATCAATTCCGAAAGTTGTTATTAACCTGTATGCCAATGATGAGCCAGATAGAAGAGGTTGAGTGATGTGCTGATGTTTGGCATTTGTGTTGGGGGTTCGATAAAAAATATTTGGCAAATCTTCATGAAAGCCCACCAAGAACACTGAAGGTATGCTAGCCTCCGTACGTCCAACCACAGATGAAAGCTGCACCTGACTTTGATCCTAGTCTTAGGACTAAAGAGATACACCAGCAACTCATTCGAGTGGTTGGCCGAGTATGTCCGTTGTGGATGGCTTCCCATCGAGACGATTTGGTGCAGTCAGCGATGCTTCGTATCTTGGAGATTCAACATCGGGAAGAAAGCGGTCGGACGTTCTCTTCATCATATATTGGGAAGGTTATGTACACCGTGCTCGTGGATGAAATACGACGCTTTCGTCGCCGTTCGGAAGTTTCGTGGGATACGGAGGAAGGCAAGGGATCCGCGGAGGGGGACCGCCAGTTGTCCAGAACGAATCCTGAACAAAACGCTAAGCGTCAACAGCTGGGTAAGGGTATAGCTGATTGTCTTCGCTCTATTAGGGTGGAGCGTCGTCAGGCGTTGGTTCTGTATCTCCAGGGGTATTCGCTGCAAGAAATTGCTCAACTACTAGGCTATACACAGAAGAAGACCGAAAATATTGTTTACCGAGGTCGAGCAGACCTTCAGAGCTGTTTGGTATCGAGAGGGTTTCAGCCATGACCAGCCGGGGCTTCGACGATGAGGAACTACGTGCAGCTTATCAGGCATGGGCTGACGGAGAAGACGCGGGGGATACGTCTGAAGATGCGATTTGGCAGGCGGTTGATGGTGAGCTAACTGCCGCGGAACGGCGGGCTTTGGTACATAAACTGTCTGAATTTCCAGGTGATGGATTGCGTTGGCGTCTCGTTCGTGAGCTCCGCGGACTCCGTGAGCGACAATTCAATGATGATGCTGAAGCCAAGATACAGCCTTTCCCTAGCGGAACTCGATCGATGGCAAGGTACTTATCTGGGGCGACGGCGGCGGTACTTTTGATCGCTATCAGCAGTTGGTTTGTCCAGATCTCTCCAGTAAACTATAGAGCGCCTACGAGAATAACTATCTCATCCATTCTAGTTAAGGACGAAGAGCTTAGTCGACATGCGTTTCGGTTGGCATGGTCTTCAGCAGGGCCGACGGCCCGATATGATGTGCGAGTCATGACTGATTCTTTTGATGAGATCACATCCGCCACAGATCTCACCCAAACCCATTTTAATGTCAAGGCGCCCGCTCTTCAGGGTATTGTGTCGGGCATGTCTGTCAACTGGCAGGTTAGGGCGCACTTTCCGGACGGAAGTCAGGTCATTTCCCCAACGTTTGTGGTCAAGATAAAATAGAGTTTAATCTATTGCAAAGGACGATATGTATTATTCAGAAAACATAAAAAAAACTATCACTGGATGGAGTGCTGCGTTGGTACTATTAAGTGCTTTCGAGTATACAGCATATGCTGTACCACGGCCGGTGGCTTCAAACACTGGTCTGGTAAGCTTGAGGTCGGGCAAGGCGGTTCGAGTACGTCTGGTAGAGGTTGATCGAGATCGGAAGCCACAAAAAGCCCAGTTGTTGGTGCTAGACGGCCAGTCTGAGGTTATCAAGGAAGTATCTGGAGCTATATCTTCTAAGGAAGCACTATCTCTCCAACTCAGAGGTGACGAGATAAATGCTCGTAGGACGACATTCGACGATGTAGTCTCGGTTCGTTTTGAGTTCAGGATTTTCTGTGAAGCTCTAGATAAAGGGCCGATTATGTCTGTCGAGCTGTATGATCTTTCGACCGGAGCGATTGAATATGTGGAGACGTGTTACAATTCGTGTGGGACTAATACGAGTGAGATTGGTGCGCGTGGGATTAATATGCGACCAACTGTAATACCTTCCTGCCCAAGCCGAAATATTGATGTCCTCATTTATCAGTAGTAGCGGTTATTGTTTTCTGAGTTTTCTTCTCAATGTGCCTTCTATAGGTGGTGAGATATCATTTGCGGCGTGCGAAGAAAAAGTGGCAAGAGCACCGGAATCGTACGAAGCATATCTATGCTATTTTCGTGTGGCGAGCGAGAGTGAGCGCCTCCGACGCCAAGCGAAAGAGCGTCTTGTCCACTTAGGAAAACAATATCCACAAATACCTTGGCTAACGATGGTGGTGGGGATGCTCGCTGTAGATCTGCATGACCCCGAGGCTTCTGAGTATTACCAGAGGGCAGCGGCCTTGTTTCAAGACCAAGGTATATCTCGGGGTGAGGTCATTGCCCGGGTTAATCTAGCCTTAGGATGGCTTGAAAACGGGAGAATGGTGGAGGCTGATCATGAAATCTCTCGTGTAGAAACCATCGCCGACCGGGAGGGTGATCCCGAGCTTCGGGTTCGCGCTGCGCTGAGTCGAGTGATGTTTATTCAGGGAACTGGCGGAGATCTCTGGAGGGCGTTAGCCATCCTCAAAGGTGTACAAGCGTATGATCCGATTCCATCGGGGCTCAAGCAACATGTCCTTTGGCTTCTCGGCGATATCGCCCATGCTTTGGGGCAGTACGATCTGGCGCTTCTTCGTTACGAGGAGCTGGAGGAGCTGCTCGAAACTACCAAAGACGCCTGGAGCCTTGCTAAGACGCGATACAACATCGTGAGCAGTTTACTCGAGCAACGTCTGGATTTGCCTCATCCCCGAGATCGTCGTCAGGTGCTGAAAGCGGCCAAGCGCGCTTTACACACCGCCGTTGCCGCTGGAGAACCGGGTACAGAGGCTGCTTCCCGCTCACTCATTGCCCATCTGATTGCAAATGAGCCTTCGCAAGGGGATGAGGCTGTGTCTCTCTTACGCCAATGTATAGTAGCAGCGGAAGTGGCGAACCGTCTGGAGTATCAGGTCCAGTGTCGCTGGCAGCTATCCGCACTTCTTTTTTCAAGTGATCCGGTGCAGGCGAATGCGCTCATGCGTGGGACGATACCTCTGCTAGAGAAACTGGCTAGCCCAGAGTTTGTTGCGTGGGCTTGGCGAGAACGGACCCGGGCACAGTTTCGAACTGGAGCGACTACTCAGGGTATAGCGGACGGTCTTCGGGCATTGGATGCCATTGAGAACTATCGCGAGCGCCAAGTGAGCCAGGAGGGTCGGGTTCGTTTTATGGCCCGTTGGGCTGGCGACTACTATCGTTTGTCAGGAGAGTTGCTTCGCCTTTATGAGCAAGAGGGGAGCCGACCGGATCTAGAGCAAGCATTCACGATCACCGAGCGATTGCGTGCCCGAGTGCTCCTTGAGCACATTGCGGATCTTCGTCCGTTCAGTTCGCTGGAAGTAGGCCAGGCTATGGTTGATCGGCGTAGAGAAGTACTAGCGTTGATCACCGGGATCCATCGCCGCCTTCTACGTCCGCATCTGTTGCCTTCCGATCGGGCGTCACTGCTTGATGCTCTCCACGATGCTGAGGCTGAAGACTCCCGTCTTCGCGACCAAATGGCTCCCCCGGCTTCTGCCCTTGAGCGGAGTGCTTCCCAGGCGTTCATAGGTTTGGATGAAGTTCAGCAGCTACTTCAACCCGATGAAGCTCTGCTTTCTTTTCAGATCGGGGTTTGGGATGACTTATTTGGCGAATTTGGAGGGGGGGCCTGGCTGCTTACTGTGACCCGCGAGGAGGTTGGCCTAGTGAAGATCTGGGACCGAGTCAAACTGGAAGCTGTCATTCCGGTTTTCGCGGGAATGTTTGCAGATCGACGAGGACCGGCGGTTGCATCGGCGAAGACGTTGTACAAGGAGCTTCTCAAGGGGAGTGTGGAACGCCTTCCATCGGAGATCTCACGGCTGGTGATTGTGCCTGACGGGCGGCTCAATCAACTACCGTTTGAGGCATTATTAGATGCCGAGGGTGTGCCACTTGGGCAGAGCTATCGTTTGTCTGTGGTTCCTTCAGCCACGATATGGGAGGCATTGCGCCGCGCACCTCGATCGTCAGCCTCGAAGACGGTTTTGGCCCTAGCAGATCCGTTGGTGCATCACAGTGGTGTAAAAGCTAGGCGTTCGGACAAGCGCCCGGGGATGGAGCACATCTTTGAGCAAATAGAACCATTGCCTCATGCTCGGACGGAGAGTCGGCGGGTGATTCGGACTATAGGGGGCGAGAGTCGTTTGCTCGTTGGCACTGAGGCTAGTGAGCGGGCCCTCAAGACGGCAAGGCCGGACCAATACAGGGTACTCCACCTAGCAACGCATGCCGTGAGTGACAACCGGCATCCCCAACGGTCCGCTGTTGTGCTTGCGCCGGGCTCATCAGAGGAGGATGGTTTGTTACAATTTTGGGAAATAGGGAATCTAGACCTTCGGAACCAAGTAGTGGTGTTGTCGGGGTGTCGTACGGCGTCGGGTAAGTTGCTTCGTGGAGAGGGGGTTCTAGGTCTCGCCCGGGCGTTTTTAGTTGCGGGTGCCGTGGCTGTGGTGGGGAGCCTATGGCCGGTACGTGACGACGACGCTAAGCAATTCTTTGAGGTGTTTTATGTAAACCTAAGTCGCGGTGCATCGGTTGACTATGCTGCTCAGCGAGCACGTGTTGCGGCGATACAACGTGGAGCTCCGGCGGTAGCTTGGGCGGGATTGGTCGTGCTGGGAGATGGTTCGGTAGTTCCGTTTCCGGGGGGCAGCCCGGCGCATTGGATGATATGGTGGTACTCCAGCCTTGTCATCGGAGCTATTTTATTGGGGCTTGTCGCTCTTAGATATCAGCGCAGCGCTCGGCCACCAGACCTACTTACACCCCGTGGTCAGCCTTGGTCGGAAGGGGAGTCGAGGACACCGCGTTAACAGCCGGTTGATTTGGCCATGTGTGTAGCTGTCGAGCCCGGCTTTTCGTGAAACGCTCTGACGACGAGGCGAGCGTACCCGGCGGTACACGACCGAGGAGAGACTTTTCGTGGTTAGGACGTTTCACGGAAAGACCGGCCGACAGATGCGTGCAGGGCTAGATCAACCGGCTGTTAAGGGACTGATGATGGCGAAAGTATTCCCGACACCTGCAAAAGCATGCGAAGGAGCAAACCTGCTTTTTGTCAGGGGTGAAGATCATCTGTTCGCGTCATGTGCGGAAGCAGCGGTCGGTTTCGGCCCGATGATGATGAAAATGCTCCAAATACTCCAAATACCTACACAAGCAGGAGAAGGGGCAAACCCGTTTTTGTGACGGGTGAAGATCATTTGTCTGCGTCCGATGTGGAAGCAACGATCGGTTTCAAGCCGATTGGTCGCTCTGGTTTGGTACTGGAGTTCTTGGATCTGGGCAGTAGTGTATGTACACGGCGATTGGTTTCAAGCCGATTGGTCACTTTGGATTGGTACTGGAGTTCTTGGATCCGGGCAGCGCTGAGTATGTGTGTGCTAGGGGGGTCTATATGTGTCCTGGACTTGAAAGTTGCCTAAGTTGGCGGTGGTTGAAGAAGGAGCGACCAGTGTTTTGGGAGACAAATCAGATGCTATAATAACAGAGGGAGGCGTGTTGAATCCTAAAGATTATATTGCTCAGATTGAGCCCCCTCGTCGCCGCGCAGATGGTTTTGTTCTCCTGGAACTCTTTGAAAAGGTGTCTGATTACCAACCGGTGATGTGGGGAAGCTCAATCGTCGGCTATGGAAAGTACCACTACCGCTATGATAGTGGGCGGGAAGGGGATAGCTTTCGTCTCGGATTCGCCCCCCGTAAGGCGAACATGGTCATCTATATTATGCCTGGTTACCAACATCTTTCTGAAGAGCTATCCCGACTAGGTAAACACCGGCTTGGTAAGGCTTGTCTGTACCTCGGTTCACTCAACAGTATCGATCTTAGGGTGCTTGAAGAAATAGCGGCCAAGAGTCTTAGTCTCTTAGCGCAGACATATCCTCCGTAGAGCTTGCAAGTTCAATATGGCTCTCGACACATCATTTGACACGGATACCATGCTAATCTTGGTTGTCGTCCTTCCTAGCAGAAACGGTTGATTTGGCCATGAGTGTAGCTATCGAGCCCGGCTTTTCGTGAAACGCTCTGAGACGACGAGGCGAGCGTACCTGTCGGTAGGTGACCGAGGAGAGACTTCTAGCGGTCAGGACGTTTCACGGAAAGACCGGCCCATAGATGCGTGCAGGGCTAGATCAACCGACTGCTAGTGATACAGCAGAAATCCCTTGGTTAGAACCCGAGTTCCAGCTTCTTAGCGGGGCAATGCCCCGCTGCGCGACCCCTTGTTGATGCTTCCAGAATTAATTCAAGTGATCTTTGCTGTATACCCACTCCGGGAGCAGGTCTCGGGATGCTGGACGTAGGTTTTTGCAGAAACTAAAGGCTATTGACCCCAAGCGAGGGGACGCCATTGCGAAGAGAAACGAACAGAGGTTGAGTTCGGCGACTTTTTTGGCCCCCACGGGGCTAAGTCTCGCTGTTTTCGCAGTGCCTTTGACGTTGAAGTAGAATTACAGCACGACAGACGAAGAGACTACTTTCTGAAATACTTGAATGGTACAAGCAGCATGCCGAAACATTCACCGTCTTCCTTCCCCAGGTGTTTGTGGTGTACTTTATGAGCCCGGCGAATGCCTCGGGCGTACCTATTATTGGCATTCTTCAAGAGTCTACATCGCTGATGAATAAAAATATCGTGCGCAGCGACATAGGCTATACCGTACGCCAAAATACCGAAGCCCATGGGGCATCCATACCAAAATGATGTTTCGCCGCCCAAGACCAATAGGCTGGTGCTAAGTGCGGCAAAGAAAATAAAAAACCGATCGTTGCGCTCAAACCAGGAGCCATGATCCTTTTGGTGATGGTCTTTATGCCATGTCCATAGGAAACCATGCATGATGTATTTATGGGTAAACCATGCTATGAACTCCATACAACAAAAGGTGAGCAAAAAAATCCCGACTCCAAGCATCGCTTTTACGGACTACACTATGCCAGACTACCGAGTTTGAGGCATCTAAGTGATTAGCATATTGGAATGTAGCCTCGTCGTGAACAGGCTTCCGAAGCACAGCTTTGTACCAGCCACCAGGAAGCCTTACAGCAAAGACCCCTTGAATTGATTCTGTAAGAATCAACAAGGTCACGCAGCGGGGCATAAGCCGGGCGTAGAAGCAGCAATTTGGGTTCAGTCCAAGTGATTTCTGCGGTAAGATTAGGAGCCTATTGTCTCCTTAGTCACGCTGTTGGCTATCCTTGCTACCTTGATCGGATCATAGCCATCGTCCCCTTTTGCCTCAAATAGCCTCGATCTTCTGTAGGGGGGCGGTTCCTGACTAGGGCGTGTCTTTAACCTCCGGACCGGGTTCTGCATTTTATCCTGCGTTTGTTAGGGGCCGGTGGCTTCGCCCCCCTTTCGGGCCCCTCGTCCCAGGACATCCAGTCCCCTCCCTCCGAGGCTGACCCTTCCGGCTGCGGAGACAGCGGCATCTCCGCAGCCGGAGGGTAAAAAACACGCTCCAACTAGGGAGGGCAGCTGAACTTGGACAAGGTCTCCCGCTGAGTCCAATCTCCTGCTGAGTCCAATGATTGTCCGCTTTTGTCGACCTCCGCGCGGCGATACGATGGTCTGCTTAGCATGGAGTGTCTAACATGGCCGATTTTGTCGACCTTCAAGCGGTCGCCAAATTCAACTGTGGCTTTCTCGGTCGGCTGGTTGAGCGAGTAGTGCTGGAAGGCAACACCGGTTGAACCTACGGTCAAGCGCTCAAGGGTATAAGCCAGCTAGAAAGCGTGGGTATGCACCAGGCCGGTTTCGAAGAGATGTATACCTAGCAGCCGGTTGATTTAGCCCTGCACGCATCTATCGGCCGGTATTTCCGTGAAACGTCTTGACCACGAAAATTCTCTCCTCGGTAACTTACCGCCAGGTACGCTCGCCTCGTCGTCAGAGCGTTTCACGAAAAGCCGGGCAATGCCCCGCTGCGCGACCCCTTGTTGATTCTAACAGAATCAATTCAAGTGGTCCTTGCTGTAGACGTGTATGGAAGCCTCGATCAGTCGAGCGTCAAATACATTTATTTTGCTTTGAGTTAGCCGCTCAGAGGTGAACAAATTTCGTGGTCTAGAGGAAACAGCAGTCTATGGTTTTATGCTGTTCTTTTAGGTCAGTTACAGACGTTAACTGACTGAAGTATGAGTCTAAAATCTTCAGGGTTGGAGTCTTCCCCGGACAGCTTTCTTGCTTTGTCGAAGCGACTCAATGACGCGATAATAGTCTGTGGTGCAGACGAACGAATCGTCTCGTGCAACTCAAAGGCTCTAAATATATGGGGTCTCGTGCAAAATGAGGCTGTTGGGCGGCATTTTGCTTCTCTTTTTGTTGGTCAGGCGTTTTGTCCGCTCGCAAACGCCGTTGGGCAGACCATTCAGGCGGAAGGTTTGCACACTGACGGCTCGTCGTTCTCTGTTGAGCTGACGATCGCTTCGTATTTGAATGTGGATACGTCGGTGCTCTATACGATCTTAGCTGTTGACCACCAATCAAGAAGCTCTGTTGACCAGGTACTGGAGCAAGCGCTCGATGGCGTGGTGACTATCGATCAGCAGAATATTGTGACATTTATGAATTCTGCGGCTGAGAAGCTTTGGGGTTATCACCGTGAAGAAGTTATTGGTCGAAATGTTAAGATGCTTGTTCCGGCGAATATTCGTGCCGAACATGATGAGTACATCAATACGAACCGCATAACAGGCCGAGACAAAATTGTTGGTATCTCCCGGGATATTGAGCTGATTAAGAAAAATGGACAACGTCTTTGGGTAAATTTGTCGCTGTCAAAAATTCGCACCGGCCGCGAGATTACCTACACGGCCTTTGTCAAAAATATCAACGAAGAGCGCCGAGCACGCGAGATAATTAATCAGACCTTGGAGCAGGCGGTTGATGGCGTCGTAACTATAGACCAACAAAATAGTGTTACGTTTATGAACAGCGCTGCTGAGAAGATGTGGGGATATAGTCGAGACGAGGTGCTAGGTCAAAATGTCAAGATGTTAGTTCCGGAAGATATCCGGGGTCACCACGATGTCTATGTCAATACGAATAGAGAGACGGGTATAGATAAGATTATAGGAACTTCGCGAGATGTTCAACTTGTACGAAGAGATGGACAGATCTTATGGGTCAATTTATCGCTCTCAAAAATATCATTTGGCGATGAGATATATTATACAGCCTTTGTTAAAGATATAAGCCGCGAGCACCGAGCCCGTGAGATAATCAATCAGACCTTAGAGCAGGCGGTTGATGGCGTTGTGACTATTGATCAGGAAAACCAGGTCACATTCATGAATAAAGCCGCTGAGAGCCTATGGGGGTATAGGCGTGAAGAAGTGGTTGGAAAAAATGTGAAAATGTTGGTTCCATCTGAGATTCAGACTCGGCACGATGACTTGGTTAATGCGAATCGTAGAACTGGTCATGATAAAATTGTTGGTACTTCTCGTGATGTAGAAGTAACCCGCCGAAATGGGAAGTCGCTATGGGTAAATCTATCTCTATCGAAGATTCGCATTGGTCATGAAGTTCTATACACTGCCTTTATCAAGGATATAAGCAATGAGAGGAGGACACGAGAAGTTATTAATCAGACCTTGGAACAGGCGGTTGATGGCGTTGTAACTATAGACCAACAAAATAACGTTACGTTTATGAATAGTGCTGCTGAGAAGCTGTGGGGATATAGTCGAGACGAGGTGCTAGGTCAGAATGTCAAGATGCTAGTGCCGGAAGATATCCGGGGTCTCCACGATGTCTATGTCAATACGAACAGAGAGACGGGTATAGATAAAATCATAGGGACTTCGCGAGATGTTCAACTTGTACGACGAGATGGACAAATCCTGTGGGTCAATTTATCGCTCTCAAAAATATCATTCGGCGATGAGATATATTATACGGCATTTGTAAAAGATATAAGCCGCGAGTACCGAGCCCGTGAGATAATTAATCAGACCTTGGAACAGGCGGTTGATGGTGTTGTAACTATTGATCAGGAAAACCAGGTCACATTTATGAATAAAGCCGCTGAAAGCCTATGGGGGTATAGGCGTGAAGAAGTGGTTGGCAAGAATGTGAAAATGTTGGTTCCATCTGAGATTCAGGCTCGCCACGATGACTTAGTTAATGCGAATCGTAGAACCGGTCATGATAAAATTGTTGGTACTTCTCGTGATGTAAAAGTAACCCGTCGAAATGGAAAGTCGCTATGGGTAAATCTATCGCTGTCGAAGATTCGCATTGGTCATGAGGTTCTATATACGGCATTTATTAAGGATATAAGTGGTGAGAGGAGAACTCAAGAAGTCATTAATCAAACGTTAGAGCAGGCGATTGATGCTGTGGTGACTATTGATCATCAGAATCGTGTCACCTTTATGAATAGCGCCGCCGAGAAGTTATGGGGATATAACCGAGATGAAGTTTTAGGGCAAAATGTCAAAAAACTGGTGCCTGCTGATGTCATGAAATTTCATGACCAATACATTGAGTCTAATCGGAAAACTGGCGTAGACAAGATTGTGGGTTCGACCCGTGAGGTTCTGCTTGAACGAAAAGATAGAACTCGGTGTTGGTGTGTTCTGGCGTTATCTAAAATTTGTCTGGACGATGAAATTATTTATACCGCTTTTGTTCGGGATGTACATAAGGAAGTAGAAAGTCGTTCAATGAACGAAATACTGTCTCTAGTTGCTAATAAGACCGACAATTCAGTGGTGATTACAGGGGCTGATGGACGCATCGAATACGTGAATGCGGGCTTTACGCGGCTTACCGGCTATAGTTTGGATGAGGCGAAAGGACACAAACCAGGTCACCTTCTACAGGGGCCTAAGACCGATCGAAAGACTGTTGCTCGCATCAAAGAGTCCTTGAGAACGCGAAAACCTTTTTATGAAGAGATATTAAATTACTCTAAGACGAAGAAGCCATATTGGATATCGCTAGCGGTGAATCCGGTACTGAACCAGGACGGGGAGCTTGTCCGCTTTGTTTCTATTCAGGCCGATGTAACCGCTACGAAGACTACGGCGCTACGAGCTTCTGCGTGTCTAGGGGCGGTTTCACAATCGTACATTATGATTGAGTGGGATAAACGCGGCGCTTGTCAGACAATGAATTTAGACAAGTTTATTACAAATGGGGCGCTGGCAGCTGGAGATGGCATTCATATGTCTGAGTTATTGAACGGCGAGGACCGGCGTGCTGTCCTATCCGGGGTCTATGTCAAAAAAGAAGTCCGTATCGGTTCAGTCCGTGCCGAAGGTGTCTTTCAACCAATTGCAAATTATTTGGATGAAATCGACGGCGTTGTCTTCATCGGGACGGACGTAACGGCTGAGCGCGAGCTAGTCGAAAACTCTTTTGCTCTGGTAGAGTCGGTTTTGACAAGTATCAATAACTTTGCTCTAGATATTAGTGGGATAGCTGACCAAACGAGATTGTTATCACTGAATGCAACCATCGAAGCCGCTCAAGCCGGCGCAGTAGGTCAGGGCTTCAAAGTAGTTGCCGCTGAGGTACGAAGTTTGGCGGGCGTTGCCGCTCGCTCCGCTAACGAAATTGGGGCTTTGGTTGATGATGCACGACGAGAGATCAGCTGCATACGGGACGGTTGAGCGGTGGTTCTTTAGCTGTGGCGAAACACCGCAGCTAAACCAACCGTGCGAAAACTTCCGGATGACTCAGCGGGTGGATGAAGGGACATAGGGTACTTTTTAAAAAGACTACCTAAGTTCAGCCAAGTGAGAAATGTTAAAGCTCCGTAGTTGGTCGGTGGTATCGGTTTTCATTGCCTCTACCCATTGAGGGTTACTCAGAAGTGCTCGCCCTACTGCGATGAGATCAAACTCATTGCGGTCTAATCTCGTCATCAGTTTGTCGATCGTAGAAACTCGCTCTGTTGTCTTGCCACCAAAAGAGGAGAGGAAGTCCACGTTGAGATCCACAGAGCCAACACTTATGGTTGTTTTTCCCGTGAGCTTCTTAGCCCAGCCAGCGAAGTTGAGGCCATTGTCACCATCAACCTCGGGAAATTCCGGCTCCCAAAAACGGCGTTGCGAACAATGAAAGACATCCACACCCGCATCGACCAGGACCTTGAGCCAAGCCTCTAAATCGGCGGGTGTTTCGGCTAAACGTGCGTGATAGTCTTGCTGCTTCCACTGGCTTAGACGGATAAAGAGCGGGAAGTCAGGGCCTACTGCTTTTCGGGTAGCCTGAATCACCTCCGCGGCAAAACGCGATCTCTCCAAAAGATTTTTTCCGCCCCATTTGTCATCCCGAACATTGGTAGACTCCCAAAAGAACTCGTCGATGAGATAGCCGTGAGCCCCATGAATCTCAACAACGTCAAAGCCTAAACGTTTAGCATCTGCTGCTGCCTGAGCAAAAGCTCCTATCGTGTCCGCAACATCCGCTTCGCTCATCACTCGCCCTCGAGGTTGGCCAGGAGCGAAGAGGCCGGAGGGACCCTCCACCTCTGCTTCGGGGACCCAGCCACCTTGACCTGGTACCAAACCTACATGCCAAATTTGGGGTCCCATTCGACCACCAGCGGCATGAATACTATCGACAACGTTTTTCCAGCCTTTTAGAGCGCTTTCTCCATAAAAAAATGGAATGTTAGGTTCATTACGCGAAGCCGGCCGACCGATCACGGTACCTTCCGATAGGATGAGGCCAACCCCCCCTTGAGCACGTCGTTGGTAGTAGTCCGCATTTGCTTGGGTGGGGATCCCACTTGGTGCCATATTGCGAGTCATCGGAGCCATGACAACACGGTTTTTTAGTTCGAGGGCACCGATCGAGATCGGTTGAAACAACGGCGTCACATCGATTTTTTCCATGGCGGTGAACTAGCCAGACCTAAGTTCACTTGAAAAGGAAAATCTAGTCGTTAAACGTTGCTTCTTGCTACTCCTATTTTGCTAGACCCCCATCTCTTGATGGACTGAACCACAGTCCCATAACGGTGAAAGATTTTGGTTCAATATCACTCAAAAACTTGATAGATTTCAGTGTTTCTTGCTTCAGAGCAAGTAGATAGATGGTATTGTGCTATTGGTGCCAGACATTGGTTTTTGAATGAGCCATGGCCGATGGATAGGCGCATGTTGGGTCAGAAAAAATTGCGACCTTTGGTTTGGGGGAATGAAAAGAGTTTAATATTTAGTGCTTAACTAAATAGGTTATCACCTGGCCAAATACATGCGAATATTGAGTTGTCTCGGTGCTCACCGTGTTGAATAGAAGCGCCGAAGATAGAATCGATGTTTTCGCACCACGAACAATAGCTGATTGGTGTTAGAGTAAAGGCTACTTGAATTGATTCAGTAAGAATTAACAAGTGGTCGCGCAGCGGGCATTGCCCCGCGTAGAAGCAGGATTTTGGGTTCAGCCCAAGTGGTTTCTGCGGTATGTCTAGCATAATAGGATAGCTACAAGTTTAGATGCGAGCGTATGTGGTTCGTTACGGGTAATGCTTTTTAGATAGCCCTTAACAGTCTGTTGATCTAGCCCTACGCGCATCTATCGGCCGTTCTCTCCGTGAAAGGTCCTGACCACAAGAAGTCTCTCCTCGGTCACGTACCCCCCGGTACGCTCGCCTTGTCGTCAGAGCGTATTACGAAAAGCCAGGCTCGATAGCTACACCCATGGCCAAATCAACCGGCTGCTATATAGTTGTTGTCTTAACTTAACTGATTTGATTAAATTATTAAGGGTGTTGTATTTTATTTAAGATATATTTCATGATAGAAATATGTGGTTTACAGCAAAAACCCCTTATTTCTTCTCTAAGAATTAATAAGGGTCGCGCAGCGGGGCAGAGCCCCGCGTAGAAGCATGAACTTAGGTTCAACCCAAGTGATTTCTGCTGTAGTACAATAATCGTGAATAGTAGTTACACACTGGCTCCTCCTTCTGAACCACTCCGCTCATAGACCTTTGTATCACCCAGAATCTCTCTGTTGGACTCTTTTTGAGCGACTGTCATACAGCAAGCTTGTCATCTGGTGATGAAAATGTTCTCTTCGAATCCCTTCTCAGGGGGTTAGCGAGACTCATTAGCGCCGGTGTAGAACTGTGTTGCGAAGTACCAAGTATAGCAAAATACTACAATCGGAGGGAGGTTACTATAGCTAGCTGACTGAGAGGTCAGCGGTAAGAGGAGGGACAGCAGTTCCACAATCTTGGGATTTCCTACACAACTGAGCGGCCATCACATGGGAAGCGGTACTATCTGAAGGCGAGGATGCTCCTCTCTGTCCCATGTCAGCGGTTCAGAGCGGGGATTTACTAGCGGTGTAGAACGCTTGTGAAGTACCAGGTTTGCGCGAGTATTTGGACTCGGAGGGTCTCTCCGATATGAAGGGGAGCGTAGATTACCGAATGATTCTGGTGAATCAGAGGGGTTCAGAGACCACTTCTGCCGTGAAGGACTCGGTAGTGTGGTTGATGCCGCGCAGGAATGCTCTTTCGCGGCCGAACGTTACAACTGACGCCGTCTTTTCATCGCTCAGTCTTCGTCTACGCTGTTCGAGGGTTCAAGCTTCCGAATGTAGACACCAGCCTTGGACCCGACAAAGAGCTCCCCACCACTCAAAATTACAGACTGACCAAAATGGTTATCCTCAGTAGTTTCAGGTGCCTTGAGATAGAATAGCTGGTTCCATGCACCATCTTCACGGGTGAAGACATAGGTAGCACCACTATCAGGGGCCGTGTTGTCACCCAATTCAGCGTCATCTGTTGTTAAAAGACCGGCTGCAGGAGAAGATTCCGAAGATGCGCCGATGGCGAGGGTGTCTCCATCCAGGGATAAAGACTCACCGAACCGATCGAAGCTATCGGCATTGCTTGCTTTGATATAGGCTTCTTGAGTCCAGACAGCGTCTGTGCGAGTAAAGACGTAGACTGCGCCACTATCGGTATTCGAGTTGTCGTTTTCGTCGCTTGTGCCGTCGATAACGCTTGAGTCTTCAAATTGCGCGCCAATAGCGAGAGTATCGCCGTCTAGTGCTAGAGATACGCCGAAGTAGTCATTGCTGTTGGTATTGGAAGCCTTTATATATGCTTGTTGCGTCCACTCAGTATCTGTTTGAGTAAAGATGTACACGGCCCCACTGTCTTCAGCCCGGTTAGAGTCTTCTTCGTCATCATCGACGCCAACTGCGGCTGAGTCTTCAAGCTGGGCTCCAACCGCGAGGGAATCTCCGCTCAAAGACAAGGATGAGCCAAAATTGTCTCCTTCGTTTGGACTGGAGGCTTTGAGATAAGCCTGCTCGCTCCATGTCTCATCCGTTCGAGTGAAGACGTAGACGGCTCCGCTGCCACTGGCTGAGTCGTCGGTTTGATCGTTAGACGCAGATGATTCTTTGCTTGCTCCAATCGCCAGTACGTCTCCATCGAGGGAGATAGATGTACCAAACTGGTCAGCTTCGTCCGCGTTAGAAGCTTTAAGATAAGCTTGCTGGGTCCACTCAGGATCCTCGTCTTCCTCGGTCTTTCGAATAAAGACATAAGCGGCGCCACTGTCTTCTGATGAATTATCAGACTCAACATTGTCGCCATCAGTCTGCCCAGAATCCTCCCCTATGGCACCAACAGCCAGGGTATCTCCGCTTATCGAAACAGATGTGCCAAAGCTGTCGCCGGCATCCGTATTTGAAGCTTTGATATAGGCTTGTCTGCTCCATTCACCATCTTCTTGGACAAACACATAGACGGCACCACTGCTACCTGCCGAGCTATCAGTTTCATCGTTATTAATGCCAGAGGACGATGATGAGTCTCCGGGTATTCCAATAACTAGAGTGTCCCCATCGCTATCTACTGATGATAGTGAATCGATATTATTAAGTTCCTCGATGCTGGCAGCTTCAAATTGAGCGCAGTTAATTCCCAGGACCTCCGAGCAGACATCATCAGGATCTTGACAGAGAGTATAGTCCGACCATTGTCCCTCCACGCAAGTTCTCTCTTCTGTGCCATTTCCTTCAACACCACATTCTCGAGTTTCGGTGTCTTCGTCCTCGCAAACATCTGTGTCTTCACATGCACTATAGTTTGACCATTGTTCGCTCTGACAAGTGCGTGTTTCTCTGCCGCGATCGTTTATGCCGCAGGACCGGAAGCCAGTCTGCCCAGACTCACAAGGAGTGTCGTCTGAATCACCACAGCCCACTAGGCTGACGAGTGAAAGAGTTAAAATAGATAAGTAGCCCGGAAACCGTTGCATGTCGGCATGCTTGACTTAAAATTAGTTTTTTGAAAAGAAGTTTTGCGGATTTTGTGATAATAATAACGAAATCTTTAACGCTAAGAGGATGGTTCATAGCTATTCGGGTAAGGACGAAGTCATAGTCTACAGTAAGAACAGGGAATTGGGAAGCGTTTATGCAAATGGTCTGAATTAGGTGTGGCTCCAGCTCTGCCTTTTGTTTAGTCAGCGAAATTGTCTGTATAATCCCCTGTCGAGAGACATTGGCTCTGACCAACCGGTTTGCGTTTTTGGTGTTGATGTCGCCAGCCAGTAACATCCCGCGGATGAGAAGTTGGTAAAATAGGTTTTGCTCTTTGGAGGGAGGCCATAGTTTCGCTTTCAAGTGGCCGAAACCACTTGGTTCGAGCCCTTAACTTAGCAACTTCAGCAAGTTGTGCAACCAATGTGAATCAATAGAACTGGCTTCGCTGTAAGCTCTTCACCATGAAGTCTATGGCTCCTAAACCGGAAATAGTCTTGTTGGAATTGCGGCCGCCTTTGATTGATAGCCTTCCATGCGATTCATGATCTGGCCATTGTTAGAAGTTGGCGATCTGGTCTATTAGTCGGGTGAATGTTATACAAAAGCCGTAGGTTCGTGATAGCAGTTTTGAACCAGTTCGGAGAATCTTTGTTCAAAAATATTGTGATATTTTGTTTTAACAGGAAATAAATGCAAGATATTAACCGGAAAAATGGTCATATGGACCAATGCTTTTCGCTTATGAAATATGGTGTAGCTGCGTTGTCGACAGTCTCTGGGCTGAGTTTTACCGCCGAACGAATAATACTTACGGCTGGATCTCGTGGCTGTTCAATACCATATTTGGTTTCGCCTTGAGCGGGGTTCTCATTCTCCCCTTATTGGGTAGTCTCTTGCTATTAAGCGCAAGGCCATCTGCGAAGAGCATTCCTCCTTGGCCTGCACCTATAGCAACGTGGGCACCGCTTGAGAGACAAGGGGACTAGCGATTACGCGATGGCTTTTATGGCCATTTCCTCGGCATCGAGCAGATGGCCATTTCGCTTCTCATTGAGCGTATGGCATCTGCGAAGAACATCCTTCGCTCGCCAGGACTCACAACAACCTCAGCATAGCTTTGAGTTGCAAAGGCGTGTACTATCGGAGAGATAGGGCTGCTTCAGGATGTCATCAAGGTATGTTCCAAATCGCTGGGTGAGCATCAAGCATTGATTGCCGAAGGATACAGCAAAGACCACCTGAATTGATTCTGCAAGAATCAACAAGTGGTCTTTGCTGTATCCTTTTCAGTACCCCACAGCCGACGAGATTTTTGCGCGTCTCCACGGTGTTTTTAAAGATGAAGCCAATGGTCAAAAGAGATGGACCAATGGTTTGAAATGGAATTGAAGGTAGGTTTCGACATCGACATTCCCTCAAAAAAGTTCGATCGAACTCGGAAATTAAATTTCTATAAGGGGCTCGGTGTTGATCTGGTTGTATTGCGCATGAAATTCTTACGGGATAGTATGAAACCGGTACTCAAAGAGGCCCTCTTGAGTGCACAGCTTGTTGCGAGCGCCGCTGGGGGGCTTCCGCCGGTAGTGATCTTTCAAGTGGGGAAAGTGGGCTCAACAACTGTTAAGCGTAGTCTAATGGAGTCTGGCATCGCCAATCCAGTCTACCACGTCCACTTTCTCAGCCGACAGGGGCTAAGTAGAGCGCGAAGTGCGTACCTAGAAGCCGGCATGTGCGTTGATGGGCATGTGCATCAGGGGGAACGCCTTAGACGGCTCCAGAGTTTTGGCTTTGCGAGAATGAGTCGATGGAAGCTTATCACTTTGGTCCGTGATCCAGTGTCCAGGACCATTTCTAGCTTTTTTCAAAACTTTCGGCGCCTCTATCCTTGTCAGGCTCCCACAACCAACGAGATTCTTGCGCGCCTCCACGGTATTTTTGAAGATGAAGCCTATGGTCAAAAAGAGATGGACCAATGGTTTGAAATGGAATTGAAGCCTGGTTTCGACATTGACATTCTCTCGAAGAAGTTCGATCGAACGCGGAAATTCAATTTCTATGAGGGGCCCGGTGCTGATCTAGTCGTATTGCGCATGGAAGACTTACGGGATAGTTTGACCCCGGCAATCAATACGCTTTTGGGCCGAAACGTCGATGTGAGGCTGGTTGAAGCCAATAAGGCGGAGGACAAGAGCTATGCGACGCAATACAGTGATGTCAAATCCAAGCTGAGGTTTCCGGAAGAGACTCTTAAGAAGCTTTATGGCTCGCCGCTTATTGAACACTTTTACTCTGAAGAGAAGTTGGAACTCATGAAAAAATGGAGCACCAAAGCTAAACTTTAGCCCAATGCATCAGAACCGAGGTTCGGAGATGTTGGTTGTTGGTTCCTAATTATCGAGCCTCAACCATGGCGCGAAACCGATATATGAACCACAGTCCCAAGACAACCTGAACTGCGACGCCTAGTCCGAGCACCAGTCCCCATAACGAGTGGCCCTGATAGGCCATCCAGTAGGCCTTGCAGACCAAGAACGGTGGGAACAGGCCGAAAACCCAGTGGTATGCCTCGGGCAAGAACCAACCGGTGAGAATTGTCAGTCCCGCGATTCCGCCAAACTTGGAGTATGCGAGTCCTTGGATTTTGTTGTCAGCAAAGCCCGCAAAAAACATCGCGACAAGAGGTGCGGTGATGGAGGCCCCGATTGCAAACAGCATCAGTTTCCACCAAGCGACGTTGGCTATTCCGATGAGCGGAACAAGCACAATAGTCAGCACGAAGGCAAATATTGCTGGCAATGCCACTCGATAACCGACGTAGAGCTCAAAGGGGACCGGACTCACCCGCATTGCGGTCATTGTCCGGTCTTCTTTTTCATCGAGTAATAGGAAGCCAAACACCGTGCCGCACATCAATGAGGCTTGCCACAGGGCAATGAATGTCACCCACATCGGGTATGTGCTCGCAAAATCGTTATAGATGAGGTTGCGGCTGAGCGAAGCATCGATCGCTGGTAGGGCGAACCGTGCTCCGATACCCATCAGCAATGCGATGATTGATAGTAAGGCGAGCATGCCGTCGCGCAAGATGAGCCGCGCATCATTATGCGCAAGCCGCTGAAGAAGCTGGATCGTTCGTCTCATCGCAATCCCTCCACCACAAAAGTATGAAACGAGCGCATCGCTACAAGGGCAGCGGTAACCGTGGCGACCGCGGTGTATCCGAGAGCGTAGAGCCACTCCTCGGTCTGTAGGGAAGAAAACCCTGCTTGCATCAGCTTTGTTGGGCCAGTGGTGGGAATCAGAAGAAGCAACGGATGTTTAATAGCATCGATCACATATAAGGCCGGCAACTGAAGGACGGTAGCGACCGCGCCCATTGGTAACAATGCGGTAAGAAACCGGTCGTGGCGGACGACGATGATAATTCCGACTAAGACGTGGAATATAGCAAGTATCACCAAGCCAATTAAAAACCACACCCCGGGCCAGACCACATACATTGACCGGGTGAGGATGGCGATGGTTCCGCCGGCGATAATTACGCCCTCGAGCGTAGCAATGAGTGACAGGGTGACCACCTTGGACGCAAGGTATTCCCATGGTCGCAGTGGCGTTACTACGATGGCATGCAGGGTGCCGTCGTCCTTTTCCAGCATAACCATCGCGACGATGTAGAGCAGCGTTGAGCCGCCGACAGCCATGAGAACGGCCATTGGGATAGTTTGCCCTAGTCGTTCGACGGGACTCAGCCAAGCCAGGGCTACGCCGCCAAGCAGGCTTACGCAGATAGAGATCCCGTATAGGTGATTGCGGGCCTGGAGAAGTATGTCGGTGCGGATGGCGGTCCACAGTCTCATAGGTTTAGAGCCTCTCCGGTGACCTCAATGAAGACATTCTCGAGGGTTGTTTCCTGCGAGTGGATGGTCTCAACTTTCTTGTCCTTTAAAATGGCCAGAAAACCGGGGTTGTTGGCCAATCCATCGAGCGGAAACTCGCGGTGCATAATCTCACCGGAGTCTACGAAACCAACGTCAACGGAACGTCGTCCATAGCGTCTTTTCAGCGTTGATGGGGCATCAACCACGGTGAGACGACCCGAAGTGATGAAGCCAATGCGATCACATAGCTGATCAGCTACGGTCATATCGTGGGTTGTCATGAATACGGTGGCACCTTGGTCGCGAACCTGAAGGATGAGCTCCTTGACGCGGCGAGCATTGGTGGGGTCGAGCCCGCTGGTGGGCTCGTCAAGGAACAAGAGCTTTGGGCGATGAAGGAGGCTGCGGGCGATGTTGAGCCGTATCTTCATACCCTTGGAGTACTCTGAGACCCTCTTGTCACTATCGTCCTGTAGTCCGACCCAGCGGAGGACCTCGTGGGGATCAATGATGGGCTCGCTGTAGAGTGAGCCAAAGTGTTCGAGATTTTCGATGGCCGTCAGACGCTGGTGGTGATTCGGGAACTCGAACGAGACGCCAATGTGCTGGTAGTAGTCAGCTCCCCATCCGGTGACATCGCGGCCCATGACTTGTACCTTCCCATCGAAGCCGGATAGCAATCCGATAAGGGTTTTTTGGGTTGTACTTTTACCGGAGCCTGAGGGACCGAGAAATCCGAAGATTTCCTGCTTTGCAACTGAGAACGAAAGTCCGTGTAACGTCGGCGCTGCTGCGCGCGGGTAGCGATAGCGAAGATCTTGTACGTTGATCATCGTGATATGTCCTTCCGCATGGCTGCCCGTGCGGTCATTACTATTTCTACGTGGATTCGTTTATACTCAAAATGGTGAACCATAGGCATTCGAACCTCCTGGTGTCACAATCAGCCGAGGCATGTGCGGCCTATCCGACTATCTCTTCGAGCATTGACCATACAACTATCTACGAAGATGGTCAAATTTTAGCAGCGAGATCTTCGTTTGAAGTCGTCTAGGGTGGTGATGAAGGTGACAACGGCGAGATTATTGGGGTCCTGAATGGTTGCGACCTTGAATCCCGCCGCACGCAGTTGTTCCTCGAAGTCCGCCCCAAACTCGTAAAATACGAGCATATCGGCTTGAGGCCCATTCAGCCCATTGTGATAGCTCGGAGGTAGGTTATGGGTTAGTGAATCGCCAACGAGATGCGCACGTTGGCGGGTGGTTCGGTCATAGATAATCGGCACCGTGAAGATATGCGCGCCCCCTGGCCGAAGAATGCGCTGGATTTCACTCAAAGCCCGATCCACATTGGGAACATGCTCTAGGGTCTCGGAAGTGATGACCAAGTCAAAGCTATTGTCTGGGTACGATAGGTTGAGTAGATCCTCAGACCGGATCCTTGGGTTCGTGCTGCCGAACTCCGAATAAGCCAGGTGCGGCAGCCGCGTCAGATAGCGATGAAGACGACCGGCTCCGTTGATCTCCGCCACCCGCAGGGCGGCACATCGTGGGTCAACACAAGCGTGGGCCAAGCTCGTTGCTGTAGTGCCACACGTTTTCTGAAGGTATTGGACCAAGGCTCTTGCGAGGTGGCGTGCTCTCCAAGAGGCACCACAAAGCGTGCAATGGGTACCTTCTCGCTTTTCTATTCGCTCACGCCAGGCATCGTCGAGTGCCCATGCTTCGGATAGAGCATCGTCTATGGCGTGCTTTCGCCGGAGCAGGGCTGGTCGGCCACATGATGGGCACGGTTCACCACGAATCAACCCTAGCATTCGATTCCAGACCCAGTTGGCAGTGCGATTCACCCGAGCATGATGGCTCGAATTGGTAACCCTCGCAAGGCAGAGCTAAGTCTGACCCCTTGCTCATGCTCCTTTGGTTCGCGTTGATAGTTCTGCCGAGTTCATTACAGCAGCAACTTGGGTAGAACCCAAGTTGTGCTTCTCCGCGTGGCAGTGCCCCGCTGCGCGACCGCTTGCTGATTCTTGCAGAATCAGTTCAAGTGGTCTTTGCCATACCAAATTCTAGCTAGTTCGGTCCGGTCTTCAAAGTCGGGTGTGGTCTATAACTCGTCTCTGATTCGACTACCTATTCGGTGACGAGCGTCATCCCGATTATCGGTGGCCTTTCCGCAAGCTGTCTCCCTCCGAGTTCGAAGCCTAAGTCAAACCCTGTCTTCGCTTCGCACATTGCTTTCAAGCGGGAGGGTAAAGACACGCCCTAGAGAGCGACTCGGGATGCTCCGATAGGTGTCAGGTACATCGTAATTACGTTGGTAAACCGACGTTGGTTGCAGCTATTTGGGACCAGTCATCGGAGCCGAAGCAGTCTCTTTCCCACTTGTTTTCGGTCACGTCTTTGCGTTGCACGAGCACGAGCCCTAAATTGTAGGTACCGCTACAACCACCTTTGGGGAGCTTGTAGCGGTGGGGCCAAGGGTGAGAAGGATCACGAACGTGCTGATGGTTGGATTACTTCGGAAATGCCTATATTTATGAGAGCGAGAGCAAAGGGCTTGTCCAAGGCTTGGGAAGATAAGTTATCCCACGATGCTGATATCTATCTTTGTTAGTAGAGCAGAAATGGAACAATGGAGGCGACGATTGGGAACGACCAGAGGCAGCGTCAGCCACCGCGCGGCTGAGTCCGCAATGGTTAAATGTCATCTTGGCGGCTTACGGGTATGG
>JAHQVK010000005.1 GCA_019634385.1 Myxococcales bacterium | reverse complement strand
GCATGCCTCTGGATTTGCGGGATAGGCTCAGCGGGATGGCGTCAACTTACGGGCGGCCATGACTAAGGCGAGGCAGAACCGTTGAGGGAAGTAGACGAACGGTACGTGACATTAAACCCACCTACCCTGGCAATTATCGCGCCTGGCCTTTGTACCAAGCTCAAGAGTTGACAACAAGAGGCTCGTGGCGACGAACATACGAGACGCCTTGCGATACCTCGTACCCATAAACCCACCAAGAGGGCTTTCAGACCAAACGGCTAAGCCTTCTACTTCTTAGACAAGCTCAACCCTCCAGTGCGTTACCCCGCTCGTTACTTGCCCTCCCGGTCGCCACATTACCGGCGCATCCGCACCGGCCGGGACGCCCTAGCCTGCTCTTCTTGGCCCTCCGGGCGGGCTACTCTTGCTGGGCGCACTAAGGACCTCGAGAAAGACGAAGCCCGATATCCGAGACCCGGCTCATCGGGCTGAGGTTGCTGCGGTGGGCGGCACGCATGTGCCGCGCGTCGTTGACCCAGCTCCCGCCCCGAACCACCCGGTCCCCGCCCTCTGCCGGGCCCGTAGGGTCTTCTATGGCAGCGCCAGGAATCATTCTGTCTCCATAGTGCTCATAGTAGTCCCGGCACCACTCAGCAACATTCCCCAGCATGTCATAGAGGCCCCAGGCATTCGGCGCTTTCGTACCCACCGGCTGCGGTGTAAAGTCACTGTTATCGTCGTACCAAGCCACCTGGTCTGGGGGGCCATACCTTGGGGTCTCTGTTCCGGCACGCGCCGCATACTCCCACTGCGCTTCGGTAGGTAAGCGAGCTTCTACCCCTGGCACTTGGTTGTTCAGCGCCTCCAGAAACGCCTGCGCATCGTCCCAATAGACCACATGCACAGGGCGTGTATCCCCCATAAATTCACTCGAATTGTAGTCCATCACCACTTGCCACAGCTCTTGCGTCACCTCCGTTTCTGCCAGCCAGTAGCCCTCATTAAGCCGAACCTGGTGCCTCGGTTGCTCACCGGATGTGGCTTCCTCGTCGCCATCCGGCGACCCCATCCAAAATGTCCCGGGCGCTATCCAACGAAACGTCAGTGTTCTACCCCCGATACATACACCGAGGCCCACTCACCAAAGCTATCCACTCCCGATTCGCGCTCCGCCCACCCTCGTCTGGCTAGCGACTCATCATCGCCACACGCGGAAGCAAGCATCACAAAAAGCAACCCATATACATTTGATGTAGGCATAAGCTGTCTATACGAGCGCGGGTGGAGATTAGGTCTTTGTTCTTGAGCAACTCTCTTGGTGATCTACAATGGGATTAACACTGCAATCTAATGCCGTTCACCCTCGGCTTTAGGCCCGAGCGCTCTAGCAGCCTGTGAAGCATCCGCTCGAAGATACATCGAATCTACATCTACAACTTTGCCTTGTAGTAAGCCCGCCTCGTGAACAAGCTTCAAGATATATGTAAACACCTCACTGAAAACCTCGGCGTGCAGACGATGTCGAGTCCGAGACAGGGTCGAATGATCGGGGACCCGGTCCGTCAGATTCAAACCAAGAAATGCCCGCAGAGACAGTGAATCCTCGCAGCGCCAACACATACCCTGCTCGGACTCAAGTCCTTCAAAATATCCGATGAGTAGCATGCGACCGTACGTACCAGGAGGAATGGAGACCCGGCCTCTTTTCGAGTCGGAGTCATAATACGGCGCACAAAGAGCTTCGACAAAGGTGTCAAACCGCCCCTTGGTGAGGAGTTCATTGAGTTTCTCGTAGAAGCGATGTCCGGGCGCCCGCGTCGCCGTATGCGGCACGAACAACTCGGACTGTTTTGGCTTCTTCCGCCCCATCGACACCGCTGACACAAGTTGCCATATCGGGGGCCGTCGTCGATCCTTGGGCTAACTTAACCCTGCCCCTCATCAAATCAACAGGCTGCTAATAGCTAGATCGCCTCACTCTTTAGTTGCCGAACCGCAGCTGGATAATCACCGATCGTTGTTCGCTCCCTAGCGTACACGGTGATGCTTTTTCCGTTGAAAAGCGCGTCTCTCCGAGCAAACTCAAAATCCCTTTGGGAGGGAAAATAGAGAATCTCCCCACCAAGCGCAGTTGCCATGGCTACGCCATAACCTCGTTCCGTTCGGCATGCCAATGCGGGCACCTCGATCACAACAAGATCAAAGTTTGGCGACGGCTGCTTCCTTCTAGAGCCTACGAAATCTACAAGCTCCCCCCCTCTAGAGAACCCAGAGGGGGGGATATTAGGTTGCACAACGGCTTTTTTTCTAGCCCTATACTTGGCTAAGGATATAGCATGCATAGTATTACCTCCAAAAACAGATCTTCCAAAGCCACTCCGTAACTAGCAGAAGTTGATTTTCCAAGCACCCTAGCTCAATCAACATCCCGTCTAGGACCATAAGGCGAAGATCTTCTATGAATACCTCTGTTCGCATGAGTCTCTTTCCCTACATTACGTAACGCCCTAGCCACTAGAACGGTAGCTTCGCTACCCAATGAGAGGACGCGGAAAACACTACACGCAGTAAAATTGCGAATCAACAGTGTTACTGTTTTATCTTTGATGACTCGCGGAAATTTTGTCAGCGTTCAATCGTGTGGAGCAACAGTGGCTCGCGCGACGAGCTCATCACTCCATTGGGTATCTGAAGCAATTGTCTAGATGCTTTTGACGTCTTAGTAGCAAAAACCATAAAAGGGGCCAGAAATAAGGAACCAGGCACGCTAGTTTACATATGTCACACAGTTAAGGATAATGAGCGCAACCGGATATTCCCCGAGATACAACCAGCTCACGTATTCGAAGAACATGGACAGCAGCCTCATGTTCATCTCTTTTCTCAAAAGAGAGTCTTATCTCGATGGCTTATGACGTTGACTTCATAACTGGAACTGAAGGAGTAAAGGGCTGCCTTATATTAGATGAAGGGGAAGTTAGGCGTAAGAATCGCCGCCTATCGTAAGCGGCGGGCGATGTCTCAGCGAGACCTAGCCAAAGCCATGGGCCGATCAGTCAGCTGGGTCTCCCAGGTAGAGCGAGGCGTTCAACCCGTTGAACGAATATCCATCCTAAACGCTTTGGCACAAATCCTGGGCGTGGAGGTAGCGGCGCTCCATCAAGACGCTGATCCCCCGAACGCAGTTCCCAATTCATCACCCCGCCCAGACAACCTAGGAGCACTGCGCAGCTGGCTCTCCGGTCATCCGGCTCTCGACCTGGTCCTTACAAAAGAACCAAAAGTCCGGATAACGAGCAAAAGGCTCGGAGAACTGTCACAACAGGTCGACTTAGCTTGGAAATCTGCGCATGACAATGAGCTCACAAGCCTGAGTACTACCCTGATCAATTGTCTACCGTATCTGGAGCAAGCTATCCGAGGGTGCTCTGCGGAAAACGAAGGTCAGCTATATGCTCTAACTAGCCGAGCCTATTTTGCTGCCGCCACGTCATTTGCTCGGCTAAATGAGCCCGACGCAGCATGGGTGGCCGCAGATCGGGGTATCAGTGCTGCTGAACATAGCCATCAACCACTCGAGGTAGCTGCCGGTCATTTTCGGCTCAGCCATGTCTTCATCCAACTCAGACAATTCTCACAGGCCGAGCATGTCTGCGATAATGCCTTAAGCGCCCTTGAGCGACATCCAGATGTTGTACTGAATCGCCCACCGGCGCTTTCCCTCCTGGGGGCCCTGTATCTCGCGCGGGCCAGAATCCACGCTCATGTGGACAACCGAAGCGGAGCTAAACGTGATCTAGCCAAGGCGGAGAAAGTCGCCCATCAAATAGGGGATGATCGCAACGATTACAATATAGAGTTTGGCACGACAAATGTCCAACTTCATCAAATAGCCATCGCGTTGGAACTTGGCGACGCTGGAGAAGCACTTGAAGTAGCCAAAAGTGTTGAGCCAGCTAGTTTATCCAACGAACGACGAGCTCGCTTTCTTATAGATCTTGCCCACGCAAATACCATTCGTAAACACTATTCGGAAGCAACCAGCAACCTTCTAGAAGCCGAAAGACTAGCGCCAGAATATGTTCTAGATCAACCGGGAACACATAAGCTGATAGGCCTTCTCGTCAACCTAACCAATCCGACCAAAGGCGTAGCCCTTTACGGACTTGCAAAGCGTTCTGGTTTCCCAATGCCCTAGAATTACCTAATTGTATTTTCTTAACTCAAGATCTGAGATCTGATCAATATTTTCCTTGCCGAAGCAACACCTCGACTCGATCCATATACCGCAAAGACCTCTTGGTGATTCTTACTGAATCACTTCAAGTGGTCTTTGCGGTATAACCAGCTTATTGATAAGCACAATGCCCAATAAAACCGATTTTTACCAATAGTTTTACACCAACTTCGAAGACACGCCCTAGCCATTCCGTAACCACAAGACATATACTTCCGTTTCATCAATAGACCAGCTTTTCGAAGCCGGTTATCTTACCCTCACAATGCAAGCAGACAACAAGCGCGGCCGCCTGCGACGGTGGCTCTACGAGCCTGAAGATGCCGGCTCTTTGGCCCTGTTCAGGATCGGATTCGGGGTTGTCATGGCCTGGGGCATGTGGCGATACCTGTCCGCTGTATGGGTACAAAAGTACTTTTTCAGCGATATATTTTTGTTTAAGTACCCGTTTTTTGAATGGGTTCATCCCTTACCCCCGCCAGCTATGTGGGTGGTCTTATGGGGGAGCTTCATCGCCGCATTAGGTGTTTGTTTCGGGGTGCTCTATCGGCTTTGTGCCCCGCTGCTATTCATAGGGCACACGTATCTGTTCTTACTTGCAGCCAGCCACTATCTTAACCATTCGTATCTCATCTCAGTTCTAGCCCTGATCATGTCGTTTCTGCCGGCACACCGGGCAATATCGGTAGATAGTTGGTTATGGCCATCCTTGCGGTCTTCTCAACTACCACGGTGGCCTCACATGCTCCTGATCTTCCAGGTTGGGATCGTCTACTTCTTCGCTGGTATCGCAAAATTGAACACCGACTGGCTCTTCTACCGGCAGCCGATCCAGCGATGGCTGGAAAGCGCCGCGAGACATGTGCCCGTGGGCAAGGACCTCGTAGGTAGTGAGGCGGCAAGCTACACCATTGCATGGGGGGGATGTGCATACGACCTCTTGGCTGTTCCAGCCCTGCTGTGGCCCCCCACGCGGTTTCTAGCCACAGTGACGACGGTAGCGTTCCATCTATCGAATACTTATCTGTTCAATATTGGCGTGTTTCCCTGGATGATGTTAGCGATCATGCCAGTATTTTTTCCTGCCGGATGGTATCGCCAGATCCCGGGTCTCGGGTTGTTGCTTGGTCAGTGGGTTGACTGCGGAGCGCCGCCGGCCAAACCATCGCTCATTTACCAGCGGGTCGTGACTAGCGTTCTTGCGACATGGGTCGTTTTCCAGCTATTCTTACCCTTACGGCATCATCTTTATCCGGGCAACGTGGCCTGGACTGAGGAGGGACACAAGTACGCTTGGCGGATGAAGCTACGCTCCAAACGAGGTGTCGCAACCTTTCGAATCCTAGATCCTAAAACGGGAGAAGCCTGGCTCGTGGATCCCAAAGACGAGCTGACCGCACGGCAGCTTCGCAAGCTCCCCGGACAACCCGAACTTCTTCTCCAGTACGCGCATCATCTCGACAAGCGCTATCGGCAAGACTATGGGGTTGAAGATCCGCAGGTCTTCGGCGAAGTTTCCGTCTCACTCAACTATCGACCCCATGCCCAATTCATTGATCCTGCCTTCGACCTCTCCACCCAGACGATAACCTTCGCCCCATTCCCTTGGATTCTGCCCCTCGAGTGGACACCACCACCCAAGGATTGAGTCCCACCAAGCCGCAGCTCACTGAGCCCCCATACCCGTTTGACTCGCATCCTCTACCGGTTCACGTCTTGTGTACGAAGGGAACGCTTGTATCAAAGCCCCATACTAGCAGCCGGTTGATTTGGCGATGTATGTAGCTATCGAGCCCGGCTTTTCGTGAAACGTTCTGACGACGAGGCGAGCGTACCTGGCGGTACGCGACCGAGGAGAGACTTCTTGTGGTCAGGATGTTTCACGGAAAGACCGGTCGATAGATGCCTGCAGGGCTAGATCAACAGGCTGCTAAGCAGCATAACACATCAAATTTATAGATTGTTAACTTACACTTAGCTTTAAGCGCTCCTGTTTTAGGGTCACTTATAGCGCCTTTGCCGAGTGGTAAAGGCGCT
>JAHQVK010000088.1 GCA_019634385.1 Myxococcales bacterium | reverse complement strand
TATCCTGCACCAAAGCGGTGGTCGAGTCCGTCTCGACCGCGGAGAGGGCCAGGGTTGGTCGGTTCAAGTGAATCCATTCAGAGGCCATCAATAATGTCTACTCTTCCCCCCATAGTAGATCTCATTCCACACTCCCCGCCGATGGTTTGGTTGGATGAGCTCCTTGAGTGGGAAACCGGCTTTGCCCGCTGTTCAGCCTCAGTCAGGCCACACTCCGCCTTCGTTAGCGATGGTAGCCAACCGTCCACGCTTCTGCTGGAACATATGGCTCAGGCGGTAGCAGCTTGCCTCGGGTACGGAGCTCTCCGCTCTGGCGAATCGATTCGGGTGGGGATGATCATCGGATGTCGCTCGTTCCGTTGCTATGTCCCCCGGCTGCCGGTAGGGACAAGAATGTTCGTTGAAGCACGGTGTGAGCGCGGTGTAGACGAAGTCAGTACGTATGCCGGCCTAGTATTGGTGGATACCAACCCGGTTGCCTCAGCTCAAATGACCGTCTACCATGCCGAAAAGCCGCCCGTATAAGGGAACCAATGGGTCTGTCGAAAAGGGTTGTCATTTCGGGCACCGGTGCCATCACCCCGCTGGGATATGGCACTCAAGCATTCGTTGAGGGATTACTAAACGGACAATGCTCTTTCCAGCCAGCGCGTCCTGATATCCATCGCCATCATCCATCATCTCCCTTAGCTTGTATCGAGTCCGCGCTCATACCGGAGACCGCAGACATAGATCGCTCTCCTCAGTTCGCAGTCACCGCCGCGGAGATGGCGTTAGCCGACGCCGGATGGGGCCGGCCGACCTGCGAATCCTCTCGAACACTATTGATAGTTGCGACCACCAAGGCCAACATCAATGCGGCCACCACATTCTTCGAAGACGAGCACCAACCGAGCTCCGTACTCCGTCGCGGACTGCTCTCATCTATCGCCTCTGAACTCGCTCACATGCTCCGATGGGGCGGCCCGGTGCTCACGGTGAGTGTCGCCTGTGCTTCTGGCATTGTAGCCTTAGGCCGAGCCCTACGTGCGATTCATACCAAAGAGATAGATCGGGTCCTGGTGGTAGGTGTGGATGATGCATCCAGTTTTGTATACGGAGGTTTTGCCAACTTCAACGCCCTCGATCCAGCCGGTGCACGACCTTTTGACCGTCATCGCCAGGGTCTAACCGTCGGGGAGGGGGCCGTGGCGGTCACACTCGAACCGAAAGATAGCGGTATCGAACTGGCGGCCTACGGTGCTAGCTCCGATGCCAACCATATCACTGGCCCCGCTCGAGACGGCTGCGGTCTCGTAACCGCTTTAGAAACGGCTCTGCAACGGGCTCAAATCTACCCCCAGGCGGTTGGATTCGGTATTCTTCATGGCACTGGTACGCCCTACAATGACGCAATGGAAGGGGAGGCTTATAGTCAAGTTTTCGGGCCGAAGGCCATGCCTGTGGCTAGCCTAAAGGGATCGATCGGTCACCTCATGGGAGCCTCTGGCCTGTGTAATGTTGTCGCGGCTATCCACGGCCTGACCCATAAGTATTGTCCGCCTACTGTTGGATTGACGGAGATGGACCCCACCATTCCTCTAGATGTTGTACACAATATGCCCCGCACGGTCGATCACTCTATCGCGGTCACCAGTGCCTCTGGCTTTGGGGGCATTAACGGGGCCATAGTCCTTCGGCGCCTACCTAAGCCTTTACTCAATCCCCCCCCCACGATTCGGGGTACCCAACCATCTATACCCCGTGTTCGGCTTTCGCTGGTTCATACCATAGATATGGCGTGTAGCTCGGCGCCCCGCACTCCTACCGCAAAAAGTATTCGACACCGTGATCAACTTTGTCAGACTGCATTGCGTGCTGCCGACCACGTATTCAATACTACCCCTGGACTTCTAGACGATTTTCGGAACCAACCTCATGCCTTAGTTTTAGGAACCGCTGTGGGGTCACTCCAAAGCGATCATGCATATTACCGGCGTGAAAATCCTCATGCAGAGCATCTTCCAAGTCCCCGCTTATTCTCCTATACGCTTCCGAACATAGCTCTCGGCGAAATAGCCATAAGGCATCAGCTACGAGGAGAGCAACATGTGATCTCTGCGGGGACTGTTTCTGGGCTCACCGCTATTATCGAGGGGATTCGTCTTATAGAATCCCGAGAGGTACAGATCGTACTGGTACTCACCATAGATACATGTATCCCACCGCTTCAGCCGCGTGTACGTTTACCGCCCTACGCCGCGGCCTATCTATTGGAAGCAGCAAATAGCCCGCGCTCGAATGAACTAGGTCATATACAAGGAACCCTTAAGCCATTTACTACTGCCCGTGCCGACGACGATGAACGGTCTTTTGTTGGAGGGAAGGGAATCACTGAACTCAATCAGCTTATTCTGGCTAGACAGAAAGCTTGCATCTACCGCACTTGTCACCAAGGATATCAAGTAGAGCTGTCGTTTATGCCTAATTTGGCCCTCACTGAACAACAACCTCACCAGTAACCTTGATATCATACACAGCCAAATAATCTCCGGTCCCTTCGACCCTATTAAATGGATATATTCTAAAGTACAATGTCTGGTCTCGATCAAGTCCAACCGCTTCGCCTTGTCCACGACCTTCCGACGTAATCGGAAAACTGAAAAATTCCATGACGTTTTGAGCCGCAAAAGTTATTTGCCCCTCTTGAAGTGGGATGACCTGAGAAAAGTCTGGCGAGAGTGAGTATTCGATTTCCGCTACGACGTTGCTTCCTCCACTTGTTGTCATAAAGACTGAAATCTCGTCCAGTCTGACTGCTGCCGGAGGAGTAATTGAAAACCCACAATATATATCACCTGTTCGGTCTGTATTCTGCACCTCAAATCGTGTTACTGGCACGGCGTTACCAGCAAGCTCGAGCGATGTACCCCGGTCCACTGTCAAATTGCTGATTGCTACATCGGTAGCGTTCATGGGTCCTTCAACAACCGCTATATTTCTTTGGTCAGTGGTCTCGTTAAGCCAACTAACGCTAAATGGCGTACCTTCTTCGGGATCAACCGTACGAACATCAAACGGAATCTCGACGACCCCTAAAGTATCCCTAGTCGGACGAAAGGTGACTGTTCCCTCAGACGGACCCAACTCTCCTTCTGCAGAAAACTGAGCGAAAACCGACGTTAGCACTTCTGCGTCATCAATGCGGACGTCTATAGACGATGACTCCGGTTCCGCGTTCTCATCATCACTTAGGCTTAGGCTTAGGCCTTCTCCGGAGGCTTCTACCCTTATCAACCCACTTTCACTTGAGGCCTCCACTGCATCATATGCAATAATAGCTAGTTTGTTGAAGGAAGTAAACGAAAGTGGCTGATTGCCAATAGATAGGTTATCCGGCACAACCATAAAAAACGGTTCGGTGATGACGTATTCCCTCAATCTATCAAAAGCAGGATGAGGGTCGTCGCGAATGGCCCGACTAACTACTTTAGCGAGAATCTCCGCCCAGGGGGCTAATAGTTCGGTGCCGTTCGGAGAAACGTATAGATTTTGGGCCACATCGCTTCCACACACTTCGAGTACACGCTTCGATTCCTCAGTCATGTCAATGAGCGCTACCTGTTCCTCATAGGTCGCAGCTAAGGCCCGCATGGCTTCGGGGTAGTTTCCTCTGGGATGAAGCTCCTCAGGATTAGCATCCCTAACATTATGCGTTCCCAACGCGGAAAGTCTATCCGTGCCTGGTTCAAACTGTCCGCGAGCAGTCGGAGTGATCAAAATCGGCGTTGCCTCTTTACTTATTACCTCTTGGATCATTGCCTTCAAAATTGCGTAATAAGAGGTACTTAGGTCTGCACATCCTTCCCCGTCGTTGGTACCGTCACTGCAAAACGCGTACGTGCCGGACGCCTCGAATTCATCCCCAGCACGTTGGTCGGCATTACCAAACTGGATAAGAACATAGTCGCCGGCCGCAATATCATCACGCGCTGCTTCCCATCGGTCAGCTCTAAAGAAGAAGTTCTTCGTACTATAGTTTGGTCCCGCAAGATTCTTCACCTCAAGGGAAGAAAGGGAACGCGCCAGATACTCTCCCCATCCGGCCTGCGGCCTATTAAACTGGGAGGACATCGCACTGTCTCCAAGCAGGTGAATTGTTGGAGGGTCTTCGCTCTCGCTCTCGCCCTCCGGCTCGTCATTCCCTCCCGGTTGTATTACGGGAGGGTCTTCTTCCCTAGGCCCACTATCCACACTTTCATCTGGTTTGAGCTCGGTGCATCCCCCGAGCATCATCGCAATCAGAAAACTCCGCCCCAAGATGCTATCGCCGCTTAATATCTTCATCATATCAAAATATGCCCCTCATTGATAACTGTGCCACGCTTGGTGTCGCCGTCTTGTCGATACCTGATTTTCCTGAAGCAATTTACAAGAAATCAATAGCTGTTCTCGTTCGCTGCTTCTCCCCCAGAAGGAGGCAGATGACTTGTCAGCCATGTCAAGCCCAACGAAACTTCTGATGAAAGAGCTTTTGGTCGTTATATACACCGAGTGAGAGTTCCTTAGCCCAGAGCCCGATCAGGGTGCGTAATCACCGTATTTGCCTGGGAACCAGTCACCACTGAGACTCAGCAATAACCATAAACTTCATTCAATCTAGCAATACCATTAATACGGGTGTCTATTACACGCAAAACCAGTATCGACAAATAGCAAACCCGCTACCGGTACTACTACAACCTCCTATATCACTGGAAACGTGGAGCTTAAACACTAGATTTATTATCGACGCGGAAGCATCATCTGACAGATGCGTGCCCAACTTTCGCTTGGGATCCTTTGTATCTTGGCCTCTGGATGCGCCAACGCAGTGCATCGGCTCCAACGGGTGGAAGTACAAAGTGTTGTCCTCCGGAAAAAGATTGCGTTTGCAGTTTGGACACCCAACGATATGGATGCCGGCGAACGTCTGCCACTTGTGGTATTTCTTCACGGAGGTGGTGACAACGAAAATGCTTTTGATCAAGCAAGAATAGGACAGCATTTAGATACCCAGCTTGCCCTGGGCCATATCCCTCGCGTTTTGGTTGTTGTACCCAATGGAGAGTTGGGTTTCTGGGAAAACTGGTACGATGGATCAAAGAACTATCGAGACTGGGTAATTACTGAAGTCATACCTACGGTCCAAGCAGAATATCATACGCTGGATTGTCCCGCTTATTGTCACGTGGCTGGCGTGTCTATGGGCGGCCATGGAACACTTAGATTCGCATGGTTCCATCCCCAAGTTTTCTCTTCTGCATCCGCAATCAGCGCTCCCATCTTGAGTACCAAAATTATTCTCGAGTTGTCTCAGCGATGGTTCATAAGGATGTTCTTGCCCTTTGAAGACATCTGGGGCCCGGTGACAGACGTAAAGCGTATTGAGCACCAGGATCTCTATCTGCAGTGGACTAACCCTAGCGATCTCAAAGGGGTGCGATTGCTCTTTGGGGCTGCGAAGCAAGATAGAGACGAAATCATCAAACTCAACCAGAAATTTCATGAACACCTCACAGAGCATAATATCCCTCATACATACGTGGAGTTTGACGGTAAGCACAACTGGAAGAGCTGGACCCCGATCGTGGATGAGGTGCTCCGCTTCGCGGTATGGGGTGAATCTCGGGATCTATAGGCAAGCTGTCGAAGGCTAAGCTCCATCCGAGCAAAAGCCCCCAAGCATACCAGGTATCCACGCCAACCTTACCGGTACGACCTGGAAAGCTTTACTTGCCCCTAACGCCAAGGCTCCAATAGTCACCCGTGCAGCTGGGCATTGCGACCAAAATTTTTGTGGGTTTTAGCGGCCTTTTACTCGGCATGATTCTGCTAGCCATGCTCTCCGTTCGGGAGATTCGCTCTGCGGCTGAAGATCTGCGAGCTATCCGCGACGGTCATCTGGCTTTAGCCCGAACAGCAGCTCAACTCCAAACTCATCAACAGAATCGATTGCGTGATCTGCGTCGCGCACTCGAAGAGCCCGAACTTCGTAGCCGCTCGGTTATCCTGCGGATCGCAGTAACCTACTACCCGGAAGTCATTGAGTCAGGAGTGGAGGCGATGATGGCGGCATGTCGTCAGCTGATTCACAATCGAAGCCATCCCCGTCCGCATGATATCGCCTTCTGCAAGAGCCTAAATCACCGGATTCAGCCCATGAAAAAGGCATCCACCGAACTGCATGCCCTAGCTCAGGACATGGAATCCGCTGCGCGAAACAAAGAGCCTTCGCTAGCCCTTGTGGCTGCGGAACTCGACACCAAGGGTGAAGCCCTAAGATCAGCGGTATTTAAGCTTGATCGTTTCCTGAGATCCGAAACCGATCGAGCGGTCTCGCGAGCAGAAAGCAAAGAAGTGCAGGCCATATGGCGCGTAGTTATCTCTACGGTGTGCGCTCTGGGTTTGGGGGCCTTAGTCACATTCACCGCCGCACGAACCTTGGCCCCTATTCGGCCCTTGGTTCGATATGCACGCGCCTTAGCTCGGGGTGATTATCAACAACCCCTCGACGTAGGAAAAGTTGGTGAATTTGTCGATTTAGCCCATGAACTCCGCCGCATAGCGAATGCTCGTGACGAACGCGAAGAAGCACTGGATCGACAGGCAAAAGAACTCGCCAAGGCTTATGTTCGAGTGGCGGAACTCAAACGTTACCACGAGAGCATTGTTCGGAGCCTTCGTACCGGCATTGTGGTGACCGACCGGCACGGCGCGATTACCAGCACCAATCGAGCTGCAGCCACCCAGTGGGAGCTAGTGGATGTTACCGGCCGATCCCTTGCTGAGCTTCATCTGGGCAAAATTCTCCATGATCGCTTTGGCTCATTCGAAACCCAGCTTCACCGTGCACCATGCACGGCGGAGGCGGTCCGTATCCACGACGAGCAACTTGCAGACATCTCCTTGGCCCTGTTAGAGTACGACGGGGGGCACATGTTAGGGTTAGTGGTGGCACTAGAAGACGTGACCGAGGCTGTGCGTACCAAAGAAGCCCTACTTCGCTCTGAGCGACTGGCGACCATCGGTCGCATGAGCGCTCATGTGACCCACGAGCTTCGTAATCCCCTCGCAAGCATATCGCTCAACGCTGAGCTTCTCGAAGAGCTGTCCTTAGCAGCTGAGGAGGATCGCGCTCGCCCCGGGGACGTTCAAGAAGCCCGACAACTTTGCCGCGCGATCAACCGGGAAGCAGAACGACTTAATGCCCTTGCTGAAGAATACCTTCGGTTCGCCCGCTTGCCACAACCGGACCTGGTTTTGACCGCGCCGCACACTCTGTTGCAGTCCCTGGCCTTATTTGTTGATCGGGACTGCAAAGCAGCCTCGGTGCAACTCCGACTGGATATTGAACCCAATTTGCCAGAGATTCGGGTCGATCCGAACCAACTCCGACAAGCACTCCTCAATCTCCTCCGCAACGGCAAAGAATCGATGCCTCACGGTGGCGAACTGCTGCTCGGCGCTCGACAACACAACAAGCAGGTGGCGCTCTATGTGCGTGATCACGGTCACGGTATCCCGAATGAGGTCCTTAACCACATCTTCGATCCTTTCTACTCCACAAAGCTCACCGGTACTGGCTTAGGTTTGGCACTAACCCAACAGATCGTACAAGAGCACGGAGCCCGGTTAGAAGTGGTATCTTCCCCGGGAAAAGGAAGTGAGTTCAGCGTGTACTTTGAGGAGGCTGCCCCCTCCAGTAGTAGAAAACAATCATGAATAGGCCCGTCATGCAGGGCGGTGGATTCAATGTCTCCGCCCCCACCCAAATTGTGCTGTCTCTGATCATCGCCAATGTGGCGGCCTATGTTGTCCAGCTGATTCTGCTCCGCAGCCAGGGATCAATGGTCGTTACTCTGTTTGAGCTCACACCCCGTGAGGTCTATACCCAGGGGTATATCTGGCAAGTCTTTACATATGGCTGGCTGCACTCACCGTCGGACCCTGGCCACTTATTGTGGAACATGCTTCTGATGTGGATGTTTGGTCCCTACCTTGAGTCCTGGTGGGGTCAACGTCGGTTTATACGCGCATATATAATCTTTCTCGTCTCTGGTGGGTTACTCACCGTATTGCTGGGAGCCCTCTCCGAGGCTACAGGAATCGCACCGTCATTTGCTTACTCCACCCACCTTGGTGCCTCCGGAGGGGTCATGGGACTCATGACCGCATGGGGGTTGATTCATGCTCATCAATCGGTCCATTTACTATTTCTGGGTTCCATCAAGGGAAGCCACTTTGTATGGTTACTTATTGGTTTCCAGCTACTTGTGGCTCTTTCCTTCTCCAACGTCAGTTGGAGTGCCCATTTTGGAGGAATATTCGGCGCGTTTATTCTTTGTCGAGGCCTTTGGCGGCCTTCTGTCTGGAAGCAGCTTTTTAGACGTCTTCAACTCCAGCGAAACCAAGCCGCCATCAAAAGAGAGCTACATCAACTGAAGCAACAAAGCCCATCCCAAAAGGGCAAACAGTCACCAAAGGGGTGGCAAGTCATCGATGGCGGTAAAGCGCCTCCCACCGATCCAAAAAAATGGAATTAACTAGCAGCCTGTTGATCTAGCCCTGCAGGCATCTATCGGCCGGTCTTTCCGTGAAACATCCTGACCACAAGAAGTCTCTCCTCGGTCGCGTACCGCCAGGTACGCTCGCCTCGTCGTCAGAACGTTTCACGAAAAGCCT
>JAHQVK010000087.1 GCA_019634385.1 Myxococcales bacterium | reverse complement strand
ACCACTGAGGCTACCCTCAATAGCGGGAACATAATCTCTTGGGGGTGAGCATTTATGGTTAGGGCGATGATCCTTCAGGCGAGGTTGATTGTCGGTGGGTAGAAGATGGTTCCCCAAATGGCTGTTCTGTCCGGTCGGAAGGTCTTCGTCATGAGCAGAGGAGTTCCCCGTACCAAAGAGAAATTCTGCTGATTCATACGCGACTTGTTCAGCCGCTGCTTTTTCCTGATGGTAGTGAGCGGTTTGCTCTGGGAAGGATTTGAGGCGTTCAATTTCTGGATTAGAGGATGGAATTTCATTTGGATCAGAGGCTACGCCGACTTCATAGGCAAGTTGTTTGCCTATGATATTGCCCTTTTCCTCCAAAGATTGTGCGCTGATGTGCTCATGTTTTGCTTTTACGATCGAATTGGTATCTTCACGCTCGATATCGGAGGGCGAAGATATAAGGGGAGAATGAGCGGTTTCATAAAATTTATCAGCTGCTTGCCCTATATTACTATCTGATGGCTGCTTGTGAGATTCTGGTGATCCTTCTCCGGTTGGGCTTCTTCCTAGTTCTATTGGTGGTTTGCTATCATCTGGGAAGGCGGGTAATGGAGCACCGACGTTGGTTCCAGTAGGCATAGTTTGCTCACTAGTTGGTCTTGGTTCAGACGGTGGGTCGGATGCCAGTGGAGATTGCTCGCTGGGGCTGACTGAAGATGTAACAGAAAGCTCGAAAGTTGAGGGTTGGCTGTCAGCAGCCTGAGGGGAAAGGTTTTCTACAGGATTCGCATCGGTTGAAATCTGCAGGTCATTCGTACTCTTGTTTTGCGTCATGTCCCGGTTGCTTTGTGGGGCCTCAGCCGAAGTGTTGTTTCGGGGTGCTGCCATGGAAGGAGTGTCCTGGATGTCTTCAGCCGAAACGGTGTCACTAGGGGGATCGTCCTTGCTTAGGCCCGGATGGTCCTGGGCAGGCTCAGCTTGGACGTCGTCCGTTTGTGAGTCGGACATTATCGTCCGATGGGGTGGAGGAGACAACTGAGCTTCAGTTGTTACTTGCTCCTGACCTAGAGTCCGAAGGTCTAGGTGATCGGCATCGGCAATGCTAGCTAGCGGTCTTGATGTGGGTGCGAGACGTCCGTTGCCGTTCTGTTGAGTCATACGCTGAACCAAAGCCTCACACTCGGGATCGAGAGATTGGTATCGCACCGCGATGCCTTGGGGGATATCGTGGCGGAATTTATCCACGACCCCTTCGCCACGAAGTGCCACCTCACCGTCCGATAGAAGGAATTCAAATTGAACCCGAGCCCCCGGAGGTTTTGGCGTTGGGGTTCGAATGAAGAGGCCAACCGATGATACGTATTCTGAATGGCGTGAAATAAACTCGTTGAGGTCTCGGTACCGAAGCCGAATCTTAAACGCGGTTATCTCAGCCGGTTGATCCATCGTCCCTGGTACCCTAACCCGTAGAGCTGGTTCTGAGAATCACCCAGTGTCGATGGAGCACATGACATTGAGTTATTACTCTCGTCTGACCGAAGAAGCACCTTGTTGGTATGAAGATCGTAAATTGATGCGTATGTACTAGTCCCAAGAGATTCACTCTTGCAGAACTTGAAGAAGTCTCTCGTCTTGAGACTTGTGAGTACCTGGGCCTAGTACGAGAATATTCCGTGGTTTGTATCTTCATAGGCCCAAATGGACGCCGTGAGAGCGAACTTCGACCCTGTACTTTCCGGCAAATAGCCTGACGCTCCGGCCCTACCCACTGCCCGTCTCGGGGCAAATGATATAGGGTATATACTTATCAGTCGTATAGCGTCAGGCTCGTGGTTAGAAGTCTCCATTCGTCTCGTGCGGTGTGATGCGCAGCATCAACTTTGAGACCCACATTAGGGAAATGTTGTTCGGTGGCAACAGGCATTTCCCAGATTGCGCGGAAGAGAGGGGGGATCACCTCCCTATTAGTGAAGTTTCGAGCTCTAGTCTCCAGCTGATTGGTCGGACGGCTACAGTTCGGGTGGGTTTCCCTTGAACCATTTTGGTGTAGAGAAAAATACTTGGCGTATACAACCGATTAAGGCGGAGCCGATCGGAGTTTTCTAGGCAGAGCTTGCCAAGAATGGTTTTTCGGGCAGCTCGGAATACTCTGAATATTGTTCTCGAGGTGACTAAGGGGGTGATTCTCTGGATATATATATAATCTATCGATGTTCGCCTCGGGAAATTTGTGTTCCGGCGGTCTATGGTTTTGGTGGTTCGTCTAGCTCCCTCAGGCGGTATACATAAGCTAGTACCTCGGCAGTGGCCTCAAAGAGTTCCTCGGGTATCTCAGAGTCGAGTTCAAGCTGGTTGAGAGCTCGAGCCAAAGGAATGTTGCTCAGGATCGGAACGTGGTGCTTGAGTGCCAAGGACCTAATCTTCTCTGCTTGGCGGTGTGTTCCCTTGGCTACAACTCTCGGAGCACTATCTGTGTCTTTTTCATACTGTATGGCTACGGCAATCTGAGTGGGGTTAGTAACTACTGCTGCAGCTCTCTTTATTGCTTGTTCCCTACTAAATAAAATCTCTTGGGCCATTTTTCTACGTTGACCTTTGACCTGTGGGTCACCTTCATCTTGTTTATGTTCTTTTATGACCTCATAAACTGACATCCTCTGATCTTTGTGGAAAATCCATCTAGACCACCACAAATCTGCGCATCCAATAGAAATAAAAAGAATTGCCGTTTTGTGTATGTAATCGAATAGCAGTTCGCTACTATAGATGATCGAAGAATAGAGCGATAATCTAATTGTGAGAACAAGATCATAGAACGCATGTTTGACAACATCGCAAGCGAGCCATCCAACAATCCCCACCTTAAGAATGTTTTTAGTAAGCTCAGCGAATCGTTTTGGACTGATCAGATTCTTGAGACCAACCCAGGGGTTTAGCCTTTCTATTCTTGGGTGAAAGATCTTCGTAGTGAACAGTGGCCCGGTTTGAATGAGGTTTGCCAGAGTACTGGCAATTACGATCGAAATCCCAAAAGGGAGGAATACAGAGAGCAGTGTTGGAATGGTTTCTGTGAGTACAGATTCGTATCGAGTCTCAGATAGTCTGCTTTGAGTGGCAACGGAAATAGCTTTTAGGAGGTAGTCTTTAAGGGTCGTGATAATGAAGGGCAAGAGAATGATTAGCATTAAAAATCCAGCAGTGAAGCTGATGGCACTTACAAAATCCCGACTTTTGGGCACCCGTCCCTGCTCCCTAGCTTTCTTCAATTTTTGAGGCGTAGCCTTTTCTTTCTTATCTCCTGTGCTATTACCCAATATGCTTATCTCCGTTGAGGTCGGGCATTTGAGCACCTTCACCTTCCGGGTAGTAAAATTCTATAACGTAGCGTTTAGCGGTGGCCTTTACTAATTCGAGCTCTTGCCAGTCGACGTTTGGCGTACCACGCAGTAGCTATCTGTCATGGTTCGATTGAGTGTAAATCTCAACAAGATCGCCACCGTTCGCAACAGCCGGGGAGGAGTGATACCCGATGTTGTAGAAGCGGCCAAGGTTTGTGTGGGGGCTGGAGCGCATGGCATAACAGTTCATCCCCGCACGGACCAACGACACATTCGCCCAGATGATGTACGTGCCCTAGCGGCCTACCTCCGAACTCAAAGCGGCGTCGAGTTCAACGTTGAGGGTGACTCTCGTCCTGACCTGATTGACCTAGTTCAGGAAGTACAGCCTAAGCAGTATACTCTAGTGCCGGTGATAGACAATGAAGTGACCAGCCAGGGGCGTTGGCCGGAACATACGGATGACAACAGTCTTCGCGGCGTGATCCGCAAGTTACATGATCTGGGTATTCGGGTGAGTGTATTTATAGATGCACAACCTGATGCTGTGCGATGGGCTAGTCACTTGGGAGTAGACCGTGTGGAACTGTATACCGAGCCGTTCGCAGCCGCATTTACTGACGGTCGAGAATCTGCAGATCAGATGTTCACGAGTTTCCGAGAGGTGGCCAAGGTAGCCCATGAGCTAGGTCTAGGGATCAACGCTGGCCATGATCTGGATCTCAAAAATCTCATACTCTTTTGTCATCTCCCGCACCTACTGGAGGTAAGCATCGGACACGCGTTGATCAGCCAGGCGTTATTTGATGGCTTGGACGCAACTGTAAAAGCCTATCTCGATGTCCTAGCTTCCTCTCGCGATGAAAGTGACAATGTTCCACCCTAACTTGTTGATCTACCCATTATCCTGAGTGAAAGATATGACTATGCCATTGAAGCAATAAGATACTGCACAAATATTATGGACTCCTTTGCATGGTAAAAAATCTTTTCAGTGAGAAGATGAATGGTTGCGAAAACCATCAACAATCCTACTATTGACTTGACCCCCATGGCTATAAAGTACGCCCTCAATTGAGGGGCGATATGGTTGCAAATACCAAATATTACGTCAGTTAGAAATACAGCGAAAAGGCCTGGGAAAACTAATGCAGGGCCTAAAGATAGTAAGCCAGAACTATATTTCATAATGGTAAGGAACAAAATATCCAACCCACCCCCTAAATCAGGTAGCGAATATACAGGAAGAGTATGAAAGCTATTCATGATATTTTCTATGAAGTAAATATGTCCGTTCATCATGCCAAAATTAATCAGCAGTAGCTGGAAATTAAGTTGACCAATGGGTGTGCTGTATCCGTTTAGTCCCGGAAGTTTAGTCTCGACCTGATGAAACCCTCTGGCGACGTCAAGAGCTCTTCCTGCACTATCCATTGCATAAAACAATTCTGAAGCAATAAAACCAATAAAAAATCCAACTAGTAGTTCTTTTAGGAGGAGCGCAATGTATATCCAGTTGGCAAAATAAAGGGTGACACTGGGCTCTCCGTGTCCAAGAGCGAGAATAATGCCGCTGAGTCCAAGACTAAGACCCATTCGGGTAGAAGTGGACACGGCGGCTCCTCCAAGGAATGGGGTCAGAGTTATAACTGGTAATATACGAGCTAAGATAAGGGAGCCCGATATTAGATATTGAGAAATAGTTTTTTGAAGAAGCACTTGATCTAGCGACGAGAACGATACCGTCAAAATATTATCTCCCTATTGAAGAAGCAAAACCTTCGAAGCAGATACGTCCAAAATTTACTAGCGCTTGACCTAAGCGAGGACCCACTAGTGAAAGGACGCCAAAAACGATAACTAATTTGGTGACGAATGAAAATGCTTGCTCTTGGATTTGTGTTGCCGCCTGGAATAAGGAAACTAGTAACCCGACCAACAGTGAACACAACACCGGTGGAGCAGAGATAACAAGGGTAAGAAATAGGCCTTCACTCACGATCTGAGAAATGAATACTTGATTCATTATATATATCCAGTCACCAAACCTTTAGTGACGAGAAACCAGCCGTCGATCATCACAAACAATAGGAGTTTAAACGGTAGTGAAATTGTTGTAGGAGACAACATTTGCATGCCCAGCGCCATTAAGATATTGGCTACAGTCATATCGACAACTAAAAAAGGCACAAATAGAATAAAGCCGATCTGAAAAGCTTCCTTGAGCTCTGATATGACAAATGAGGGAACAATGATGAAGAAATCATCGGGATCAATTGAACTACGGTTTTCAGCATTTCGGAGTCGCTTAGCCATACTGTAAAACATGGCTTGCTCTCTTTTGTGGATATGCTGTTTGAGAAAAGATCGCAATGGTTCTTGGGCATGCTGGAAAGCCTCCAGTACCTGGACAATGATTTTTTTTGAATCATTTGTCTCCAGTGCTTTTTCAATGAAAGGGTGGGCGCGATGGTACATAGCAGTTCCGACTGGAGCCATGATATAGATAGTGAGAATGAGCGAAAGCCCGGTAATAACTGGTGTCGGAGGAATCTGCTGGATCCCGATGGCGGACCGAACAATGGAGAGAACGACAGATATTTTGGTGAAACTGGTAAACATTATAATAATAAAAGGTAGCAGACTGAGTAACGCCAATCCGCTCACTAGAAATAGGGGTTGAGATGTGATGGGATGAGACTGAATGATATCTTGGGCCTGGATCTTAATTCTAGAGTGGAGATGACGCGAATGAGCAAGTGCGGTTGATTCTAATGAAAAAGTACAAGTTTCAAAGCATAACAACAACCATGTCCGGATGAAACCTCTTCTTGAGGGAAGCTTGAAATTAGACTTCATTTGGTGGCCTCATGGGTGTTTCTTCTTTATCAATAGATATTGAAATTTTCTCAATATTCTCAGCACAAATTTTCGCAATGAGGAGTGTGGAGTGGTGTGATGTTCCGATGACATAGTATTTGCAGTCAATTCTTACTATGTGTACGAAGTTTTGGGGCGTGAGCGCGAGTGTGTCAACTTTTTGAAGCAGTGAGGGAGATTTATCAATTCGAAGGAACTTGATAATATATTTATTGACGACAACGAAAACAAGAAAGACAACAGCGCCGAGTTTGAATGAGATATCAAAAAATAATGGTGTAATGGAGTAGATGTAAGAGAAAAGATTGTTGTCAGCAGTTGTAGATGTATTGCTTGATAATGTGGAACTCGAACTGCTTGGTATGGATATAATTGAGTGCATAATATGAACGAACGTTTGCATGATCGAATCAGATTTAGGCGGCTTGAATACTAATTGATTGAGGTTTGTTACCAGCGATGAGGATACGCGCTTGGTATCATCAGCATAGACCGAAATTGCAACAGACATTATGATGGTCAGATAAATGATAATTCTCATTGAATATAAATATATCCATCTTAAGTAAACGATTGAACTGATTTTAGATAGGTAGATAAATTTGTTTGATGTGAATCGAAATAGTTGAGAATACTTCATGGTGATTCGTCCGGTACTATGCTGAGTACACGTAGACCAAGGTGGTCGTCAATTTCAACAAGTTCGCACCGAGCGAGTTCTTGGGCTCCAGTAGTTAGGGCAATAGTATGGTCTGTTTCGATTCCCAAGTCCAGTAATTGGCCGGGGTGGAGATGCAAAATATCGTCAACGCTAAGTTCTATGCGCGCAAGTTCAATAGTTATGTTTACGGGGAGATTACTCAGAATTTCATGTGTCTCCATGACAACCTTGTCCTCAGTTGCCTTATCATGTTGTGGATTCGTAGAAGATGTTTGTTCGGATCTTGGGGGTGGGTTAGTTTGGGAGTGATCTGTTCGTTTGATAGGGGTATGAGGTTTTGATGTTTTCATCGTGTTCCGTCTTTGTGTAGATGTTTGATGGGTGATTGAGCATTGCAGTTGTTTTACGCGAAAGCTCCGTTGGCTTGGGGAAAAGAGGACGGAGCCAGAGATTGAGCGCTGAGCTCGTAAGTTGAAGATGAGTTCGGCGGAACCAGATAACGATTTGGTGTCATCTAAATGAAGGTTGGTTTCGTCTAGGATGATAATATCTTCTGGCTCTAGTGCCTTCCACTGGCGGCGTGAAAACTCGATTAATCCAGCCGTTAGTCGCGCGGTAAAGACAACGGTCTTCAGTCTGTTCTTTCGATTTTGAATAAACGATAGATAATGTTTTTTTCGTAGAGATGATGATGAGGGATTTTTTATCCAAGACTGTTGCGATAGCGATAGAGGTGCAATTAGACGAGCATGCCCCTCAGTTGAATCGAGGTCTATGTGCCAGTTTGCTACCACCCAATGGTCGTTTGTGTGGAAAATATCTAAACAATCTTTAAAGCTACTACGCATATCGACGAGCCGTAACATTGTTCTTTTCGGAAAAGCTATGTCTTTTGTGAATTTAGATAGAAGCTTAAGCAGAAGAAAAGAAAAGACACCCTGTTCAATGTCAGTGAGCGAGCGATGGATATGCATAGTCATAAGGCGAATGCCTAAAAGCCTGTTGATGACAGTAAAAATACATTCTCTGTCTATTTCGAGGAGGATCTTTACTGGTGATGGCTCTATTTCAATAATGGCAATGAAGGTTATGGGTGGTAGTATACTTGGAAGAGTTTTTGTTGATGTGGTACGTATAGATGTCAGCAGAATATTTGTGTCGATATTGGTGTGTTTTTTTATTGTATGTCTGATTTCATTTGGGAAATCAGGATTCCATATGTGCGTAGAAATGATTTTTGATAGAATTGATTGTAGATTGAATACATCTCGAGGTAAGCGTTCATAAATGGTTGGGTAAGTTCTTCGCATTATTTTGTTAGTACCGAAATCGCAGAGGTGCTCCGGAACGTAGCGCGGCATAAGTCAAATTTACTTGCAGGAGTGTTCAGACCTGTCAATGTTGTTTGATTCGGAAATGTGAAATTGAATTGAATTGAATGAAAGCTGAGGGTAGGGATTAGGGCGTATTGCCAGCTTACAGCAAAGACCACTTGAATTGATTCTGTAAGAATCAACAAGTGGTCACGCAGCGGGGCATAGCCTCGCGTGGAAGCAGTCACTTGGGTTCAACCCAAGTGATTTCTGGCGTAATAATGAACTACTACCAATGGCGCGAAGGGCCAGCTCGAGCTTGCTGTTTGGCTTGGCAAAGAACTGTTGCCAATGATGCGGGGACCGGGTTCGAGCATGCTGTTTAGCTTGGCAAGGAACTTTCGCCTCTCGAATATCGGTCACCCATGGTCTCCCCCCTAGCAGCCTGTTGATCTAGCCCTGCACGCATCTATCGGTTGGTCTTTCCGTGAAAGGTCCTGCCCACTAGCAGGCCATCGGAGAAGTGGGATGGGTGATCCGCGAAGTGTCTTTTCCGTGGAACGCTCTGGATGAAGAGGGCGCATACCGGGCGTATGCAACCGATGAAAGGCGAAGCCGGTCCAGACGTTCCCCGGAAAAAGGACGAGCGAAGCACCTAACTCACTTTTCCGATGGCCTGCTAGAAGTCTCGTACCGCCAGGTACGCTCGCCTCGTCGGCAGAGCGTTTCACGAAACGCCTGGCTCGATAGCTACACACATGGTCAGATCAACAGGCTGCTAGTAGTAGCTGGCCCTTGAGTTTAGTCCAAACTCCTGTTCTTCGGGACTCTCTGAGGTTACACAACGTAGCTGACATTAATTCAGTTGGTTCTCACCTTAGGGATGATCTATTGGTCACATGCCTGGGGCGTGTCTTTACCCGCCGGACCGCGTTCTAACTTATATATCATATGTGTGATGGATCGGTGGCTTTGCCCCCCTCTCGGGCTCTTCCGTCCGTTATATCCCGTACCCTCTCTCCGGGGCCGACCGTTCACAAATGCGGGCTACGGCATGATCTTCCCAGTCAGACTGTAAAGATACGCCCTAGGGTCACTAGACTCCACAAGTATTAGAGAACTATAAATATAGGTCTTCAATGATGTTTTGGCTCAGAATCTATAGATACAGAGAAGACCGCTTGAATTGATTCTGTAAGAATCACCAAGTGGTCGCGCAGTGGGGCATAGCCCGACGTAGACGCAGGAATTTGGGTTCAATTCAGGTGGTTTCTGCTGTACAACTTAAGAAGATGACTGTTGGGTATTAGTAGGCTTAAGGGTGTTGGTGTAAGTATAATTGGTAAGTGGTTGATCGTTTATGGTGTATTTATGGGTTTACCTAAGGAGCGTTGGTACTTTTGGTTGTGGCCGCTTCGATGGTAGCGAGACATTGTAGTGCTTCTTGATAGTTAGGACGCAGTTCAAGAGCCTTTTGGAGTATAGGTTTAGCATGAACGTGGTCGCCGAGATCAGCGAGAAAGCTACCGAGGTTGTTAAATGCTTCTGGGCTTTCTGGGGCGTTCTCAATCGCTTTCTCGAATGCATTGAGTGCATCTTGCAATCGTCCAGATCGCGCGAACGCGATGCCTAGATTTGACATAAAGTCGCCGTTGGCAGGCTCAATACGCACCGCGACTTCAAACGCCTCAACGGCCTCTTGGAATTGCCCGAGCGCTAAGAATGTATGACCTAGGTTGTTGTGGAATCCTGCGTTGTTTGGACGTTGTTGAATCGCCTTCTGGAGGTGGCTCAGGGCTTGACTGGGTTGGTTGAGCTGGAGATAGGCGGCGCCCAGAAGCTGTAAGGCATCTACGTGCTTTGGCTGCTGTCGCAGGATGTTATGATATATTTCCGCGGCTTGTTGTACATGTCCCGACTGCTGGAGCTTAAGCGCGTCAGCGATGCATTTATTTGGCACATGAGAATAGTCGGTAAGGCTGGTGACTGGATTGAGGTGCCGAACGCAAATCAACTAGAATGAAGGTAGTGTTGGCGAGTTCTGCTGCTTGATTGTCTTCATTTCTTTGCTGCCGCAAAGCTCAGGCAATACCCTTTCGGATTGACGGGACCGGTGAAGAGTTTGCAGCCCCCACAGTTTTTGTCTTTCTCCGGGGCGATCCACTGCATACAGGCGTCACATTCTTGTCCCTTTTTCTTGGAAGCTTCGACGTATTGTAGAGCCATTCGCATTTGCTGGGAACCCTTGTCAATCTTGTCACTGCTGGAGCAATCTAGAGCTTTTTTCTCTTCACCAAACGCTGTACTTCCCTGGCTAATGGCCGCAGTGAATGCGACACTTGCGCCAATCACGTTGAGAGCTTCACGACGATTTAGGGAAGGAGTAATTGTAGAGTTCTTCATCCCAAATATCGAGCCATTCTCAACGATGGAGGTCAACTGTTTGCGCTCCAACACGCTCAGGGTGACATGCGGCTTTTCGCGCATGGTCCTCTGGGACCATCTTGGTACATCCCTCAGTTGTCTCGAGTCTTAGCAGGGTGCTCTTTTGTCTATAACGATCACTCATACTGTTGAGCAACTAACCACGTTAATTGGTTTCACGAGGGCGTGTCTTTAAACTCCGGCTGCGGAGATGACGGCGTTTCCTACGTTTGTGAGGGGCCCGGAAGGGTAGCGAAGCCACCGACCCCTCAGAAACGCCGGAAACAAGTCAGAACGCGGTCCGGGGAGTAAAATACGCCCTAGCATAGGTAGGTGGGGTGGCCTCTGTGAGCTGATGATCTCGGTGAATACCGTACCATCGAGGACGAACTGAGGAGAATCGAACATTTTTGCGATTTCTGCGTATTTGAGACGGGCGGTGGTCGGGAAATATTTCGATACAGTAGCGGGGTTCAACGTCTGTTTAGGGTATGTTGCTAACCGATAATGAACTATCGCGAAGTGCCTTGAGCTTTTGAAGGCTTAGCTTCAGAGCCAAGCAATCCGTAGGGGCTGATTGAGAAGCTCTATGGAGGTGATGTAGATGTCTGGAAATTCGGGTGTTTTATGAGCAAGCGAGAAACCATTCTGAATTAAGCAAAAAGTCCATAGAAGAGGAGGAAGTCTCTCAAGCTGGTAGCTTCATACTTGATATCAGGTTGACTCATCAGTTCGGGTCACGAGTCAGCAGAGTCGGTAGCCTACAGGTGGATTCGCGTGTGGCTTAGGGGCTGAAGCTGGGGAAGGAGACTAGGCCGTGTCTTTACCCTCCGGCTGCGGAGATGACGCCGTAGCCTGCGTTGTGAGGGTTCGGCCCGGAGGGAGGGGAAGGGATGCACCGGTCCGAGGGGCCTGAAAGGGCGGCGAAGCCACCGACCCCTCACAAACGTAGGAAACAAGTCAGAACGCGGTCCGGAGGGCAAAGTTACGTCCTGGTATCCGTGGATATTGTCGTTGACAGCCCTGGGTGGTGTTGGACATTGAGACCCAGCGGCTGTAGAGGTCTGAGGGGCACAAAGCTTAGAAGACCAATCAGTTGGAAATGCTTGTTATTACAAGTGCTTAACTTTCAGACTGGCGAGGGTAGGTTGAGGACCACTCCTATACAGCAAACACCACTTGAATTGATTCTATAAGAATCACCAAGAGGTCGCGCAGCGGGGCATAGCCCCGCGTAGAAGCAGGAACTTGGGCTCAACCTAAGTGATTTCTGCTGTATGTACGTCTGTTCATTAGGTGTACCCTGCTAGCGCGTATTCGCCGAACCGGGTATGGAACTATCGTGAAGTCCTCGAGTGCCTGAATGCTGGGAGTCGCCGCGGGTTAGACGTAGCTCTCTGATTGAGAGAAGCTCGTTTCGGAGACAACCTGGGACGAATTGCCCAGTTAAGAGACTATGCTCCAGCCGTTGATTCAGGGCTGATGTTGATAGTACTTAGATGCAGACCGCGTTCTCTGAGAATCGATTTCAGCTGAGATTGGTGGCGTTT
>JAHQVK010000086.1 GCA_019634385.1 Myxococcales bacterium | reverse complement strand
CGAGCCCGGCTTTTCGTGAAACGCTCTGACGACGAGGCGAGCGTACCTGGCGGTACGTGACCGAGGAGAGACTTTTCGTGGTCAGGACCTTTCACGGAAAGACCGGCCGACAGATGCGTGCAGGGCTAGATCAACCGGCTGTTAGGGAGGAAATCTAGCTAAGGCATTTCGATAACATATACAGCAAGACCACTTGAATTGATTCTGTAAGAATCAAACAAGGGGCCGCGCAACGGGGGCATAGCCACGCGGAGAAACAGAAATTGGGTTCTACCCAAGGGATTTATGCTGTATCCAAGAGTTCCTCGGAAAGCTTCCCCTAACTATCATCACCCAGCTGCCAGCTGAAGCGCCCCTCGCGACTGAAGGATGTTGGCGCACTACTACGTGCCTTCGAATTCAAATTCACTACAATGTCTCACCTATACGATATCGCAGGATGCAGGTCCGAAGTTTGGATACGTGAACATTCTTCTTATTCACAGCCACATAGCTCGCTCACAACTCGAGTCCAGCTTATGATTCAAGTTCATACTCCATTCGCTTACTCTAAGCGGCATGAACAATCTTGCTGATCCATTTCATTATAGTACTTTACTGGGAACCCTTCGATATTCTTAATGCCAACTATAGATCATTTTATACAATGCAATCAGCAGAAATGAAACATTCCCCAGTTCTGAACACCGGTCAACGCGGGTGTTGAAGGACACGTATAGGCGACCAAGTACTATGAAGGTTTGAATATCGAGCCCGGTCGAGTCTATAAGTTTAGCTCATGTAGAGCACACGCCCTTCGCGTGTATACCCTAATCAACAAGCGATGTAACTAGCGAACGTATCCCTTTCGTACTATGTCGTTGGTTGGTATTCATCCATCTCTTACGAGCAGGAGTTCAATCAGTGAACCGTACGACTCTAACCATTGCCCCCCTTCTCGCCTCAATCCTCATCGCCTGTGAGGATCCAACCGAAGTTGTTGTTGTTGTGGACACCTCCCTCGCCGTGCCCTGTGTAATCGACGAGGTTGAGATTGTTGTTAACGACGATCGCACAGAAGAAGCACGACAAGCCGACCTCCGCCAAGGCCCGGTATCGCTAACCGTACTTCGCGAGGGTGCAGGTCAAGAATTCTCAGTGAGCGTTCGTGGACTCAAAGATGGTGAACCTGTCGCAACTGCCACCGCAACGGCCGAGTTCGTAGATGAAACCAGCCTCATTCTGCATATTGTCTTAGGCAAAGAATGTATGGATTTGGATAGCCCCTGCGACGCCACCCGGGGCCTCAGAAGATTTCCCTTGCCGACCGCACTCAACCGAGAGTTTTGTGACGACCGATATCACATTTTTCAGGATCCCTTGGGGCAGTTCACGAATGCCTGTACAATCCCCACCGACCAGGGATCAGAAAAACTAGAGTTTACACAACTGTCCGAGCAGGTAGTAGATCCGGGACAAGTAAAGACTATCCAATCTCCATCACTTCGACGGGAGTTGTTTAGCGGCAATTTCAACTTCCGATACTACGGAGAACCTCTTACCGAAATCTGGGTCGGTAACGATGGTTTTATTGCATTCGGAAGTGAACCCCAAGATATTGCCCACAACCTTGTTGGATCAAACGACATCAGTATTGTAGAGGGAGGCGTTCCTAGTAACGCCGTATTTCCGTTCTTTGATGCCCTCGGGTTGGTACAAGAGAGCGAAGTCTGTGTGGCACTGGTCGATAACTCCGCGGGCGAGCGGGAGTTCTGGGTTACATGGTCCAAGCTCGTGTTTGAAGCATTTGATGCTCATGACAATCTTACATTTTCAGTAGGACTGATCGAGAACACCTACAACATTATTTTCGCCTACGACAAATTTCGGACTAACATCAACCTCGCCCCCCGGGTGCGTGGTGACAAAGCCATCATCGGCTTGTCTAGCAATAAGCTAGAGTCTTCCGCTTCCGAGACCTGTACTCCCTCTGACTGTAATCTCTACGGACAGTGCACGGACGGCCAACCCTGCTACTACACCCAGTACTCAGCAGCAGAGGCTCAGGGCGATTGGCCCCTAGACCCGCTGGAAGACGAATCAGTACAATCTCAACCTATCAATCTCATAGCTGAACCAGTCAGGGACTAACACTATGCAAGGTACCGTTCCGGAAGTTCTTGGTGGGTTTCAACTCATCGAACGGGTGGCCACAGGAGGTATGGCTTCGCTATATTTGGGAAGGCGAGCTGGAGCTCACGGTTTTGTCAAACCGGTGGCGATCAAAGTTTTTCATCCGGACCTGGCCGATGACCAAGAGTTCGTGGATATGTTCATCGATGAAGCTCATATCCTGTCCAGACTCAACCATCCCAACATTGTTCATGTGGAGGATCTCAGCGAAGATCAGGGATTTCTATTCCTGGTTATGGAATTTGTTGATGGTTGTCCAGTACGTTCATTGCTCCGACACGCTCGACAAACGGGCAAGCCACTGTCAGTGCCTATGGCACTGCATATCATCTGCTGTGCCGCAGACGGTCTTCACTACGCGCATGAGGCCAGAGATGAAAGCCGTCGACCATTAGGCATTGTTCATCGGGACGTAAGCCCTACCAACCTTCTCCTTTCTTACGATGGCCACATTAAAGTTATCGACTTTGGTATAGCAAAATCGGCAGAACAGGTCCACCAAACAACCTTTCGCCGACTCAAGGGCAAGGTGGCATACATGTCACCGGAGCAAATCAAATGCAATCCTATTGATCGTAGAAGTGACATCTATTCGTTAGGCGTTATCCTCTGGGAAATGCTCGCCAATCGACGAGCTTTCTCAGCGACCGATGAAATTGCCCTGGTCTATGAAGTCAGCTCTAAGCCCCTAACCCCGATAAATCACATTCGAAATGACCTGCCTCCAACCCTGGTCAAAGCTCTGAACGCGGCGACCGCTAGAGATGTCAACGAACGAACCGTCACCACTCAAGAGTTCCGACACAACCTGCTCTGTGCCATCCCAGAAGTGCTTACGATACAAGAGTTGGAGGTAGGATCTATCGCCCAGAATGCCGCTGGTGCCACCGGCGTTTGGAGCCCGCCTCACCAACGGATCCGCAGTACCCGAGCCAGCACAACTAGTTTCTCATCCTCTTCAGCCAGTTTTCACTCCATTGCCGCCCCTTCACCCTCAAAATCACGGGCACTTGAGCCAGCAAAGCCGATGCAAACCGTTGCTACCTCGTTCTCGGACGGAAGCATCAGTCGTATTGCCGATACACGAGTACTAGGGGGCATGCTGCTTGGTTTGACACTCGGAATCTTTATGTTGTTGGCGTTGCTTGTCTACCACGGCCAAATTGGCTTCACCGGCGACTTAGCAAGCATGGGGGGTGAACCTAAAAATCAGACCACACCCCTCCCTCCAGTGGGTAAACAGCCCAATACAGCAGTCGCTAAGACTCTCGAGAAAAGCGTTCCGACCCAATCACCGGTTCCCGCTGGCAATGGGTCCTCGGCACCCGCTTTTGGATCAGTGCCTGCATCCAACCCTGACTACCGAGAGGTCAAAAGTCGACAATCACCACGACAGGGCGAGCGTCGTAAGAAGACTCGGCGCCAAAAACAATTCGCCGGACAAAGTTATCGACGTACAACGCCAAAGCGTAAAACACGTCCTCAGAAAGCCCAACCACCATCATCAGCCACATCCGTGGTAGATGACGTCTTTTTGGCAAACCCGTCGGAGATAAGACTGTCGAGACCTAAAAAGAGAAACCAGAGTGGAGACGTGGAGGCCATCACAGAAGGTGACATCCTCCTAGCTGACGAGTATCAATAGAGTACGTGATCAAAGAGATGCTATGGGCCACTTGCCTAATGGCCGTAATGGTCAGCAACTCCGAAGCGCAGGTGCAGGTTTCCACCGAGGAACTTGCCCGGCGACTGGTCAGCGAGGGTGTGGAAGCCGCGCGAGATCGAAGCTGGATTATCGCCCGCGAGCGCTTTGGACGAGCCTACTCTATACAGCCTCACCCCCTAACGCTCTATAATCTGGCAACAACTCAAGAGAAGACCGGAATGTATGTAGAAGCTGATCGGAGCTACAGAATTTTTCTACGAGAAACGGCCTCCGGTGAGTATAACAACTTCCGCACTGCAGCGATCGGACGCCGAGCCAGTCTACGTAAAAAAGTTGCTCTGATCGTCTTGGAGATCCAAAATCTACAATCCAAGGATATTCTTCGCCTAGGGCAAGAGACAATCTCTCACGCCGTCATTGGCAGTGCTCTGCCAGCCAATCCCGGTCCTATAGAGATATCAGTGGAAAGAGCAAATACTATTATTATGAGACAAACCAAAGTCATTGAGTCTGGGCTTGCTCAAAGCATTCAGATTGAGTTGCCCGAACCTCCGTCGGACGTACCGTCTCTTCAAGCCCTAACCCCCAGCCAATTGCCCTCGAGTCAGAACTCGGTCGTGAATGAGTCATCGGTTACCGCAGAGCTAAAGCAAGGTAGCCATCAGCGTAGGAAGGGTCTTCTCTCCTCTCCTTGGTTTTGGGTAGCGGTTGGCACAGCAGTGGTGGCCGGAACCACCGCTGGTTTATTCGTCGCCTTAGGCCCTGATGAGCCGTTCGACTCGAACCTTCGACCGGTAACTCTTTCTGGACGCTAAACCCAAGAGCAAAAAGCTCTTTCTTCTATCAGAATAAGCCACTCAGCTCACATTTCGCTCCCCCCCAAACCCGCTGGAGTAGAAAGTTCTCTGCTTGAACCGATCGGAGCAAGGCTAGTGGCCAAGCAACAAACCGATACCGTTTTGCACTTAGGCACGGTCCTTATGCTGACGTACCTGCCGATGGCGCTTTTTGCTGTGGGTATCGCGGCAATGATGCCGCTCCTCATCACCGCACTCGATGCCCGCGCCGATGAGATGGCCATTAAGCTGAGTAACCCCGAGATGATGGATGCTATGCGAAGTTATAGCCGATTTGCTGAGTTACCATTCTTATTCGCAACAGGAGTTGCTGGTCTCTTCGCCGCATTGGGTGCTTTCACTACCTACTGGGCTCGCAATCACCTTGAAGCTCGTATCCGGACCATAGCGGAATACATTGAGAGCATTGGGGGAACAGAGCGGCCCCAACCACTCAGAACCGATGTTACCGACTCTATTGGACGCTTGGCCCGGGACATGGAACGCATTGCACAAAAAGTCCGTGACCGAGACGTTGAAACGCGTATTGAAGCCGACCGGCAAAAATTCGAAGCCCAGCTCCAAAGCGGTCTGACGATGGCGCACCAAGAGAATGATGTTCTACACATCGTACAACGCGCCATCAACCAAGTTGGCCCCGGGCGCCCAACCCAGCTGATGCTCGTTGATTCTGACGAAGATCAGCTGCGCGAGGCAACAACCACTACAAACGCTCCGAGCCCCTTGTGCCCCGTACAAAATGCGAGGGAGTGTATCGCCGTCCGAAGAGGGCACTTTATGTCTTTCGAAAACGGGGAGTCTTTAGATGCCTGCCCAAAACTACTCGAGCGAGAACATCCGGCAGCTAGAGGCGTGTGTGTCCCTCTCGGAATTATGGGCAACACCGTTGGTATTCTTCACGCCACGAGCCAATCCGACGATCCATTTTCCGCGGAACAAGAGGAAATGTATCGCTCCATTGCGCGGAACGTCGCCTCCCGGCTAGGAATGATCCGGGCCCTACAGTCTTCGCAAGAACAGGCTGAAACCGATCCACTCACCGGCCTCATCAACCGACGGAGCTTAGACGAGAAGTTTCAGATTCTGGCGCGAACCAAATCTCACCTTAGCCTGGTGATGTGCGACCTCGATCATTTCAAACGTCTCAATGACACCTACGGGCACAAAGCCGGCGACGGGGCGCTCCGATTGTTTGCGGAAGTTATTCAAAAGCTTATTCGCCCGGTTGATCTTGCCTCACGATTCGGGGGTGAAGAATTTGTGATCGTGTATCCGGAAACAACGAGCGAACAGGCCACCGTTGCGGTGGAACGAATCCGCACCCATCTAGCATCCGCGCTGCAGGACGCTAACATTCCCTCATTTACCGCAAGCTTTGGGATTGCTTCCAGCGCCAAACACGGGAAAACGTTTAGCACGCTTGCTGATGCCGCTGATCAGGCGATGTATAGAGCCAAGGTATTCGGTCGGGATCGAATTGTGCTCGCGGATAGTCCTCAAGAAGATTCTACCCCACAGGCTGAAGGCTGCTCCCCCCTTACAGCTGAAATCACCTGAGTTGAAACCAAGTTCCGGCTTTCACGCTCAGCTAGGATGCTCAACCCAAGGGCCTGTCTTTCAACTCCCGCTGCTGAGATGACGCCGTAGCCCGACTTTGTGAGGGTCGGCCACAGAGAGAGTCAGCCACAGAGGGAGGGGAGTGGATGTACAGAAATCACTTGAGTTGAACCCAAGTTCCTGATTCTACGCTGGGCTATGCCCCGATGCGCTACCCCTCACAAACGCAGGATACAAGTCTGAACGCGGGCCGGAGGTTAACGACCCACCTTGTGCTCTTTGCGGTAAAGATGTTGGGGGATGCACCGGACCAAGTGATGATGAACAAAAAGACCGAGTCATCATTGTCCCTCGGCAACGCCCAAGAGTCGCCGCATCCCAGCGACAAACAACACCCAGTTAGCGACGGATAAACCACAATCTGTGGTTGACAAATCGCCATCGATAGCTATCTTCGAACAAGCTCATCTAGACCGGCTGAGGGACGGGCCCTAAGACGCCGGGGCAACCTGCGCAAGAATGATCATCCTTTTGGTCATACTTACGCAAGGTGCCAATTCTTGCAGCAACCATGCAATTATGGTTGCGGGAGATGAGGGCAAGGCGTTTGCCTTACACGCAGGACCCGCAAGTACATATATGGCCTCAAGATTTGGGGCTGGTACTAGCGTGTCATCCTTCGTGTCCTCTTCTGCCCGCAGACTGATGATGGGCGAAAGGAAACGAAGAAGCGTAATGTCAGAGTATAGCGCAAACCTTGGCCACATCCATCCTTCAATCCCTGGGCGAACCAGTGCTGTTCGGGCCGGGATCGGGCAGGATACCGCCCAGGGAGCCATCGTTCCTCCCATATATTTATCCTCTAACTTCAGTTTCGCAAAATTTGGTCAACCGCGCACCTACGATTATACCCGCTCGGGAAATCCAACCCGAGCGGAGCTTGAGAAAGCGTTGGCAGAACTCGAAGGTGGTCAGGGAGCATCATGCACCAGCTCCGGAATGTCCGCAGTAACGCTTGCGCTCCATACTTTTGTCCTGCATCGGGAGCATAAACATCCTCGGCTCGGGCGAGTGGTCGCTCAACACGACTGCTATGGGGGCACCCATCGACTGCTCACATCGCTGGCTGAACAAGGTCTATTCGAATTAACACTCCTAGATTTGTCCGATCCCGCCAATGTCGCCAAATTATCGGAACTCAACGCAGACTTGGTCTGGTTGGAGACGCCAAGTAATCCGCTCCTGAGGGTGATTGATATTGCCGCGGTGAGCAAAACCTCGGGTCGAGCCCGAGTATTGGTTGACAATACCTTCTTGTCCCCAGCTCTGCAGAATCCCATCACACTCGGAGCTGATTTGGTGCTCCACTCAACCACGAAGTCTATCAACGGTCATTCTGATGTTGTCGGAGGCGCACTCGTCGCTAAAAGCAAAGAAGACGCGGAGCGCGTTGCATGGTGGTGCAATTGCCTTGGTGTCGGACAAGCCCCATTCGACGGATTCTTGGTCCTCCGCGGACTTCGAACGCTGCATGCACGGTGGAGTATTCACGAAGCCAATGCGCGCACGCTGGCTGAGCGATTGGCTCACAACCCCTCCATTAGTGCCATTCACTATCCTGGTTTGGCCACCCACCCAGGGCATGAGTTGGCTCGATGTCAGCAACGGGGATACGGCGCAATCATCAGTATAGAACTAAAAGGCGGCAGAGATGCGGCCAAACATCTTGTGGAGCAGCTTCAGCTATTCGCTCTTGCCGAATCTCTTGGCGGAGTTGAAAGTCTCGTCGCCCACCCTGCAACCATGACTCATGCCGCCATGGACGAAGAAGCCAGAATCCATGCTGGTATCACTGATGGAATGCTCCGTCTGTCGGTCGGTATCGAAGCCATAGAAGACTTGGTCGCAGACCTTGAGTCTGGCCTAGATAGCTTACGACAGGCAGCCTGACGCTATCTTAGAAGAGAAACCGGAATCAAGGCAGAGACTCTTGCCGGCTGGGCGCGGTCCTCATAGGCTTAGATACATGAGTCCTTCTCAGGGGGCCACACAACCTCCCGACAACTATGACCACTTTCTGGTACTCCATGATGCCCACTGGTCGGACTATGAACGGGCTCTCGAACTTCGTGGTCAGAGGTCAGTGCCCCGGATCTCCTTCTTCGAGGGCGTTCTCCAGTACATCACGCCCTCCATTGACCACGAGTTGACCAAGTCTGCGGTTCATCGCCTGATCGAAGCTTGGTGTGTAAAGAAAAACATTGGGCTCACTGCCTCCAGCTCATGGACGCTTCACAACAAAGAAGCCCAATGTGGGGCGGAACCCGATGGAGGCTACGTATTTGATCGCGGTCAAGAAACTCTCAATTTACAACGACCCGACGTGGCGCTTGAGGTCATTGTCACCCCAGGAGGCTTGTCACCTCTTGAGATTTACGCCCACCTAAACGTGCCGGAGATCTGGATTTATACCGAAAATCGATTCACAATCTATCTTAGAGATCCCCACAACCCTGCCTACAAAGAAATGGCTAAGAGCCATATTGTACCCGACTTGGACCTCAACCTCCTGGCACAATTCATCACTGTTCGCCCTCTTGATCAGGCCCTGAGGACGTTTCGAGCAGCTCTGGACGGCTAGGCTTGGTCCGCATGGGTACCGGATCATAACCCATTCCGCCACCCGGTCGACATCGTCCAATTCGAGCTACCACCAGGTACAGTCCATACCACGGTCCATGCAAGCGCAGCGCCTCGAGGGCATAGCTCGAGCAAGAGGGCTCAAACCGGCACCGCCCCCCCATGAATGGACTGAGAAACCATCGATACCCATGTACGAGCCCCAAGAAAGTGTAAAGCAAAATCTGGCGTACACCAGTTTGTATCGATAGCCCAAATCTCATCACAGCTAAGCGGTACGTCTGGCGAAAAGCCGTCCCAACCGCACTCCAACCGAATCAAACAAACTATACATCACCGGCATAATGACCAGTGTTAGGAATGTGGCAAAGGTTAAGCCGGAAATAATCGCAGTACCCATGGGCCCCCAAAACTGGGTGTTTTCTGACCCAAGCTGAAAATCTGGCTCAAATTCCCATAGGAAACCCATGAAATCGATATTCAGGCCAAACACCAAAGGTATTAACCCCAAAACGGTGGTGAGTGCAGTAAGTATTACCGGACGAAGACGAGTAGCACCAGCCTCAATAATTGCTCGCCGCTTATCGTAACCACGGTCTCGCAGCTGAACGGTATAGTCGATGAGGACAATATTATTGTTAACCACAATGCCGGCCAAACTTATCACCCCAATAAACGGCATCAAACCAAACGGAATACGGGTAAGAAATAGCCCGAGCATCACTCCAATGAGACTCAAACCCACGGCGATCATTATCATAAGAGGGCCACTTACCGAGTTGAACTGCGCAATCAAGATCATGGTAATCAATCCCAAGCCAATGACAAGTACTTGCGACAAGAAGGCATTGCTCTCGTCTTGGTCCTCACTTTCTCCGGTGAACTTAACTTGATACCCGGGTGACAGAGCCTCTATCTCCGGCGCAAGTAAGTTTTTAACCTGCTGTAAGACTTCACCTGCATTCGTCCCTTCGGACACATCTCCCTCCACGGTTACCACCCGATGTAAATCAAGCCGAGTGATCGAACCTAGTCCGGCCCCAACCTCAAGTTCAGCAACAGCTACCAATGGAATCTGTGTGCCTTCATGAAGGATGGTGAGGTTCCGAAGTGCTTCTAAACTCTCGCGATCAGACTTAAGTAATCGAACACGGATATCAAACTCATCTTCCCCGTCGCGAAACTTACTCACCTCTTCCCCTGCAATAGCGGTACGAATGGTGCTTGCTATCTTCGTTGTGCTTAAACCGAAGCGACCAGCTCGTTCCCGATCAACCATGACCTGTAGCTCCGGACGACCGGCATTGAGATTATCTCGTATATCTACGAGTCCAGCAATTGAACCCGACTCGCTCGCACGAACTAGTTTTACCTTCATCTGACGGGAAATACGAACTATCTCACTAAACTCCGGACCTGAGATCTCTATATTCACCGGAGGCCCGGTCGGAGGCCCCGCACTATCTTTGGAAATGGTAATATCTGCCCCAGAAATACCGCGAACTTCGTCGCGAACTCTAAGCAGTGTTTCTCGGCTAGACTCACCGCGATCACTGTAGTCCACCAAATTGACAGTCACCTGACTTCGTTCTGGTGAGCTCGCTCCACCCCCAAATCCACTATCCCCTCCCACCCCAACATTGGTTTGGATATTGGCAACATTTGCTTGGGAAATAGGATAATTACTCAACAATTTACTGAACAGTTCTTCCGCAGTCCGAGCCATCCCGTCACTAGCATCAATATTTGTGCCCAAACGGCCCTCAATTTTGACCAGAATTTGGTTTGGGTCCGTTTCAGGAAAAAATTCACCACCGGTCGGAGCTATGGTAAATATGCCCACTATCCCTATCAGGGTTCCGAGAACGGTGTTTATCAATCTAGCTCGATTGTCGGTGAGAATAATCACCGTACCTTCACGAGTAAATACCAATCCAATGAGCCCAACAACCACCGCAAAACCAGGCAATAACAATGCGCCTACCCAGACGTCCTCGGAAATATCCTTTCCCATAATCGACATCAACCCAAGAAAGACGGACACTGCCGCCCCCAAGATTATCCCAAACCACACCGAGCTACTCCGTCCGAGCAGGACCGTTTCTAAGGTATGAATAACAATGCCGATAATGCCTATCCCAAGCAGCACAACCGCCGGTGCCAATGGCACCCAACTCGATTCCGCACTACCGGTGATGCCATACACCAAACCAGCGATCAGACCCAAGATAGCTCCAAGGGATAGTGAACCCAGTCCCATAGCATTTCGAAGCATGGCGAACGAGTACGTATAGTCTCTCTCCAGCATCCGCTCCAAGAATCTGCGATAGAATTGAACAAGAGCAGGTAGTCCATGCTCAACAAACCGGTCCGCAACTTTGGACAAAATCAATCGGTGGAAGATATAGATCACCAGTGCCGAACCAACAAACACCGCTAAGCTAATTGGGCGAGCGAGACCAATCACTGCCAGTCCCATTAGGACCAAGATACTAATGGTCCACAATGTAAACGAGCTCATCTTTGTTTGTTGCGCTCGAGATACTTTCGCAAAGTATCCAGTGATCACCGGGTTGATAATCAGGGCCACAAAAAGAGAGGACGAAAGGGTAACAATGAGTGTCAGTGGCATGAAGCTCATAAATTCACCGATTACCCCGGGCCAAAAGAGCATCGGCACAAAAACCGCAACTGTAGTTGCAGTAGAAGCCACCACCGCGGTACCTACTTCTGCTGTTCCTTTCTGTGCTGCCTCCCACTGGGAATACCCCTCTTCCAGGTACCGATAGATATTCTCAACAATTACAATGGCATTATCAACGAGCATCCCAAGAGCAATTATCAGGCTAAACAGGATAATAAAGTTGAGTGTTTGGCCCATTGCCTGGAAAACGATAAAGCTGATGAACATCGACAACGGAATCGCAATGCCAACAAGCAAAGCGGTACGCACCCCAAGGAAAAACAGAAGCACCGATACAACAAACAACAGACCACTGATAATATTATTTTCGAGGTCTTTTACGAGAGTCAAAACGGTCTTCGATTGGTCACCCGTAATGAGTACAGAGGTGCCATGAGGGAATGGGTAAGTATCAAGCGCGGATCGTACCGCATCTGCTGCCTCCAAAATATTTTTTCCGGAGCGCTTTTTGATACTGAGCGAGATAACCGGCGTATAACCCGAGCTCGGCTCCTTAACCCAATCACCTTTGGGTGTCTCCCGCTGCAGTACTCGAAGGCGTGAGTATGATTCGCGGTCTTTAAAACCAAAGATCACTCTCGCGACATCGCGCACATATACCGGTCGGCCTTCTCGGGTATCTATGAGTAGCTCTTCAATCTGGCGAGGATGAGTAAACTGACCATCAACTCGCACGAGATAGTTCAAACGATCTTCATCTACTGAGCCTCCTGGAATATTGGTGTTTTCTTCCCGAATGGTTTTCGCAATGTCTTCAAACGCAAGATTGTAGCCCTGAAGCTTTACCAGGTCAACCTCAACTTGAACCTCTCGTTCCAACCCGCCAAATAGATTAACCTCTAAGATACCCGGAATAGTTTCAAGTTCATCCTGAAGATCTTCGGCCACATCCTTGAGACGGGCTAAGGAAAAATTTGCCGCCAAGTTGACGGCCATGATGGGAAGTTCCGAAAGGTCGATCTCGGATATGATTGGTTCTTCTACATCTTCGGGGAGCTCGGGTTTTGCCAGATCAACCTTGTCTCGCATTTTCTGATTAGCTTCATCCAAAGACACATCAGGGGTAAATTCCACCACAATGGTCGACACCCCTTCCACCGAGGTGGAGCGAATATTGTCAATACCCGCGATAGACTGAACTTCCCGTTCTATGCGCTGAGTGATAAGGTTTTCTACGTCACTTGGACTCGCCCCTGGATATATGGTCGTGACCACAATGTTGGGTATCTCGATCGAGGGATTTGATTCTTTGGGAAGAGTGACATAAGAAAAGATCCCCCCAACAGAGGCCAGGAGCGTCAAAACAATGGTTGCAATACGGAGTTTGATCGCAATATCTGTTATCTTCACCGGCCATCCTCCGCCGTTTTAGAAGTCTGACTGGACCCAACTATTTCTACAAAGTCTCCATCTATAACCTTGGTCTGGCCTAAAACTATCACCTCATCTCCTGCCGACACCCCCGAGAGTACAACTTCTCCTCCCGCTCGACCCCGGGTTTGAACCGCGCGTCTTTTTGCTATCGGTAGTTCCTCGGTTGATCTTGTCACCACAAAGACATGGCGTCCATTCTCATCCCGGATAACTGCCTCTTGCGGAACAACCAAAGCATTTTCAATACGGGCCCGGGTAACCATCAGCTTGGCCACCATCTCTGGTTTTAGACGACCATCCTGGTTGTTAAGCGATACTTCTACATCAAAGGTACGACTACGGGGATCAATCGCGGTAGCCACAAATCGGACTCGACCTAAACGAGGCTCTAATCCGTACGCCGGAAACTGAACCTCAACCTCAGCCCCCTGCTTAATATCTGCCGCATACCTCTCGGGCAGTCCCGCCTTCACAATGAGGACTGTCGCATCCAATACCCGAAGGACCGATGTGCCCCCATTAACCTGCTCACCTTTATCAACAAAGTGTTGGTCGACCACCCCCGCAAAGGGGGCGATCAACATGGTGTTTTCCAATCCTTCCCGAGCCAACAACAGCGCTGCCTCCGCCTCTGCCAAACGGGCTTGGGCCTGAGCATACTCCGCATTTATCTGCTGAAACTCGATGGCAGAGATCACCCCTGCTTCATACAGAGGCTTTTGGCGAGTGTAGTTCTCATTGGCCAGTGCTAAGCTGGCCGACGCCGCGGAGCGAGCCGCTTGAGCTTGTCGAACGCTGCTGAATGGAATACCGGGATCGATCTTCGCAACCACTTGCCTCTTACGAACCATCTCTCCGAGGGGAGACAAAAACTGTAATGTTCCCGAAGCCCGAGCGGAGAGCGTGACGTCCGAATCCGCTTCCAAACTACCCGTTGTTTCCAAACGATCGTCGAAGGCTCGGGGTACTAGCCGCCGCACTTTCACCCGTACCGCAGCCGCTTTTGGCTCCTGTTCAATAAGATCTGCGTCAGCCGGTTCGGTTACCCGGGCCCCTACTGAAAATGTACATGCAGCCAGGCTCACGAGGAGCCAACATCCGACGCAACCCCAGGGAAAGCGGGTTCTCGGAAAAACAATGTTCACCATCGGGTCTTGTTTACTCATCAGCTTTCTCCTGCTTGCCAACGATGAATGTATCTCCAATCGCCACCCGGAATTTGACCTGTGCGACGAGATAGTCATGAATGGCCTGTAAGCGATTCAACTGGCTTTGGTCGAGTTGATCGGAAGCTTCCCTCAACTCCAACTGGGACGAAACGCCCTCTTTCACTCGTAGCTGAGCGTGCTCATAGTTAAGTTTGGCCCGGCCAACATTCTGGTTCTGTACCCCCAGACGCTCCAAAGCAGAGACTAGATTCCTACGCTCGCGGGCTACCTGTTGCTGAATCGACTGTTCAAGTTCCTCTAAGCGTATCCGAGCCTTCTTAGTTTCCAAGCGATCTTGCTGAAGCTGTGCACTACGAGCAAAGCCTTCAAATATTGTCCATTTGAGGTTCAGACCAACCGAAAGATTTGTGCCCCAAAACGCCTCATCAAAAATGCCGCGGGACTGCGACTCAAACTGAAATAACCGACTCTGAGCGAGAGGATCAGTCCGCTCACTGAGTGGTAGCGGTACATCACTTGAGGTATCATCTGGGATATTACCCACCGCCCCCAGATCAGCCACCAGCCGCAATTCAGGTAGATAGCGAGCGAAGCTAATACTCTCACTCATTTGTGAAACAGTCACCCGAGCTCGCGCCGCAAGGAGATCAGCTCGCCTGAGCACCGCTTGACTCATAAGTTTATCTACATCACCGGGTGATGTAGACAATGGCTCTGGAAGAACTAGACCGTCGGTTAATATTAGATCGCTTGTCACCGGTAACCCGATGATAAACGCCAAATTATCTACCGAAGCCGCCGCCTTGTTTCTAGCCGTCACCAACTCTGTCTCCACGTTGGCTAACTCCACCTCCGTCGATAACAATGTAAAGCGAGGATCTACCCCCTCTTTAAACCGAGATCGCGCCTCACGAACCGTCTCTCGGTGACGGTCCACACTTTTCTTCAGGACATCCACCGCCGCTTGATCCAGCACCGCCGCATAGTACTGCGCGGCCACTTCCCCGGCGACTTCTTGACCGGTACGTTCGGTGGCCATTCGCCCTGCTTCCTCTGCTGCTTTGGCCCCTTTCAGCACACTAAACATGGCTGAAGAGTACAAAAGCTGGTCGAACGAGATACCCGCATTAAATGTATTATCCACCAGGAACGGGTTCGCATTCGGGTCCGACGGACGGCTCCCGGCCAATACACACTGACTATACTCAGAAAAACTTAGAGCTTTGGCCCGAGTAACTTGCTGACCACCCTCGTTGACAGTTTCTAACGCGGCATCACACCCAAGGACCTGCTCAAGAGGTACTTCATTTCGGCGAACACGCTCGTTGTATGTCACCCAACTGCCGGTATCAACGGATGAAAATAACCCTGATGCTCCTGAACCAGCAAATGGATTGGGGGTAAGTAGGGTGCGTTTGTAACTGGCTGTACCCTTAATTGTAGGCATCAGCTCACTCCATGCCCCTCGTACCTGTTGGGATGCAATGTGTTGGTCAGCGATCGCTATCCGCATAGCATAACTCTTCACCAACGCAGCGTTGACTGCATCCTCTAGGGACAACTCCAAAGCCACAGGAGGTGGCATTGATGGCGAAAACGCATTAGCCATCGGTATGTATCCACCTCCCACGAGGATACACATGACAATTTTTAGACAAAGAAGCAAAAAAATGCAACGTTGGAACATATGTGACACTTCGACCATTTACCTTCGTTGTCCTGCCTGCGGACAAACAAGCAAAGCCTGTACTAATAGAATAACGCTACTATCTTCGTCAACGAATGACAGAAATCATAGGCGGGAATTAACTACTTCCGTGCCTCCCATATATGGACGGAGGACCTTAGGGATCCTAATTGATCCGTCTGCAAGTTGGTGCTGCTCCAGCAGTGCCACCAACGTTCGACCAATGGCTAAACCAGAGCCATTAAGGGTGTGAAGGAGCCGCGGCTTGCCTTTCTTTTCTTCTTTAAAACGAATCTTGGCTCTACGGGCCTGAAACGCCTCAAAATTTGAGCAGCTAGATATTTCTCTATACCGATTTTGGCCTGGGAGCCAAACCTCCAAATCATAGCACTTTGCAGCGTTAGAGCTGATATCGCCGGTGCAAAGTAACATTACCCGATAATGTAACTCGAGCTTCTTGAGAATATTTTCCGCATGATCGACCAACTCATCCAAGGCCTGATAGCTCCGGTCGGGATGTTCAAACCGTACAAGTTCTACTTTGTTGAACTGGTGCAGGCGAATGAGCCCGCGAGTATCGCGTCCGGCACTACCCGCTTCTTTTCGAAAACAAGGCGTATGGGCACAATATGCATGCGGCAGTGAAGGATCTTCCGGCCCAAGAATCTGATCATGATAAAGATTGGTGACCGGCACCTCAGCGGTCGGCACGAGCCAATAGTCGGTAGCTTCGGAAAAGGGTACCCTAAACTGATCTTCTTCGAACTTAGGAAGCTGTCCAGTGCCGGTGAGTGCCGTCGAATTTACCAGGTACGGTACCGCTACTTCCCGATAACCGTGCTCACGAACGTGAGTGTCCAACATGAACGCGGCCAAAGCTCTCTCCATGCGGGCTAGATCATCGTATTCCACAACAAACCGGGCCCCAGCTAATTTTGCTGCCCTCTCAAAGTCCAACATCCCAAGCCCTTCACCGAGGGTCACGTGGTCTTTGGGGGTAAATGTAAAAGATGGTTTTGTTCCCCATTGCCGGACCTCTTTGTTGTCATCTTCACCGTCTCCTTCTGGTACGGAGGGGTGAGGAACATTTGGGATTTCAAGCATTAGGCTCACTAGCTCCCCCTCAACTGCCAGCACCTCGGCATCCGCATCTTTGATCGCCTGCGACAATTCTCGCTGGGCAACTCTTGCCTGCGCTTTTTCCTCATCGGTTCCCTTTTGAAATAGAACCTTCATTGCCTTGCCCTGCGTATTTTTTTCTTCCTGCAGTCGTTGTGTACGCCCGATTGCGTCGGATCGGCGGGTCCACAAGGCGGTGACCGCATCCAAGACTGCATCATCAAACCCGGGTCGACGAGAAAGTTTCGCTCGATAGCCTTCGAGGTCCGCACCAACGTCTCTGAAGTCCAGCATGCTCGGGAGCTACCTCGAATGACGGCGCTGGTCATCCTGCAGGTGCATCGACGACTCCGATGCCCTACAAAAATGGGACAACTGCGAGTATCTGAGCGTTCCCTCAACCTTCACACCTCACACAATCAGTATTTTCGCCCCAGTGTTGAGCACACGCTCAGGGTCCACGATTCATCTTAAACGGCCCAAGGATAAAGGATTGATTCCCAGCTCCTTACCAACGAATCTATGTTTGAGATGAGGCCCCGCTCTTCCCCGCACCCTACCTGGGCGCTAGGCATTGCTACTGCTGTTGTGCAGTGCCAAGACTATCCATTTGAACAAAGATGCGCCGAAGCCGTACGAGAGACCCGCACGCAAGTGGAGCTAGCGAATCCGGTACCGGTAGATATTTTGTTTGTCATCGATAACTCCGGTTCCATGCAAGACGAACAAGAGAATCTGTCCAACAACTTTTCTTCTTTCATTAGTGTTCTTGCTGCCAGCCAGCTCAATTACCGGATCGGGGTCGTAACCACCGACGTGGGCCCCTCTGAAGAGATTCGGACCAATGGCCCAGAAATTGGTGGGGTACAAACTGAAACCATCGATAACGATCCGCCTTACTTTACGGTCGACTCCGATTCTGACCCTTGCTCCACCATAGAGGGTCTTCAGCATGGGTGTTTTCGAGACGCCCGCGAACGAGAGTCGGAGCGATGGCTCGACAGTAACTTCGACAGTCCCAGTGATATCACCGCGACTTTTCAGGCAACGGCGCGAGTCGGAACCTGCGGCTCTGGCGCCGAAAGAGGTACGGCAGCGATTTTAGCCGCTCTTAGAAAAACTCAAGGAACAGAATGTAATACGGGCTTTCTCCGAAATGAAGCCAATTTGGTCATCATCATGGTTTCCGATGAAGACAACTTCGTCGGCTCCACTGACGACCCTGTCGATAACCCATCAACACCCAGTGCAATTTTGAATGCCATCAATACAATAAAGCCGGTAGAGCAGGTGCGTTTTGCCCTCATTGGCGCGGTCATCAACGGAAATATTTCCGCTTGCCGGATTGATGATGTAGGCAATCCCACCAACTTGTGCGGCAATTTGTGTGAAGAAGCTGAGCCTCCACCAAATACCTCCCGAGCACAGTGGCGAGGAGTCTCCGGACAGGGCTGTGATTCTTGTTCCAGTTATCGCTATGCAACGTGTTGCGCGGCTGATGTTGGGGCCGCCAGGTACCGATCGTTTGCCCTTGCCCTAGAACAGCGCATCCGGCCAGAGAGCACCACCAATTGCGCCGGCGGGATCAACTCGGTCTGTCTACTTGAATCGATCTGCCAAAGCCGATTCGCTGACTCACTTCAGCAAATCGCCCAAGACCTAGTAGCCGTGGATGGGGTCAACCTAAACCCCCCCGCAGAGTACCCACCGGGCGTGGTCGCCCAGTATGTGACCCCTGGCGGGTCGATACGGGAGCTCGTCAACGGAGCAGATTTTGTGATCAGCGACGATGGAGCCACTTTGTCGCTCCGCGGGCCTGACAGTCGTCCTTTGCAGGGGGAATCACTGGAGGTCTATGTAAGCAATCTTCAGCAAGTACAAGACGATGGCATCTGCGCTGCAGTTAACACTACCCCTTGAACTGGGCCAAGATTTCGGCAAAAGGGAAGCATGACTGTCGTGGCCGAAGGTGATGTTTCACTATCGTCACCGCCCTGGGTCTCCGCCGGCCCAGACGGACAAGTTTTTCTCACCGCCAGCATTCAAACCCCTGGTTGGTACTGGGTGCTAAGACCTCATCATTCGGGTCCGGGCCAATACGACCCAATTACGCCCGTGGTGTGCCCAATATACGTATTCCCGGATGGTCGCATTTCAAGCCCACTAGCCGATTTTCGCGAACGTCTCCCCGAGCACATATGCCCAAAAGACGCAGAGGGTCTCAGCTACCCGAGCTATTTTGCCGGCCCAATTGTGCCCGGAACCAGCTCTGGCCTAATGCAGGTTAAGACCGATGGCGCACAAACAACTGCCGAAGGGACACCACCACCAGCGCCAGGCTGGTACTGGTGCAAAACCAATCCAGAGGCACCCCTTCTTCATGTAGATGAGCATGGTTTGGGCCCGATCTATATCAGCCCTCGCTCGGATGGAGAGATCCATGTTTGGTCAGCCGCCTCCATAGGTGGACGACCGATAGATGTGGGTGAGTTAGGCTTTAGCGAACCGCTAACCAGTCCGGGAGGCGTCATTGACGCCTCCGGTGAACTCAACCGGCACACCATCGAGTTCTTTGGCGAGATAGCTCTTCCCCAAGCACCACCTACACCTCTTTGGGGGATATCAGTTTCGAGTACAACGTCTACTCTGTCGCTGTCCGAAGGCGTGTGCGTGCTCAATGTACAAAACCTCGAGCGAGCTCGGAAGTTCTATGAGCTACTGGGCTTTGGTGTGAAATCATCCACAGAAAATACTCTTGACCTTGAAGGGTTGGGAACGAAACTCCGCCTATCCACCGTGGATAGCGCGGTTCTTCACCTAACCACGAGTGGCACAGACACACTAGACACCCTCAACCAGCTGGGTGTGTCGAGCACCTCAGAGTCTCAGCACATTAGGCTCCGTGACCCCGACGGCAACACCATTATCATCCACACCTCCTAACAGCCGGTTTATCTAGCCCTGCACGCATCTGTCGGCCGGTCTTTCCGTGAAACGTCCGGACCACGAAAGAATCACCAAGTGGTCTTTGCCGTACAGCAGATATCACTTGGGTTGAACCCAAGTTCCTGCGGCTACGCCGGGCTATGCCCTGCTGCGCGACCACTTGGTGATTGAGTAAGAATCACCAAGTGGTCTTTGCCGTACAGCTAGCGGTTCATCTTTAGAGCTCTTTGACCTCGCGAAGGAGATCTTGAACTATCTGCTTTGCATCCCCGAACAACATCATGGTGTTGTCTCGCTCAAATAAAGGATTCTTAATCCCTGCGTACCCAGGACTAAGGCTACGCTTAACCACAAACACCGTTCGAGCCTCATGCGCGTGGAGAATAGGCATTCCATAGATAGGCGAGGTCTTGTTATCCAGTGCCTCGGGATTGACCACATCATTAGCACCAAGCACGAGCACCACGTCGGTGTTTCTAAAGTCTGAGTTAATGTTGTCCATCTCCACCAACTCTTCGTAAGGCACATCCGCCTCCGCCAAGAGCACATTCATATGTCCGGGCATACGGCCGGCCACCGGATGGATAGCATACGTCACTTTCATGCCCCGCTTCTTGAGCTGGTCCGCCAGCTCTCGAATAGTATGCTGGGCCTGGGCCACCGCCAGCCCGTAACCGGGTACAACAATTACGGATTGTGCCGCGTCAAGCAGCATGGCTGCCTCTTCCGGTCCGGAGGACTTAACATTGGTATATTCTGAGCTTCCACCTCCCCCAGCGGTAACATCTTGTTGGCCAAAGCCTCCTACCAATACATTGAGAAGAGACCGGTTCATGGCCACACACATAATCTGGGTAAGGATCAACCCACTGGCTCCAACAAGCGCACCACCAACAACCAGCAACGGATTTCCAATAACAAATCCAGCCATCGCCGCTGCCAATCCCGAGTACGAGTTCAGCAGAGACACCACAACTGGCATATCCGCACCCCCGATGGGAATCACCAACAAGACCCCCAATATCAGGGCTATTGCCGTCAGTAATAAAAGACCGACCGTCGAGACAAATATATATGGGGATACGAACCCAAAAAATGCAGCAAAAACTACTGCGCCGCCGGCAAGTCCTAGATTTATAAAATGACGGCTAGGTAGGAGGATAGGATTACCTTTTCTTAAGGTACCTTGCAGCTTCAAGAACGCAATAACACTCCCGGTGAATGTAATCCCACCAATAACCACCGAGAGAACTATGGTCAAAGCATCATCACTCCCCAAGACCTCCGCAACAGACTGCGCCGTTGTAGCATGAGGCCGCATCACATAAGATTGCCAATAGACAGCCACCGGCACCAGCGCGGAGGCTGCACCTCCAAGACCGTTAAAGATCGCCACCATTTCCGGCATTGACGTCATCTCAACCTTGATGGCGGCATACGCGCCTATTGATGCCCCCACGAGAATGCCTACGACAACCCAACCGGGGTCAAAAGTCTTCATCTCTAGGAGGGTCCCAATAACTGCAACCCCCATGGCACCGGCGGCTAGCTGATTTCCGGACCGAGCCGTTTTAACCTTTGCCAGCCGCTTAATGCCGACCACAAACATGATCGCGGAGAGGAGATAAATGGCTGCAACTAATCCGCTCACTTTTTACCTCCAAACATCCGCATCATTCGATCCGTAACCATAAATCCACCCACCACGTTAATCGTGGCAAGAACGATCGCCAAAGTGCCAATCAGTTTTGCCATGATCGACCCGGACGTGCCCGCGACCAAAATGGCCCCCAGTATAGTAATTCCGCTGATAGCATTAGCACCGCTCATAAGCGGAGTATGTAACGTAGGTGGTACTTTGGTAATGAGCTCAAGGCCGAGAAAACAGGCGAGCACAAATATATATATGCCCACCAAAAAAGGTCCCATCGTCATCAGTTTTCTCCTTCGAATGAATCTGTGGAGGCGTTTTCAACTTCTTCCGCCCATCGCTCAGAAGCTGACTCACCGTTTGCGGACGACCCCGTGGCGTTAGCCTGAGGCTCACTTGTTGCTACACTAGCGACCGACGAAACCGCCATCGTCGCCGTCGCTACGCCAGAAACGGCCCTCCCCGGCTTATTGGAATCCGTCGGTGGCTCACCATCAACCGCCGAGAATGAGCTTGAGTTGGGCTGTGCACCCTGCTTGCCATACACAGCATCGCGAGTGGGAGCATGCATCACCTCACCGTTGTGAGTGAGTACCGCCCCTCTTGTAATCTCATCATCAAAGTCAAGGTTAAGTTCCGCGTTTTTAGCAATGTGCATCAACACCGCCAAAACATTGCGCGAATACATTAGGCTGGAGTCCGCGGGCACCGAGGCGGCGATGTTTGCTGGTCCAAGAATAACCACGTCATGCACCCTGACCGTTTCGCCACACACCGAAAGCTCACAATTTCCCCCCTGCAAAACCGCCATGTCTACGATCACCGCTCCAGGCCTCATGCGCTTCACCATCGCTTCAGTAATCAATCTGGGAGCGGGTTTACCGGGAACCAGCGCGGTCGTAATCACAACGTCCGCTTCTTCGAGTCGACCGGCCACAATCTCCTGCTGTTTCTGAAGAAACTCGGGGGTAACCTCCTTTGCATACCCCCCAGTCCCTTGCTCCACTTCTTTCAAAGGCAGATCGATAAACTTGCCGCCCAGCGATTCCACCTGTTCCTGCACTTCTGGCCGAATATCCGAAACTTCAACCACCGCGCCTAGGCGCTTTGCCGTGGCGAGCGCCTGAAGCCCAGCCACACCCGCCCCCAAGACCACCACCCGTGCGGGCTGAATCGTGCCCGCAGCGGTCATAAGCAATGGGAAATACTTATCCAACTCAGCAGCGGCTAATAACACCGCTTTGTAGCCGGCAAGAGACGCCTGAGATGACAGGGCATCCATTGTCTGTGCCCGGCTGATCCTCGGCACCAGCTCCATGGAGAAGCTTGTAATATTTTGCTCAGCCAGCTTCTTCACCATCGCGTGTTGCGCATAAGGCGCCATAAAACCGATGGTGATCGTCCCTTCCTTGAGAAGCCTTACTTCCGAATCCCCTGAGGTATCACTAAAGGGTCCAACCTTGAGGACTATATCTGCTTGCTGAAAACCTTCGCGGGCATCAGCCACCAAAGTCGCACCAGCATCTACATAAGCGCGATCCACGAAATGAGCCGCCGCCCCTGCACCATTTTGGACAACCACGGAAAATCCTGATTTGATAAGTTTTTTTACCCCTTCTGGTACAAGAGCAACCCGAGTCTCACCCGGGTCCCGCTCGCGGGGAACGAAAACGCGCATAACCTTCCATCGTCCGACCCAAGCCTTTGGGCAAGCACGAGTCTACACTCGGCCCCACAATCGTCCCGGAGTGTGTCGAACACCCGAAGACCCCCAGTCCTGAACAAGGCACCACTTGCATCTATATGGAGCCGGTGTAGGTGACGAAACTTTGCGCTTACAATTCGATACCGTAGCGGCGTCTGGTACGCCCTGAACCTACCGCGGAGATGACCAACATAGCCGCTACCAGACCATGCGCTATCAGTAGGCCTAGACTAATGTGCTCCAACTGCGTCAGCTCCATCATTAGGGCTGTGGAATGATCTACGTCCTCTAATCGCCGCCCGATGGCCGCCATCAACTCCTCTTTGCGAGGCGCTATCCATCGGGACGAAATCCCCACGAGAACAGTCACAAAGACAACCCCTGCCGCGCGATATCGAATCTGGGTTCGAATGGGTGACCATCCAAGCACCAAGCTTAGGAGTAGGATGGGTCCGGCAATGAGTCCAAACCCATCCATTCTTGCCAGAATCTCACTTTGCAACTGGCTGGTGGTATGTGCGGATGCCACCACTTCCGGAGCTGTCGAACAGAGAACCCCAAAAAACGCTACCCCACCCATCCACAGCCCAAGCAGGAGGACGTGAACCACCCGCGCACTGCTCGCTATCAAGGTGGTCAAGTCATAGCAGTAGCGCAAACCCGGCGGAAGGCGAGCATGCCCCTACTCAACGTGCACCACCAGCCACGCTCGACCGATGTGAATCACGTCTCCATCAACCAAATCTGCATCAGTAATGGACCTTGCATTCACAAAAGTCCCATTGGTTGACCCTAGATCAACCAATGACGGGCCATCACCGTCCACAAAGATCATGGCATGAGTCCGTGAAATCAGGTGATCCTCGAGGAGGATATCCTCGCCTCGCTGAAACCCTCCACGATAGGGATCCGGATCTGAAGAAGCGGACCCGATGCTAGATTTGCGGCGCTCCATATGCGCCATAATCACCGCCCGCTCTTCTGGTCCCAAGGGAAAATCTTCACCGATCGTAATTGTTTGGCCAGGATTAGATTCGAGGCGCCCAATCGCCCGATACACGTTGGGCAAAATCTCAAACCGCCGACCGATATCCTGACCATCGTGCACCTCTAGAAAGACCTTCATACTCCTACTTTCCAAGTCCTGTGATACCGTCCTGAATCGGATGAGCAAACAGGACGACGCTGCCTTGGCGTTCGTGTCAGTCGCGGGCGAACTCCCTGAACATGAACAGGAGGGACTCGGCCCGCTGACCCGAGAGCTCCGTAGGGTTGAGGCAGTCAACCAGGCGTTTTATGACGCCTACAGAGACCGGGATATCGAAGCGATGAGTCAAGTGTGGCTTCCATCCCCTTACGCTAGGTGTGTACACCCCAGTTGGGAACTGGTTGTCGGCTGGAACGACATCAGGGAGAGTTGGACCGAACTATTTCGGAGCATTGAACACGCCGAATTCCAACTCGAGGATGTACATATCGAGGTGGCGGGTCGGATTGCTTGGGTCAATCTCCTCGCCTACGTGACACTCCATACGGAAGACGGAGAGGTTATCACCGCGTCATCGATCGCTACCAACATCTTTGAACACACTGAGGGACAATGGAGGTTATCGCATCACCACAGCTCCAGCTTTATCGAAGATGAGCTGGATGACGACGAAGATCCCATGGACCTCGATCCGGAGCGTCCTCCTCAGGGCGGATCCGGCATGGGGGGCATCAACTAACCACCCCACCCACACGAGGGTCGGTCGCCTGCTCATGCAAAGCGGTTCACTTATCCTTCCGGAATTTCACCTTCCGCCCACATCTTTTCCTCCTCACAATATACGCTCAAGGTGAACAGTTTTTGACCTGCGCATGGTCCCGACACACATGCTCCATCAACCACCCGAAACCGCGCACCGTGCGTCTGACACATCCAGTCTGGTCCCGGTCCTAGATCGCCGCTACCCGCATCCAGAGGAACCGGGAGATGCCGACATACGTTCCAGTAGGCTACACACTTGTGTTCGGTCCGAGCCACGAGAATAGAGCGCCACGGCGGTGGCAAATCAGGTAGATACACGATCCGCTGCTCCCCTGGTTGAAGGTCATCGGTACCCAAGTAAAACCGAGGCATGCGGTCCAAACAACCACGACATCCATGTTCCGTCGATCGTCCTGCGCTTCCTCAACGCGCCATCTCTTCTCTGTCGGGCTTTCAGCCCTGTGTCTTTCGAGATTCGTGACCGCCTGTGCGGAACCGTTGGTGGTCACCGTCATTGGTACCCTTCCGGCTGATGAGATTTGGCTAGAATACTGCGATCCGCTTGATCCCAAACCATGCCCTCGGTCAGCTCGCTGTCAGATCACCGCTCGAGGAACCCAATGTATCCCCCAATCTCAGGAATCAGAGGATACATGTACAACCCAAGCTTGTCCCTCAGCCCACGCATGTGTGCGAATGTTCAATACGCCTGAACCCAGTTGTAGGAAACTCTGTAGGCTTTCATCAGGGATTGGGTGCTCAGCTACCGAAGGGTGTCTGTGGGGTCTTCTCCCCTCCCCATTCGGTATCTGTGAACCGCTACCAGCAGCGTGTACCCTGCCCGAAGATAGTACTTGCCGCGTAGACCAGGCTTGCCGGCCATTTTGGACCGGGCCTGATGAGTGGGTGCTCAGATGTCTTCCTCTGGGCCCAGCCCAGCAGGGGAACACGTGCGGAGATGGTTACGCTTCATGCGCAAAGGATCTGGTATGTATACGACCAGATAAACGCAGCACTCAGTCTACTTGCCAAAAGACGTGCCAGGCCAACAAAGACTGCCCGATGCCAATGCAATGTACCGGCAAGGCCCGCGTGCCTTTCCTTCGGTTCTGCCAGGCTTAAGCAGATTTACCACGACCAGACTTCGTAGAGATCTGCGTCACTTTCGCGGCGGCAGGCGGTGCCGGTGATGCTGCTGGTTCGGCCCCTTCTGACGCTGGGGAGCCATTGAGACCAAAATGGTTGCGAACCTTGGTTTCTATATCTTGCGCCGTATCCTGATGCTGAAGCAGGTACACTCGAGCGTTCTCACGCCCCTGTCCTACACGGTCACTGTTGTACGAATACCAGGCCCCAGACTTTTCAACTATCCCAAGATCAGTTCCCAAATCAATGAGTTCCCCCGTTTTTGAGATACCCTCGCCGTACATGATATCAAACTCCGCCTCCTTGAATGGCGGCGCCAGCTTGTTCTTCACCACCCGTACACGCGTACGGTTACCCACATTTTCCTCCGCTTTTTTGATCGAACCTATGCGACGAATGTCCAAGCGCTGCGAACAGTAAAACTTGAGAGCATTACCGCCGGTTGTCGTTTCCGGTGAACCGAACATCACCCCTATTTTGCTTCGGATTTGGTTGATGAAGACCACGCAAGTCTTTGACTTTGAAATGGATCCCGTTAGCTTACGAAGAGCCTGACTCATCAATCGAGCTTGAAGCCCCACATGGGAATCTCCCATTTCGCCCTCGATCTCAGCTTTGGGCACCAAGGCAGCAACAGAATCGATCACCACCAGATCCACAGCATTACTCCGAACCAGCATATCCGTGATTTCCAACCCCTGCTCACCCGTATCCGGTTGAGCAATCAGCAGATCATTGGTCTGTACTCCGAGCTTTTTGGCATACCCCACATCAAGCGCGTGCTCCGCATCCACAAATGCGCAAACCCCACCCTTTTTTTGAGCTTCGGCCACTACATGTAGCGTTAGTGTCGTTTTTCCGGATGATTCCGGCCCATAGATCTCAACAATGCGACCCCGAGGGAGCCCACCGATGCCCAGCGCAATATCTAAACCGATCGAACCCGTAGAGATCGTATCCACTTGGCCGAGGAGTGAAGAGCCCTCAGCCATCCTCATGATCGAGCCCTTACCGAACTGTTTTTCGATCGATGCGAGCGTCAGCTCTATAGCTTTTTCGCGGTCAGATTCTTTGCCTGCTGCACCTTTGTCGTCTGCCTTCGCCATCTTCGGCGGACCCTACATGTGTTCAGTTGTATAATCAAGACTCAATACGACGGCGAAGCCGGTCTAGCAACACTTTCACCGTCATTTCCCGGACGACTTCTCGTCCCCGATTGCCGAGGTCAAGCCGCCAAGTATCCGTTCCCGAAGGGCCTGCAATCGCAATCCACACCGTCCCCACCGGCTTGTCGTCTGTGCCTCCTTTCGGGCCAGCAATGCCGGTTGTGCTTAAACCCCACGTCGTAGATAGGCGTACCCGTACCCCTTCAGCCATTTGCCTGGCCACCTCCTCACTCACGGCTCCTCGTTCGGCGAGCAAAGTCTGTGAAACGCCGAGCAGTTGCTGCTTTACCTCATCGGCATAAGCGACAACGCCCCCCAAAAACACCGCGGACGACCCCGATATATCGGTGAGCATCTTCGCTACCCACCCTCCGGTACACGACTCCGCTACGCCTACCGTCTGTCCCTGCTTGCTGAGCATCGGAACGATCAAACCAGGCAGCGTTTGGTCCCCATCACTCAACCACCGTTCTCCCAGCACCGCTTTCATCTCATCAGCAACAGCCAACACTCGCGCCTCAGCCTCGTCTCCATAAGCCACCAGTTTAACGTTATTTTCGTAGATTTTAGCCCGAAAGCCGACTTTGACCTCCGGATGTCGAGCAATCACCGACTTTAGAGAGTCTTCGAGTGCGCTCTCACCCACCCCAGCAACAGTAATAATGCGGCGCACCACAACCCCTCCTTCTGGTATCCGAGGCAAGACCTCATCCTTCAGAAGTCGGCGCATCTCCCGGGGCACGCCGGGCAACGAAAATACTTGCGTTGAACCAATACCCACCACAATGCCCGGGGCCGTTCCCAACCGATTCACCAATACTTCCGAACCTTCAGGCAGCAACGCCTGCCGGAGATTGTTATCGGTCACAGAACGACCGATGCTCGCAAAAAAAGCCTCGATCCGCTGGCGGGTGGGTTCATGTTCCTTTAAGGGCACACCCATCACCCGAGCCACCGCTTCAAATGTCAGATCATCCTGAGTCGGCCCCAAACCCCCGGTCGTCACCACCACCGAGGTTCGGGTACAGGCCTCCTTTAGGGCATCAACAATCACGTCAAGGCGATCAGGAACAATCTGGTGTCTTTGCACCACCCATCCATGCCTTTCAAGCACAGAATCGATATGGCTAGAATTGGTATCTACCGTTTCTCCGGAAAGAAGCTCATCGCCGGTGGCGATCAGTTCAGCGGCGTACATAAACGTTCTTCAAGCGGCTTCGGAGACAACTGTCGAGTATCAGCGGCACCAGTGATGAATGTCCTTGGCATAGAGCAGGCCGAAACCCTTAAAATATGGATGTCGATTGCAAAAAATAGCATCGTCTCCGACTTCGTGGCCATCGTCGGGCTTTGGCCTCCAATTGAAGAGCTTCTCGGTGGGTTACCGGTCCTATAGCTCCCACAAGGCGCAGCGGCGCTCGGCCCCGAGTATAACGAGCCCCCTTATTTTCAGCATGTAGACAAATCCGCTCACCAACGTCTTTTGCAATCCCTGTATAGAGCGAATAGTCCCTGCATTCCACCAGATAGACCCACCAGGGGTCGTCCGGTACAGCGGCTATCCCTCGGACTGAGTCCACGTTTTGGTGGCTACGATCGGCTTTGCCTCGCTGACCGGTCACATGAGTACCTTCCGTAAAAATGAGGGAGTCCCACCAATACCTGAAAACAACTGCACTTGTGAGTTGTATCTGTCACACCTTGTTGACCCAGCCTACCACAGCATAAATCACTTGAGTTGAACCCAAGTTCCTGCTGCTACACCGGGCTTATGTCCCCCTGCGCGACCTCTTGGTGATTCTTACAGAATCCATTCAAGTGGGCTTTGCTGTACTAGGTACGTAGGCAAACATGGCTGGTTACCATCATTACAGTCCGAATGGTTGTTTGGCCTACAGATTGTCAACTAACATTGCAGTAAGACTTCAGATATAATAAATATTTCAAAATTCATATGAAAGATTGCTTTATTTGTTGTGAAGAATTGCACTATTTGTTTCGTCTCAGGTAAAACAGTGGACTTAAGAAACAATATGGACGCAGCTCCTCGGAGCCTTAGCTAAAGTAAAGGCATTGAGGGATTCGTTCCCATCAATGATAAGAAGTAAAAGCCGTGTTATCTCGTCGTCGATTCATCAGTTGTGGAGCCGGAAGTCTGGCTCAAGTCTGGTCACCATCCTTACTTGCCGCTCCGGTGGTGCATATTATATATGACCTTTCCAAGAAGCTCGAAGATGCCCTCGAATACCGGGAGGTCTTGATTGAGTTACTTCCGGATGAGATATGCTCTTCACTGCAAGTCGCTAAAATGGCTCAACAAGACTACGCATTGGTCGTAGAAGTAGGAGGTATAGATGCTCTTCAAAGAGCTCGTGACCTAGCTCATACTCACGACCTACTCTTACTCGAGGTTTGCGGGGTTTCGGCATATTTCAAACCCATTGTACTCGAACATTCCCCGCCTACGCCTACTTACCACCTGAGTTATGGTCGTTATACCGACGAGGATGAAGCGAGCCGGGCCCTGTTGGACACCCTCAACAAGATCGGCGAAAAATATAGAGCCAAACTCCTTGTAGAGAGGGCACAAAACGATGAGCTTGAGCTTATTCTCCAGCTCTATGCTTCACGCGATGCAGCTAGTCAACTTGCCAAACAACACTCACTTCTTATATCTTCTTCTGTACAGATCATACGTGATAAAATTCGGCTTACGGAGCTGAGCGCCACTAGTCTGCAAATGAAGAAGATAATATCTTCGCCCTCGGGACTAGAGGTTATGCACAACAGTGCCGAACTCCGTGCGCCACCGTCCCCCAACGTCACCGTCGCCTCAGCGACAAGAGACATGGGCAACTTAGGTACTGGTAAGCGATCGCACCCCCAACTACGCCCATTTGTACGCACACGCCTAAGAAACCAGCTAAATCTCTACATACAACGCCTCCGAAAACGCAGCGAAGTTGACCGCGACGAACATACCTCGTGGTATGTTTATACCCTTCATGATGATCAAACTTGGGTCTCCATTAACGGAGATGCTAGCCGCCAAACAGCGAGCATGATCAAACCCTTTATAGGGTTGGCCTATTTTGATCGAGCCTTCGCAAACAATTGGACCTATTCCATCAAAGTCCAACAACAACTTCAGCGCATGATCACCTACTCAAGTAACTCCGCCACTAATTGGATTCTCGACCGCCTGGGTGGACCGCGGGTGGCCCATCGGCTGCTCAGGCGTAAGTATGGTCACATCTTCAAAGAAACCCGCATTGTCGAAAAGATCCCCACCAATGGGCGAACCTACCGAAACCGGGCCTCCGCCATGGACTATGTTCGCTTCTGTCGAGCCCTGTGGCATCGGGAAGTACCCGGGGCCAGCCAGATACTTCGAGATATGGGACTCAGTCGCACAGACCGGATCGTTAAACACGCGGACAACATCCCCGATCATACCTATCTGATGAATAAGACCGGCTCCACCGCTCGACTGGTTGGCGACTTCGGCATAGTGATGGCCCAAACGCGTAAGGGCGGTCAGGTTCCTTATGTCATGGTCGCAGTCATCGAAAAAGATGAACGTATAGAGGGCACGCAAGCCTATCGTTCATGGAAAAACGCTCGATCCAAAGTCATTGGCCAAGCCTCAGATGTCGTCTACCTACATTTGAAAGACAGATACAATCTCGTGTGACAGTATCCTCCCTCCGGGACCGAACCCTCACACACACGAGCTTCGGCGTCAGCTCCACAGTCGGAGTCGGAAGACATGCCCTAGCAGCCGGTTGATTTAGCCCGGTGTGTAGCTATCGAGGCCGGCTTTTCGTGAAACGCCCTGACGACGGAAAGACCGGCCCATAGATGCGTGCAGGGCTAGATCAACCGGCTGCTAGTATCGCAGACAGACAAACCCAATGCCAAATGCAAGCCATCCGCTGGTCTCCGCCATCACCCATGCCTGACGAATGGTGCGCCCATTCAGCTCCGTGTGGGGATCACCCAGCCCATAAATCCCCAATTTTTCCAACCGTACTCCGAGCAGCCCAGCCATCACCGCTATGGGTTGACCAGCGTTCATGCTTGGTGTGCGACGCCCATCCCGTTGCCAGATTCGCAACCCTTCCCCGATCGATGCCCCATGTAACTTCCCTGCTATGAGCAACAACCCAGCAGTCATTCGCGCAGGGATATAGTTCAACAATTCGTAACATCGACATGAAGCCTTATCTAAACCACTATATCCTTCGCTACACTGACCTGCCTCATACAAGCTTCGAACAACCTGATAAAAGACCACCCCACTGAGTCCAAATAACAAGTAAAAAAATAGCGGCGCCACAAAACTATTAGAAACTTTCTCTACCACCCATTGAATAGTCACTGCAGACAAATCCGGCCCACTTAAGCCTTCGGGAACCTCGTCAGAAACGTTTCTCAGCTGGCTTTGGCCTCTACCCACATCCCCTTGATCCACAGCCTGAGCCATACTCAACGCCGTTCGTCCAAGCCCAGTGAAAGTAAAACTAGCCACCAGACACCAGACATCCACAAGTACATGGAGAAACTCAGGTATCATGCCCCGACCTTTAACAATCCCCCAAACCACCAACACCGGCAAGACCAGCACGACCACACCCCCCACGTATGGGGAACTCCCACGGGAGAATCGGTACCCATCAACCCCGCGAACAACCCACTGAACCAACCGCTCCAGCCACACGACCGGAAGGTAACGACTCGGAGTGTCCATACCCAGTTGATCCAGAAAAAATGCGATCACCCATGTCCACACCCAGCCTGCCTAGGACCGATGCACAGCTAAGTCACCTCTTAATGAGCACCAAGTCAACGAACCCACAAGCATCAAAGATGTTTAGGCCCCCGTTGATTGGGGCCAGTCAGCATAGTCCGAGGTAAGCTTTTCGTGAGGCATTTTGACGATACGGGTACATACCGCAGAAATCACTTGGGTTGAACCCAAGCTCCTGCTTCTACGCCGGGCATAGCCCCGCTGAGCGCCCACTTGTTGATTCTTACAGAATCAATTCAAGGGGGTCATTGCTGTACAGACCGTATGTAACTAATGAGAGGCGAAAATGATCGATATAACAAAGACCACTTGTTGATTCTTACAGAATCAATTCAAGGGGTCTTTGCTGTAATTTGTACCAAGGCGTTTAAAAACCAACCATTTGTTCACTACGCTCACATCATCACCAGTGCTGGAATCTACTTTAGCAGCCTCTCACCATTTTTTAGGAGGTGGCGGACAAGGCCTCGGAACCAACTCGCATTGCCTAGGACCATTCGTCGCCACGTTGGTACACACCGGTGGGCAATAGCCTTCCCGTGGGGCTTCGCAGTCATCGGAGGTACACTCACAAGCCCTATCATAAGCCACCGAAACCCCCGCCGAAGCTGCTTCACAAGCACTGGGGTAAGTAGTATCATCGCAACCACAAATGGAGCGCTCGGCTCCCCCACAGGCCTTATCGACTCGGCGGCACTCCCCTTGCTCATCAGCTGCTCCACACCGTGCTTCGGGCTCATAGTGACAGTAGTATCCTCCCCCACATGAGATACCACCGTTTCCACCGCACGGAGCACCATCCGGCGGGGGTGGAGCGTCCGTGCATTCCCCAGTGTAAGCTACCGAAATCGATTCAATGGCAGCATTGCAGGCATTGTCATAGGTGACATCGTCACAACCACATACCGGATCATAGACTTCGGTGCAGATATCAGGAATAAGAAGACACTCCCCAAGACCATCATCAGCACCACAGAGACTGTAAGCTTCATACTGACAATAGAACCCATTTTCACAACCTAAACCGCTCAGACCTCCACACGTGCCATCATTCGGATCCGGTAAGGGGTCGTCACCCGGAAAACATCTAGCGAACCCATCAACCAGCGTGCAATCACCAGATGGATCACAAGCAAATATACAGGCAGCTACAATCGCAAAAACAACTAAATATTTGTACATTCATCAACACTGTGCATGAGCGAGACCATAGATTTCAAATACTATTATTCGGAATAGTATCAACTTTCTGATATTTATCTCAACTTTTGGTCATCAGCAGTTTACACCCCACAGAAAAGTTCCGTTCGTGAGTCCTCTCTATTTTCTACAAATCTTCAACTCATCGCGCATCGAGTCTTTGTCGAGCCTAATTGCAGAAATTAAACTATAACCAAGCGATACTGTAGAAACGAATACAGCAGGAATTTGGGTTGAACCCAAGTTCCTGCTCCTACTCGTGGCTATGCCCCGCTGCGCAACCGCTTGTTGATTCTAACAGCCTGTTGATCTAGCCCTGCGCGCATCTATCGGCCGGTCTTTCCGTGAAAGGTCCTGATCACGAAAAGCCGGGCTCGATAGCTACACTCATAGCCATATCAACCGGCTGCTAAGCAATTGACATCAATCCAACTGCTCATTGTCTCATCACAGTCATATCCGTCACAAACTATGATTATTACAACCAGCTGAGACTCCCTACGCGGCAAACACACCCGCGAGTGCCTCAAGCATCCGTCGGCCAACAACCCGACAACGCCGCACGACTTCCGCCTCACACAACCGCATCAAAGCAGTTGCAACCTTGCACATACAACAAACGAGTATCAGATCAGCCTACGGCCTAAACAACACTACCACCTGAACAATATTACAGCTAATACAACATCACAACCTAACCAACACTACTGCCTAAACAATATTACTGCCCATACAACATTACGCCCCAAGCAACCCTATAGGCACTTCAGACACCACCGCCAGTAGCCGCTTTTGTACATTCTTGACCTAGCAGCCGGTTGATCTAGCCCTGCATGCATCTGTCGGCCGGTCTTTCCGTGAAAGGTCCTGACCACGAAAAGCCGGGCTCGACAGCTACACACATGGCCGAATCAACCGGCTGCTAATATAATCCCTTCAGATATAAAAACGCTCCTAGCGAGGATTATACTCTTCGTCTAGCCCTCAGCTTTCTACAAACTAAATCTTGAACTCACTGCATCCATGGTTATTTACTCACGCTCACAGAGCTAAACAATGGGGTATTTAATAGCTATTGCAAATATGAAGGGAGGAGTTGGTAAAACGACAACCACCGTTAGTCTGGCAGACACTTTTGCGGCCCGGGGCCGGCGAGTACTCGTCGCTGATCTTGACCCCCAAGCAAACGCGAGTGTCTGTTCGGTAGGACTTTCCAATTATCAGCAAGCTCTGGGTGCAGCGAAGACCGTTGAACACTATTTCACCACGAATGTGGACGGACAGTTTAGTGAACAGCTTCCCACTCAAGTAAGTGACTACTTGGTGGCCGGTCAATCCGTAGTCACTCATCTAGGCAAAGTGCTTAACGTCACCTTACTCCCCGCTTCACCAGAATTGCGCGCTGCAGAGCGAGACATCATCATCAAGCTGAACAGTTATAAATTAGGCCTTCGAGCAATCGAACATCGCCTGGCCCAAATTCTCAGCCGAGACTCTCGGACACTCCGAAAAACTTTTGACATTACACTTTTTGACTGCGCTCCAGGAATATCTCCCATTGCGGAGGCCGCTATTCAGATTGCCGACTTAGTCATCATACCATCCATTCCCGACTTTCTCTCTGCTCAAGGTCTTCCCCAGTTTTGTACTTATCTAAGCCAACAGCAAGAACGCGGAAGAACCCACCGAAACCAAAGAGCAGCTAAACTGTTTGCGCTCGCCACCCGGGTCAGAGCCAACACCCAACATCATCAACAATATCTGTCGCGTATGCGCTCTGCCGCCGATACAGAGGCCGCACCCTACCGCCTGTTTGCCACCCAAATCCGAGATACGATACACGTCTCGGACGCAATGCAAATGGACGCAGACAAACCTCGCACCTATCAACAGCGGTGGGGTTCTGTGGGTGACGAGTTGGAGAAATTGGCAAATGAAGTCGATGAGGTTTTGAATGGCCACGCTGTTTGATCCGATTGTGGTGGTCCGCACCCTCCTCAATGATCCGAAACTCTCTCAAACGCTTCGGCCTCAGCTCCGCCAACCAGCGGTCAAAGCAGTGGAAACGGTACTTAAGCTAAAGACTTTTGATATCAAGCACCTACAGGCGTTCTTGGAAACGCTGGGAGACGAAGAGTTTAGGTTGGTCATAGACTCGGTCTCGGACACAGTCACTCGTATAGTCATTAAACGTATAGATCCCCACCACCCCATGGCGGCGGGCGCTGCAAAAAATCTGGATGCAGAGTGGGCACGGCAGCATCTAGTGGCACTGACACTCGGTGAAGCCGTGCCTTTCGAAAAGCCAGAGCCGCTCGATAAACTTCTCCCTGCGAAAAAGCGAACTCTCGATCATTTTGGGGCCCTCGTTGAAGAACTAGGACCGGACTCTTTTGTCCAAAGTCTGTTCGCCACCTCCCCTAAGGGCCGATGCAGCCTGATTAAAAAGCTGAACGCCAAGCACCCCAAGGCAAAAGGACCAGCGGCGAAGATAGATCCCGAATGGGCTTTCCAACAACTGGTAGAGATTGCAGAGATTGAACTCCCCGAAGTAGAACAAGAGTCGTCCGAGTCCGGTGCTCAGTGGTTTGCGAGACTCCAAATGATCTACAGTACAAGACCAACACGCTAGCAGCCGGTTGATCTAGCCCTGCACGCATCTATGGGCCGGTCTTTCCGTGAAACGTCCTGACCACGAAAAGTCTCTCCTCGGTCAGGTACCGCCAGGCACGCTCGCCTCGTCGTCAGAGCGTTTCAAGAAAAGCCGGGCTCGACAGCTACACTCATGGCCAAATCAACCGGCTACTAGCTAACAGGAAGTCTATTTGGCCAATAAAAGATAGTTTTCGACGGGATTTCTGTGAACTTCTCGACAAAGAGAACGGCTCACCGGTGTATGTAACCAACGAAAGGCGGATCCGGGCAATATATTCTCGGAGAACCGCACGAAGGAGGGTTTTTTTCAGCCCGCGCAGCGGGCGGCTAGCAATCTAATTTTCAACAACTTATACCCCCGTCAACGAGGATGCATTGACCGGTAATCATTGCCGCTCTGTCGCTCAACAAAAAGCGTACTAACTCAACCACATCCTCTTCTGTGGCTAAACGTCCGATCGGCGTTCGGCGTGATATCTGCGCGAGCTGAGTCGAGCTCAATGTAGAGGACATCTCTGTCTCTACATATCCTGGGCACACGCTATTTACAGTGACTTGTCGTCGCCCTAACTCCCTGGCAAGCGCACGAGTGACCCCATCCATTCCCGCTTTGGAAGCACTATAAGCTGCCATTCCATTATAGCCTCTAGAACCAATAATTGAGCTGATGTTTAGGATTCGGCCTCCTTGACTAGACTTTAGGAGATAGCGAGTAGCAGCTCGACATACTTGTATGGCACCCAGGAGATTAACGCGAAGGATACTTTCACTCTCTATGTTTGGAAAAGAGGCTAAGATTCCTGTCCTAGCGATGCCCGCATTATTGATCAACCCCCAAAGAGTATCTTCTCCCGCCTCATCAATGGCAGTGTTTACAAATGAATCAACTCCATCAGAATTTCCTACCTCGCATGCCTGGTAAAAAAACTGCTTCCTGTGAGCCTTTTGCATACGCTCAGTAAAGTCCGAGGGTGTGCGACTACATGCGGACACTCGGTAGCCATCCGTTAGCAACGCCTCCACAAATGCAGCGCCTAGACCTCGGCTTCCACCAGTCACAATCACATGCCGTTTAAGCCCCATTCTCTACCCTTTCTTGCCTGAAGCCTGTATATCGATGCTGTCTACCACAGTAAGCAGTCGAGGTACTTGGTAGCTGGCTAGGTTCTGCTGGCAGGTTGTAATTATATCTCTTTTTGTTGGCGCCGGCACGATTTGGGGATCAAGGACAACATCAGCACCTACAATCATGCCCGCTATCGGGTTAGGAACCCCATATGCTCTGGCTTCACGTATACTTGGTAGTTGCAGTAGAAATCGCTCGATTTCGAGAGGATATACTTTTGACCCAGCAACGTTGATAACCGCATCTTCTCGTCCAAGAATAAAGCCTCGCTCCCCTCGAACTTCGCAACGATCTTGCGTATCAAGCCAGCCATCCTCCGTGAACGGCTGCCTTTTTATAGTTGCATATGCCCTCATAGCTGATGGGCTTTTTACCTGCAACCGACCATCCCGAACTCGTAATTTAACTCCGGGGACATCCTCTTGCAAAAATGAGATTGGAAACCCTTCTTGTCCGTCATGGACGGTAAAAACGACACCGGCCTCAGTAGACGCGTAGATGTGGGTGATCCGAGCGGACGGAAAGGCCTCACGCAGTCGGTCTAGTGTACCTTGATCAACGACTTCACCTCCCAAGGTGACTTGGCGGAGTTTTAGGGTTTCAGGCTCAACAACCATGAGGAAGGCCCGCCAGAAAGTCGGAGTACCACTAATTTGCGTCACTGAATGAGCCGTGGCGGCTTTGTAAAAACCGATGGGTGTTCGTTGCTCAGGTACCACAATCTGCCCACCAGACAGCGTAGCGGTTAGAATCACCTGTAGACCAGCAAAACCGGTTGCCTGATAGGTCAATAACCACATGCCTCCGTGGTGAGAGCGAGTCATCTTGGTAGGCATGATACGACTCAGTAGTGACGAGAGACTATGTTCTGCTATCTTTGGTTTACCGGAGGTGCCAGAGGTCATGGTATGAATACGACCTACAGGATTGGCCCTATCAATGGTTTGATCACTTTCAATTCTCTTTTCTTCATCCCCTATCATCAACTCAATTCCATGATGAGTCGCGATCTCGGTACGCACTGAAGAGGAGAGACTTGTATGTGCAACCCAAAGATCAATACCTGCGGTTACACACCCTTTGATCGTGCTTAGGAGCTTCACGGGGTCGTCCGAACACACCATGACCCGAGAAATATGTTCTCGCGTATACCGGTCCGCTTGCTCCATCGCTTGGTGATAGATCTCGCTGCGAGTCACCACACACTCACCCCGAAGTACGAGTGGGTTATGATCATCAGCTGTGATCTTCATGTCTGTGATCTCAGACATAGATGAGTCTTTTTTCATTTTGCGTAGAGTCTCGCGAGCTCACCAGCGGTTCTGAAGTTTACAAATCCTGCCCGGAAGGGGTCGTTTTTTGTGAGTTGCTCTAAATCTGTCACTAGGGATGCGAGGTCGAGTGAGTCGATAGGAAACTGTCCGCCCAACAGATCACTATCTGCCTCCAAAGTAGGTAAAGCCACCCCCTTTGTCTCAGCGATTTCATTCAAGATTTTTTGTATCTCTAGAAAAATTTCATTCTCAGACATATGTGCATCTCTTCGTAGGCTACGAATGTTTCCTTCTTAACCTAGATTTTCATCACGCTAAAGTCGCGCCCGACCTTATGAGTTCACTCGACAACCAATACGCAAAATTGGACTGGATGCGAAATTTTGCCGGCAATTTAGAAAAAGAACATTGTTCCCTAAACTTCATTCGCATAGTAAATCGCTTGGTCAAGAGTGACTCATCAAAAAACACTAGATCGCATAACAGAACGCGTCGCAAGCCCTGAACCAGTGGCTGCACAATACGACTCTCCAGCGAACTATCGAGGCTCCGATCTAATTCGGCATCAAGGTCTATGGAAGACCCTTGTAGAAGACTATCGCGTCAATCCTCGAGACCCTTTTGCTTCAGGTTACATTGCACTACTAGGCTATCGATATGGAACTTGGACACGCACCCTAAGATCACCGATACTTAGAAAAGTGTTTCGAGTTCCATACTGGGTATTGTACATTATTAGTCGTAATGTCCTGGGTATAGAAATATATGACACCGTAAAGATAGGTCGGCGTTTAAACCTCGCCCACCAAGGTGGCATCGTTGTGCATCTGAATGCGGAAATCGGGGACGACTGTGTTATTCGTCACGGCGTCACTTTTGGTGCTGGTGGTTCCTGGATACCCAAAGGCCCGGTGGTCGGTGACCGAGTGTCATTCGGTCCTGGTGCCGTAGTCATGGGACCGGTCACAATAGGTGACGATGTCACCATCGGACCGAATTGTACGATTAGCGCTGATATTCCACCCAAAACCTTTGTAGCTATGCCCCCACCTCGAGTCCTTCCTCGCCTAAACCTAGGACTCGGTTCACGCCAAGTCCAAACTTCAGGAAAGTCAAGTACAGCAAAGACCACTTGAATTGATTCTATTAGAATCAACAAGGGGTCGCGCAGCGGGGTATAGCCCGGCGGAGAAGCAGGAACTTGGGTTCAACCAAAGGGATTTCTGCTGCACTAGACTGCCCATACTCAAGACTCTCCCCGCGGAAGTCATTTCGCCCTGAAAAGTATCAACGACTGGTCACTTCGACTGTTTCACGGTAAAATATCGCGAAAAGCTTCATCATTTCAAAAGCCCTCACCTGGTAACTATCTTGCGATAGTCCTATGCAATGATAACCACGACTCACCAGCGAGCAATTCAACTCGCAATGGTCGCCACGAGTTTGCTGCACCTCCATTTGGCTCAAGCGCAGTGCTCTGATTATCAAGCCATCGTCTATACCCCCAATTGGATTCAATCTCCCAACGCAACCACTGTCTGCCTCGATACCGGTCCGGTGCACCTCGAAGGAGATAAGACCCGATTGGACGGAGCCCTGGTCGTTGCACCAGGCACCGTCAAGCGATTCACTGTGGTGGACTCGACTTTTGGCCGAGCTTACGTGTCGTCCAGTATCAATAGCTACCCTAAAGACTCTCCGCAACTGGATCAATTTAATACCTACCACCAAGTACGTCTTCTTTATACTCGGCTACATGAGATGGGTTTTGCAGCCACCCATCTACCCGACCATCTGACGATCGACGTTCATGGGGCACATAAGAATGCCTTCTTTCAATCTCAAGACAGCACGGTGAGTCTCGGCTATTATGACAATACTAGCGACCAACAACGCTATTGGTACGCAGCGGATGGAGAAGTTGTTCTCCATGAGCTTGGCCACGCTATTTTGCACCAAGTGCAGCCCCACATTGTGACTGAACAAGGAGGTATTATTCATGAAGCATTCGGAGACCACTTCGCAAGAAGCCTAAGTAATGATAGTTGTCTCGGAGAATATGCCGCTTGGATGACAAGAGAAGATCGTTCGAATGATGATGATGATGATGATGATGATGATATGCCCCAGTGTACGAGAGTCATTGCTGGCATCCACCTCGACTTTGATACCAACTTCACGCCGATTTCTATCATGCGGCAGACCAATAACGACTCATCAAGCATATTCTATGATTATGTTTATTATATCTTTGGGCTATTTGACACCGTGATGGAGTATGTATTTGATGACGATGACGATGACGATGACGATGACGATGACGATGACGATGACGATGACGATGACGATGACGATGACAACGTTGTATTATACGAAGGGCCAGATGCTCTAGAAAATCTCCATATTGTAGAGAAAGGAAGCCATCGCGGGGCGATCAGTGTGCACGAAAATAGCCTTATCGCTTCTCACGTCATGACTAAGCTGTGGGAGGAATATGGGGCTGACGTTGCAGATCGCCTCGTTCTTGAATCGGCTACTCGGCTCAAAGTAAATATACCCTTCAACGACACCGCAGAGCCAGTTACCCCTCGATTGGTCGATTGGTTTGAGGCCATCACCAAAGCTGACCAGGATGTATATGGGGCAGAGCACCAGAGTTTTCTATATAATAAAAGTGCAGACACTGGCATTTCCAAGAAAAATGGGACTCTTTCGAATAAGCAAATTCAGACCGGCACCGAAGTCAACCAAATTATGCCGTGGCTTGCATGGGCTAACTATTCAGTCAGTGAGGCCGGAGCTCTATGGCTTGCCTCAGACGACGGTCTTTTTTGGGAAGCTTTTCTTCAGTCACCTGAAGGCCTCACTTGGCAGAGTCAATTGCAGAATGTCTCCTTGCCCCCGAAGAATAAGAAGTACAAATTTTTAGACTGGGTGAAGGCAGAAGAGCTCAAAAATATCTATCATCCCGGTGTCGCCTGGGAAACATGGATGAACTCTACCACCGGACAAACATGGCTAGCCGACAATGTCGAACCAGCGTGGCGAGCATTTATGGGTCACTACTGGCGAGCATTTCTCGAAAGTGACGCATGGCGGGCTTTTGCCAACAATATGTGGACGGAGTTCCAAAGTAATAATCCGACTGCCAGCGCAAATTCTAGCGAATGGCAAGATTATATGGAAGCAGCCTTATCCGATTTGGTGACCAATCAAGACTCGTGGCTAATGCTGATGACCAACGAAGCCTGGCGGGCTTTGCTTGATGACGCATGGCGAGCCTTTACCACTGAAGTGGCCACCCTAGAGGGCGACCAATGGCGGGCTTGGCGCGCTTTCGCTAGTGCTCCGGACGGGTGGCAAACCCATGGGGAGATGGCACTTTGGCGAGCTTACCTCGCTGACGGGTGGCGCGCATTCGCTTTGGCCCCCGATGCCTGGCGGGCCTGGCATGACCACGCTGGATGGCGAGCGTGGCTAACGGACGTCAGCAACGATATCAATTGGCGAGCGTTTGTTGATGACGCTGAGGGGCTGGTCTTTAATGATTCCAACTCCCCATGGAGAGCGTGGAGAGCGTGGAGAGCGTGGAGAGCGTGGAGAGCGTGGAGAGCGTGGAGAGCATTTGCCACCGAAGCGGAGGCTGATATTGCATGGCAGGCCCTAAGCAATGGGAATAGCGCATGGCGAGCGTTCTTGGATAGTGAGCCGGCTTGGCGAGCATTTGTTGAAAATCAGCCCGAACAATTCGAGGCGTGGCGCGCGTGGCGAGCCTTTGATCAAGACAACGCATGGCGCGCTTGGCGAGCGTTCAGCGACGGCGACCATGAGTGGAATGTATTCACTGACCTCAATCCTCAGTGGCGAGCATTCGAGTCCTCAAATACCGCATGGAGAGCATGGAGAGCGTGGAGAGCGTACCAAGGCCAGGGTTGGCGGGCATGGCGAACATGGAGAGCTTGGCGTGCGCATCATAACAAGGATAGCGAAAGCACCACCACCACCAACGCGGTAGCAAACGCGACAAAGTGCGCTAATGAGCACCAAACCTGTACGATTCCAGGGGGAGTTACCGCCACCGTTTGGTATGGTTTGGGACTAAATTGGAAAATTCAAAAAGGGGTGACTGGCGACGTTGAGTGTCACGACGCTACCTTTGGTGACCCAGCACCAGGACAAACGAAAGGGTGTTATTTTACCTCGGAGGCATCATTGTCAGCGTCCGTTGCCCTACGCCAGGAGGCCATCCTCTGCGCAAATGAAAATGAGTTCTGCTCGCTTCCCACTGGAATGACCGCAATCATATTATACGGCGCAGGCACCAAATGGACCTACCAAGACAATGTTATGGGAGCGATCGCCTGCGACAATCAAACTTTCGGGGATCCAGCCCCAGGATTAGCTAAAGTTTGCCGTTACGCACCGCTTTCAGTAGTGAAAGCCAACTCATGGATCCGCTGTGCCAACGAAGCGGAGACATGTTTCTTACCCCCCGGCAACTCGTACAAAGTACGTATGGTAGAGAATGGCCAGTCTGGGGAAAGGATGGCTTCGACATCGAGTCCATGTATCGACCACATGTTCGGACTCCCAATAAACGAGGAAAACAGCGGATTTTGTGAATACCTTGAACTATCCTTTGAGCCATCCGGTGTAGATCTTATTGCTAACCTCGGTTCAAACCTAGCCACTGCATCTGGTGGAGATGCCGGTGGTAGAGGGGCTGCATCGGTATCGGACTATCTCAACACCGTGGATGGAGACTTAAATACCTACTGGCAGCCGATCAGGACATATGACATTCGGGTGTGGATAAAGCCCACTCCGAGGATTTCTAACACAATAATTGTGCGTGAACTCAATGATGCTACCACCGGATGGCGCCTCATTGATCATGATACCGGATTGCTTTTGGGCTCAGGGGAACGGTTAGGAAGTGGCACTATCATAAGATTTGCCACTATGGAGACCCGCAAGCTCCACCTCTATATCGATTCCGCTACCGAGCCCCCCCAAATCGCCGAGATTGAAGTATATGACTCACCAGACAGTGATGAGAACATTGGGGTGAGTACTCTCAGCGCGGAGCTATCGATGAACGAAGGTGGAAATCCCCCTGATGACGGAAGCGACTCTAATGCCGGTTTCTCTACAACCAACGACGTAAATAGCGGGGATAGTAATGATTCCTCGGGAACGAGCAGCGGAAACGAAGAAGGCTCCACTGATGGAGCTAGTAGTAACTCTGCGGAGGGAAGCGGCAATGCCACTGATGAGAGTGGAAGTGGTTCCTATGTTGCGATAGCAAATATTGGCGACTATCGCATAGGTGCAACTGGGGCGGATGGAAGCAGCAAAGCGAGTGGCTCTAGCTATGGTAACGTCATCGATGACAGTGAAGACTCGTACTGGGCCCCAAAAAGCAGTAGTAATGAACGAATCTCCGTAAAAAATATTGCCGGGAGTTTCAACGCGGTAATCATCCGAGAACTCAATAATGCAACCACCGGTTGGCGGCTGGTAGATCACTATTCTGGTGAACTTTTGACCTCAGGACAGAGCTTAGGACCGCAAGCCATCATAAGCTTCCGCTCCTTAAGTATGGGCAAGCTGAGTTTATATATAGACTCTGCGAACACTGCACCAAGAATCGCTGAGTTCGAGTTATATCTATTCCCAGATGACTATGCCAGCGTTGAAAGTAGCACCACTTCCCCCATCGGCAGCGATGGAAGCGAAGAAGACTCCACGAATGAAAACGGCAACTCCACTGATGGAGGTACTGACGGGTCCAATATCTCGATAGCAGATATTCAAAACTATCATATTGACACCAACGGGGCGGATGGGAGCAGCAAAGCGAGTGGAACCAGCTATGGCAATGTTATAGATAGTAGCGAAAACTCGTACTGGGCCCCAAAAAGCAGTAGTAATGAGCGAATCTCCGTAAAACATATTGCTGGGAGTTTCAACACGGTATTCATCCGCGAACTTAACAATGCAACCACCAGTTGGCGGCTGGTGGATCACTATTCCGGTGAACTTTTAGTGTCAGGACAGAGCCTAGGAACGGAAGCAATCATAACCTTTCCCACCATAAGTATGGGCAAGCTTAGTCTATATATCGACTCGGCCAATACACCGCCCAGGATCGCTGAGTTTCGGCTGTATCTATTGCCGGATAACTAAGCCTATCTCGACCCCGAACCTGAGAGCATAGTCAACATCGCCAAAGTCAAGCGAAGACTGAGCTCTTTGCACACACCGGGCTATGCCCCGCTGCTCGCCCCCTTCGTAATTCTTACTGAATCACCAAGGGGGATTTTCTGTAAATAGAGGCCTCCATCGTCCATCATTGCTCGTTCGCTAGTCCCCTACCTTCATTAGTATTTAACCACAGGGGCAATATATCCACGACCGGCTGAGGTTTTATAAATGTTGTACTCAAGAATCGCTCGGCCCATCCATATGGACCAGACCAGGTTCGGCCATCAACTATCGTATGCGGACCGATAACTCCGTCAGTGGAGGTAACTTGAACTCCTTCCGGTCGATAGCGAAACGGTCCCCCCTCATAATGGCATTCTGCGCATAGTAGCCCATCACTCCGCGCGCTAATACGACTGTTGATGACATCTTCAAAGACCACACTAGATAGGATTGGTGAAACATGCTCTTGTATTGGCTCACTCCAGTAGACTTCGGGCTCCACCAACGCCGAATCTCTTAGCCAACGCCTAAAGACAGGTATATAGTGGTGCGACTGAAGGACTTCATCCATATCAGTTCGTGCAACCAGACGCTCCGCCCAACCTCCTTCTCCAGCCCAACTAATTCCCCCGATGAGTTCGGTGGGGCTTATCAACTTAACTTCTTCTTGTTCTATTGGAGGAGCATAAGTTCGACCACTGTTATTATAGTGGCATTGTGAGCAAGTTAAGCCAGCATCGGTTTTGGTGGTCTCACTACTAACAATAGCTTCAAGCGTGAGGGGACCCATAAGGTCGTAGAGCTCTTGATCTTCTGTCAGCGGCAAAGAACGCCAAGTCAATGGATCATACAGACGAACCTCAGAAATAGCCTCAATATCATCAGATGGCGAATTCGGCTCTAAAGCTCTGCGCACCACTCGATACGTACAGGACGAAAGGACACTAGCACTCAAAGCCAAAAATAGTAAAAATATCCTACCTTCGCACAATCGAGAAGTATCTCTTTGACCTATCAAACCCCGTTTGCCAGGGTAGTCTTTTAGCTGCAACAATACCATACCATACTCCAAAGGACCGACACTATGAACACGACAATATATTAATCAAACCAACCAGTATAAGAACTATGTCTCGACCACCACCCCAACTCCTTTGGTGAATGGTTGCTCATGAAACCACTTCTGCCTCAGCCTTGCTGAGGGTTCGCTGGGTGTGACCTTGCCTAACAATCCAACCATACCCTCAATCTCCAAAGAACCCCCCAAATTCCTGAGGAGTTCTCTGCCGAACTCCACGAAGGTGAGATAGTGTATTCTTATACGATAGAAATCATAGTTAGGGCATGGGTTAACCAGTAAATCGGGTCGCCTAAGTGATTGAAAATAGGTATAAATATTAATTTTTCTTAGTATTTCTTCCAAAAATTCTATGTGTTTCATGCCTGGATGCACACTCGCGAACCAAAAGTGCAGTTAATACCTGAAAGCAGGTATTAATATTAATTATTTCTTAGTATCTATTTTAAAAATCTTATATATATCATGCCTTAACATACACTCGCGAACCAAAAGTTCACTTCTTTCCATAAAGAATACTGGGCCTCAGTATTCATGCCGCATAATTACCGGGCACTCTATAATGTAGTTATATATCTCCCATGGCGATGAACGTCCTCGTGATCTGAACAATTTAGGCAACTTGTTGTTGTCGACTACAGCAAAGACCACTTGAATTGACTTGTAAGAATCAACAAGGGCGCGCAGCGGGGCATTGCACCGCGTAGAAGCAGGGACTTTGATTCAACCCAAGGGATTTCTGCTGTATTAGATCGAATCTACTTCATTGGTCTCTAACCCCGGCAAAAGCCTGGTTTTACTTTCGTACTCACGGGGAGGCCAGCTACCGCAGAGTTATCATACACCTACCGCAAATGTAATCATATGCTACTTGTTTCAGACGAATCAGTAACAAGCTGGAGACAATGTCCTAGTTCAGTAACGGGTCTAGTTCGGAGTCTATATATTATCGACCATACTCTACCAAAGCTATGGTTCAGCGATCCGTCTCGCTATCAGTGCCCGTTCGCCATCATTTGCAGATATAGGTCCCCAGAAAACTATCTCCAGCAAACCAATACTAAGCTTCGAAATTGGCTAAAAGCACAAACCATCTGACGACTTTGTACAAACCATCTCAAATTGAGATTCAACTATCTGGTCTTGGACGTTGCCTCTAGCAGGCCAACGGAAAAGTGGGATGGGTGATCCGGGAAGTATCTTTTCCGTGCAACGCTCCGGATGAAGAGGGCGCATACCGGGCGTATACAACCGATGAAAGGCGAAGCCGGTCCGGACGTTCCACGGAAAAAGGACCCGCGAAGCGCCTAACTCACTTTTCCGATGGCCTGCTAGAGTCGAGAGTTTCTGAGGAGATACTTGAAGGAGAACACGAAGCAAATCCTCCTACACCCCAAACTTGCCGCAAAACAGTTAAGTTGAGGCCAAAAACCTAAGGCTATGCTTGGCTTTATCTAGCTACTACATCACGGGAAGGACTTGCTTATGACACAGTCATTCAAGTCGTCTCTCCCGTAACCGGATTAGCACCACTGTTCTGAGGATGCTGCGATCCACAAAGTGGTCTAAAAATACAACCCACGATCTATGGACTCCTCCAACAAAGTCAAGCTCAATATATAGTGGTTATTACTTATTATAAGTACAATCGCTACAGTATATCCAAGGGGCAGAATCATGGAGTTCGCCCAGTACAGCAAAGACCACTTGAATCGATTCTGTTAGAATCCATTCAAGGACGCGCAGCCGGGCATAGCCTGGCGTAGAGGCAGGAACTTGGGTTCAACCCAAGTTCTTTCTGCTGTATGATCGGCGAAAAATTACACTGACACCTAAAAACCCACAACCACAACCAGCTCTTATTAGTGACTTCGGGCAAAGCCTCGCTGGACTCCGAAGTACCTCAGTACCCAATTACAGCAAAGACCACTTGAAATGATTCTGTTAAAATCAATTCAAGTGGTCTTTGCTGTAATTGGAGTATATATTACAAAATCTCGCATAGTTTCTTATCATTGTCACCAACACATCCCATCTTCCTTGTCAAGTCAGTGCATGGAAGCACGCAACTTGCCTTTGCTAATTTTTGGCTCGGCTGAGAATCCCCCTCTAGAAAATTAGTCTCGCCAACAGTACACTAGCTCTTTCGATGCCTCTCTACCCTCGAAATATAGCCATCATCCACAGAACTCGCGAACAGCTGTGGAACATGCTCGTCAGTACACTCGAACATCAAGGAGGGCCTATCCGTGATCTCCGGGTAGCTCTCAAACAAGGAGGACTCAGTGATACCACCATCGGGCGGCTCGCAAAAGAGAGTTCATACCAAAGCGAACTTCTTCAACCCGGACGAAAGGTCTACGAGGAGAAGCTCCCCGACTGTATACATCGGTTCCTCCGTCGGGCCCCAGACCTCGATCTATCCCGCTCACTTGAGTGGTTTGAAAAAACTTGGATTGACCTCATTCCCAAAGTGACTGAGCTCTTGGATAAAATCGATGAAGAGGCTACGCCTCGTAGGCAATTACCTATTTCAGGTCCCATCCGTATCCGAAGCGTTAAGATTCGAGGAGTTAAGAGTATAGGTTTCTTGAATCTGGACTTTTTCTCCCGAGATAAAAAACTAAACAAACCGATCGTCATATTTGGAGAAAACGGGGTTGGCAAAACGACAATTTTAGAATCTATAAGCCTACTCGCCTACACATTTTCGATGACTCGAGTCATTGTTCCAGAATCATCAAATACATCTATACCAAAAGTACATCCCTCCTGGCTTGTCACCCACGCAAGTACACCGGATGACAATCCTTGCATGAGCCGTAAACTCCACGATGCAATCTACAGAATCACGTACCCCGCCTGGCGAAGCTGGGTGGAGGCTTATCCCTTTGGGATGGAAGAATCAGGGTCATCATATGAAGGACCGGGGTTTATAGATTTTGAGATAGACGCACCCTTCGATGGTGGAAGGCCTGAAATTTTGTCTTTTGGCGTGCTCCTATCTTTCCCTCAAGACTATTCCATTACCCGAATGTTGGGGCGAATGACTGGCCCTCCGGTTTTCAAACGAGACTACGACATACCTAGCGACGGCCCCCAATGGTATCGCACTTCCGAATGGGAGTTGGGACGGCACATGGCTGTTCTCTACGACAAAAGCTTTCAAGATCGCATCGAGACCATTTTTGACCACTACTATTGTGTAAGCCCGCTTCTTACGGCAAAAGCACATCCAGGAGATCATCGGGATGTTTTCACACCAAGAATGGAATCAAAAGACAGTCCGGGTGTTCTTTCGTATATTAATACCGACTTAAATGACTATGGAAGATTTAACTGCGTAAGAGAATCGGTCAAAGATCTCTTGGGTGACTTAAAAGGAGAAATACTGGGACGCCTAGGGCTTACTTTCGATAAGGATGGAAACCTACAAAGCTTAAGGCCACTAAATGAAGACCTCCAGACGGTAATTGCCAACGGGGACTGCAAACGATTCGAGATTACAGAATGCAAGCTGGTCAAAGACAAGATTCAACTCAGTATTAAACGGGATGGTCAAACCCTCGTTGTGGATTATCTGTCCGCAGGTGAAAATGAAGTATTTTGGATCTTTTTGCTGCTACGAGGACTTCCGATAGCCAATGGTTTTATCATCCTAGATGAGCCCGATCTTCATGTGTTCGAGGGTCAAAAAAAACTCTTTTATACCCGGCTTTACGAGGTATGTAAGGCCCTTAATGTACAAGCGATTATCTCATCCCATTCGGTATATGCCCTAGGAGACCTGAGCACACCAAACGAAGAGGGTACCATGCCCCACTATCTTCGAATTGACCGTGAAAGCACGCACCGCAACCATCGAAGGGAGCTCCTTTCGGACTGGCAACCTGGTGAGCATCTCGCTTTATTGCTCGAGCCCATTGAGCAGACAATACAACTGCTCCACAGATGGTTTGAGGGAAGCATGCCTAGAACTCCAAGACTGCAGGAAAAAGAGTGGGAGCCCATCCACTTTGTACTCCGTCGGCTCTATGAAACGGTAGATAACTTTAAAAGATTTGGTCTTGGGGAGTACAAAGACATTGGTCTTGATAAATCTCAGGACAAGGAATGACGTAGGTCTCTGTGACGTTGGATGTGGTCTATCACTCCGCACTGATTGGCTCAATGGTCCCGTGCTCTTCGCTCTTCCCCTTATCACAGCCCTTTACGGTCTACTGTTTATTGATGTCTCCCACGAGTCCGAACGCTTCGGTGAACCGGCTACTTTGCCATCGCTTTACAGCAAAGACCACTTGAATTGATTCTGTAAGAATCAACAAGGGTCGCGCAGCGGGGCTGTACGGCAACCCTACGGACGAAGCGGCTTGGCCTGAGCCCAAACCTCTTCACCTCGCGATGTTAGCTCCTTGCACAGCTTCCTGAAATCGGCCGGTGAAGTCCATACACGAACACCGATTATCAATGGACATTCGATGCACAAGCTCCCGAAACCGAAGGGCGAAGTCCATACAGTAACCGCTAGACGCCACCTCGACCGTTTCATTGTGCGTTAGCGACCCGTCTAACCAAGCCCGGAAAAATTTAGGGCCCTCGCCGTCCTACCCAAGCCGGGCAAAAGTTGATCTGAGGCGCCCGCCGTCCTACCAGAGCAGGTCAAAAGTTGATCTGAGGCGCCCGCCGTCCTACCAGAGCAGGTCAAAAGTTGATCTGAGGCGCCCGCCGTCCTACCAGAGCAGGTCAAAAGTTGATTTGAGGCGCCCGCCGTCCTACCAGAGCAGGGTAGGACGGTGATTTTGCCGTTCAGTCTCCGGCGTCGCGGCGGCCAGTATTTGCAGACATAAAGGCCTAATATCTCAGCACAGAAGAGGCTGGGCTGCTGCATACAGCAGAAATCACTGGGGTTGAACCCAAGTGCCTGCTTCTACGCCAGACTATGCCCCGCTGCGCGACCACTTGTTGATTCTCACGGAATCAGTTCAAGGGGGCTTTGCTGTATTCGAGCTAATGGCACCTACGTTGACCCGGTTTACCCAACCGCCTCTAACTAAGGGAAACATGTTTCAGCTCCAACACGTCTTCAATGTAGGCCGATTGCGGCAACCACCTCTCAAAATCTCACCATCCAGGTAAACCTCGCCGTTCATCATTATCCCCCCCCAATTCTTGAAGCACACCCTAGACGCCAAGCGCACAACCGGGGATGAAGAGGTATGCTTCGCCTATGGCTTTCACTTTTGAGCGGAATCAGCACCTTCCTACCGGTGTTGGCTGTCCACGCTTATGCTCCCGTACTCGCTGATGCCCACTCCTTTGCAAACCCATCAGTATTTCGGGTCCAGCACCTGGATATAGATATCGCGGTCGACTTTGTACGCCAGCAACTTCATGGGGACGTGGAACTTCATATTCAGCGAATCACCCAAACCTCTTCTTTAGCCCATACCCTCATTCTGGACACCCGTGATCTCCAAGTTCATAAAGTTGATCGCTTGGACAATAATAGGTGGACACCAACCATATTTTCGCTCGGCGAAGCTCATCCTATACTTGGTACCCCTCTATCTATTCCCGTTCTGCCCAACACTCAGAAAGTGCGCATTCGCTATGAAACCAGTCCCGATGCCACCGGCTTGCAATGGCTTCAACCAGAGCAAACTGCCGGCAAACAGCATCCGTTTTTATATAGTCAGGCCCAAGCCATTCATGCCCGAAGTTTTTTGCCCCTTCAAGACTCACCGCAAGTACGAGTAACCTACAAAGCAACTATCCGAACCCCTTCTACCGTCCGCGCGGTCATGAGCGCCAACAATACCCCCGCAGCCCCTCGAAATGGTATCTACACCTTTGCTATGCCTCAACCGATTCCATCCTATCTTATTGCGCTCGCGGTGGGTGATCTTCATTTCAAGGCCATGGGTTCCCGTACGGGCGTCTACGCAGAGCTTCCCTATCTTGAGGCGGCCACCAAAGAGTTTGAGGATACAGAAAAAATGCTGGAGGTCACCGAAACTATCTTCGGCCCCTATGCTTGGGATCGCTACGACATTCTGATCTTACCGCCCAGCTTTCCCTTCGGCGGAATGGAAAATCCACGGCTGTCCTTCATTACGCCCACGATCATTGCCAAAGATAAGAGTTTAGTTTCACTTATTGCTCACGAACTAGCCCATTCTTGGTCCGGAAACTTAGTAACAAACGCTAGCTGGAACGATCTATGGCTCAATGAAGGCTTCACCACCTATCTTACCTATCGTATCATGGAGTTGGTCTATGGTAAAGAGCGCTGGGCTATGGAGCGAGTACTCGGGCAGCAATCCCTGATGAGCAACCGCAAATCTTTGGCCCCAAGCGCTCTTTCCCTGGTCCTCAAGCTCGATGGCCATGACCCCGATGACGCTTTCAACGAAGTTCCCTATGAACAAGGAGCCCTCTTTCTCTTCGACCTTGAACGCCAACTCGGACGACCAATCTTTGATAACTTTCTGCATCAATATTTCAAACATTACCGCTTCAAAAGCCTGAGTTCAGCTGAATTCTTCGTCTACGTACAGGATACCCTCGGGAAAAAATATCCGGCAAAAATAGATCTGCAACGAGTCAAGAAGTGGCTTTATTCGCACCAACTTCCCAGCGACCTACCTCTCGTTAGGTCCGAAGCTTTCACTAGGATCGATGCTACCCGCAATCAGTTCATCAATCAGGCGATATCTTCAGAGCAACTCATCACCATTACGGCCTCGTGGACAGTGCACGAGTGGCTTCATTTTCTGAACAACATGCCCGCCCAGCTCAATCTATCCCACCTCAAAACTCTTGATCAATACTTTCACCTATCCGAAACAACCAACAACGAGATCGCCCACAGTTGGTTGCTTTTAGCCATACGCCATCAGTTCTCTCCTGCTTTTTCTCGTCTCAAGAGTTATCTACTAACTATTGGCCGCCGCAAGCTCATCAAACCTCTTTATCAAGAGCTGATGGGCTATCCTGAGGGCAAAAAAATGGCTCAAGAAATCTATCTTGAGGCTCGTCCCGGCTATCATTATATTACCCAGCGAACATTGGACGCCATTGTGCGTCCAGCCCATAAGTAATAATAAACACAACCAAAGATCCTTAGCAGCCGGTAGATTTGGCCATGTGTGCAGCTGTCGAGCCAGGCTTTTCGTGAAACGCTCTGACGACGAGGCGAGCGTACCTGGCGGTACGTGACCGAGGAGAGACTTCTAGCAGGCCATCGGAAAAGTGAGTTAGGCGCTTCGCGGGTCCTTTTTCCGGGGAAGGTCTGGATCGGCTTCGCCTTTCATCGGTTGCATACGCCCGGTATGCACCCTCTTCATCCGGAGCGTTCCACGGAAAAGACACTTCGCGGATCACCCATCCTACTTTTCCGATGGCCTG
>JAHQVK010000085.1 GCA_019634385.1 Myxococcales bacterium | reverse complement strand
CTTTTTGTTCTAGCGGAGCAGGTCAGAAGTTGATCGTGATGGCCTTTTGTTCTAGCGGAGCAGGTCAGAAGTTGATCGTGATGGCCTTTTGTTCTAGCGGAGCAGGTCAGAAGTTGATCGTGATCGCCTTGTGCTCCAGGGGCCCGAAAGGGTGACAAAGCGATCGACCGTTTACAAACGCAAGAAACAAGTCAGAACGCGGTCCTGAGGGTGAAGGTACGCCCCTAGAAGACCTCAACATCAATGGTATGCTGAAGAATCGGAAGCTATCTCGCGCCGTTGCCAATGTGGGCATGTATAAGTTCAAGCGGCGACTTACCTATAAGATCGAGGAACGCAGCGGCCAAATACAGCAGAAATCCCTTGGGTTGAACCCAAGTTCCAGCTTCTCCGCGTGGCTATGCCCCGCTGCGCGGGCCCCTTGTTGATTCTGTATGTACCATTGACCGGCTTTTCCCGTCTTCTAAAGCCTATTTATCATGTGGGCATACGCATAAGACCGCACCCTTAAAGACCGGACATGGACGTCCACCTCATGTCGAAGAGCACATGGTCGGATCCGGGACCTGAAGTTCCAGAAGGCGGCCAGCTCGGTCGTGGCAGCACGTGAAGCGGATGTCTCTCCTACGAATCATGGTCAGCAATGACCGGCGATTACGTAGCCGGTTCATTCATGACATTGTCCATCAAGTAGGCAATCGACGTCATCTTAACTGGGGTGTCATCTACCCAGCGGAGTGTAAAGACACCCCCTTGGGACTACAAACGACAATGTGGTTGCTGTGTGCATCTCCGAAGCTAAGGGCTTCATTCGAATGGTTGCTATGATATCCAAATGTTTGCTGAGCGGTGGTCTAGGCGTTGCAATAATGTGAGCGATCGCGTCGGCGTTTTGTCTGCAACCGCTGGAGTAGACGCTACGTATATCAAGATGAAAGGTGAGTACGGTTCGGAAGATTCTCGCGATAAAAACAAGCGTTGGAGGTAGATTCCAATCCGCTTGGGTTTCAGTTCCAGAGCGTTGAATAGATCGAACCATTTGTTATTACTAAGCCATTAAAGTCCCTGCTGACCATGTGATTTGTCCGTCCTCCTCCTAGGAGGTTCTCAATCAAAGAGATCCAACTTGTTTCCTCCAAAGCACGTGTATCCTCCAAAAGCATGGTCAGTAGGGCCTGATTTTAGTGGGAGCAATAGCGGGCTAGCGGAGCTCTATTTCCCAACTACCGCGTATTGGCACTGCCGTTTGGGCGGGTCTAACTTGTGAATACAGCAGAGACCACTTGAATTGATTCTATAAGAATCCAAGGGATTTCTAATGTACTACGCCCTTTGTAGCCTTACGAAGTGGCTTGTTCCCGCGGTACGAGTTCATCTAAAGCATAAGTTTCTGCCGGAGTACGAGTTTCTCTCTACGTCCCTTCAGTCGTGACATGATTTATGGGAACAATAGAGGCAAGCGGAGCGTTGGTAACCATAGCGGCTGGCGAAGTTCAATATCTAGCAAGCGTTGGTACGCAGGCCTTACGATGCAGGCCTGCGTACCGGCGCTGCGGTTCGGGCGGGATTTGGCTTGAGGCTTCCACAGACACTTTGCCTTGGTCGCCTTAATGCACGCCATCATAGTGTTCCACCGAGAGCGCTTTCCCCCCTCTACTCGGGGTACGTGGAACTGGAACCAACTCTATCGGGCCTTGCAAAGGGTCTTATTACAGAAAATGGCACGTTACCTTGTTGCCAACAATGGGATACCCAAACACCTCAGGCTAACACCGATCAGGTAGTGTTAGGGCGTGTCCTTGAGGTCTGATGTGGTCACTACTCGTTTGTGATTTACCCGAATATACGGAGAACTACGTTTTCTTCCGTAGTCGGTGGGCCCTCAGTCGCTTAACGAGGGCTACTTCCTCCGAGCTCGCGACTTCAGGCAGATAAGGTACTTCACGATAGTTCCACGCTGACGTTAAAACACGCCCTAGCCGCATGGAACGAAGTGAAATAGCCCCTCTATGATCAATTACAGCAGAAATCCCTTGGGTTGAACCCAAGTTCCTGCTTCTACGCGAGGCTATGTCCTGCTGCGCGACCCCTTGTTGATTCTTACAGAATCAATTCAAGTGGTCTTTGCTGTATTGCTAAGTTTCACCTGACTGCGCGACTTGTAGACCCTTCTTCTAAGGGACTTCGCCGAAGAGCTCCAACGTATTTTTCCAACCCACGTGTTTGCAACGCTGTGGATCTTCCAGGGCTAGCATGTGACTAACGCTAGCATGTGACTAACGCTGGCATGTGACTAACGCTAGCATGTGACTAACGCATGGTAAGTAGTGTTATGATTTATTGGGAACAAGAGCGATGGGTGAAGAGGTGTCGAGCAACCATTGATCAGTAGGCTTAACGATGCAGATTTGGGTATTGGCACTGCCTGGGGCGGGTGACCAGCATTATGAAACGCCGAGACCTTTGGTACGTGCGCCTCTCTCGCGCAGCTGCTTTTGTTCGCTGTACCGGGTGGTGAGTAAGTCCACTTTGCCCCGTACTAAGAGAGTGAAGCGAAATAGCTCTTCCATGACATCAATTACTCGGTCGCGGTAATCTGAAGGGCGCATTCGACCATTGTCGTCAAACTCCTGCCACGCTTTTGGGATCGAACTTTGGTTGGGCAGGGTGAGCATGCGCATCCAGCGTCCCAGTAGCCGCAGTTGGTTGACGGTGTTAAATGATTGAGAACCACCTGACACCTGCAGTACAGACACCACCCGACCCTGACTGGGGCGAACGGCGCCGTCGCTGAGTGGAATCCAGTCAAGCTGGTTTTTGAATGCAGCGGTCATGGACCCGTGCTGCTCTGGGCTCACCCATACATGAGCTTCTGACCACAACGATAGCGATCGCAACTTCTGAACCTCCGGATGCTCGGAAGACCTACGATCAAAGACCGGCAACTCATGGGGTCGGAACACCCTCACTTCAGCACCAAAATAGCTGAGCACCCGCTCACATTCTTCCGCCAAGAAACGGCTGAAGCTTTGCTCGCGTAGTGAGCCGTAGAGGATCAGGATGCGGGGAGGATGTGTGGGACCGGTGAGACCAAGACTGTTGAGGGTGGATTCCACGGAGTGTGGGGGAAGATCGTCATCGATGAAGCTCATCCTGCGCAGACTTGTACTGCGCAGAGCCCTAGCGTTCAATCAATCTGTCAATTTCTTACGTAGAACTAGCGTTGTGGCCGCACAACTGAGCGAAGTAGCAGAAGCTTGGAATCGACCCGAGGCACTATTGTCTAGCGGATGTTCTTGTACTTTGCAAGGGTTTAGCAACAAGGGCGAGAAAGCTTGGCTCCGAACGGAGGTTTAACTGAACGTAAGTCACCAGATTTTTATGACTTTCTTTATCGATCAAGAAAGACTTCCTAGTATAGTTGACAGCTGAATGATACGCCATCAGCCTCCACAATATATGTATTCATAGGAATGTGTGTGTTCATGATAATTTACACTGGCCTACTGGACCTTGCATGTTATCTGTTGTGCGGACCATCAAAGGTCTGACACGCGCAATTTTCTCCGGAAAAATGACTGTTACATAATAGGGTTATGCGAGTAATATGCTTTCCAAGCCACTCGGTGCTCTAGCAGGCCATCGGAAAAGTGGGATGGGTGATCCGCGAAGTATCTTTTTCGTGGAACGCTCCGGATGAAGAGGGCGCATACCGGGCGTATGCAACCGATGAAAGGCGAAGCCGGTCCAGACGTTCCCCGGAAAAAGGACCCGCGAAGCGACTAACTCACTTTTCCGATGGCCTGCTAGGTTGTGTCTTTAAGTCGGTATGGAACCTACAACCGGCTAGTTCTTGGTGTCAGGTCTCATTGTGTGAGACTGTTTGAAGGCGTATGAAATGTGGTGGAGGCTTAGCTGATAGTTCTGGAATAGATAGTCTCCAGATATATTGTTAGTCTACAAAACGCCAAGGCCTGGGATGATTTCTTATGTTCAATAGAGTTGTTGTAGTTAATGTCCTATGGTTGATCATCAGCGGATGCCTCGGCGAAGCACCGATTCTGACTACTGATGTACACTTAGGAGATGAGTCGCGTGTAGATGGGGGACTAAGTTCTGGAGAAGAAGTGGATGGAAGTGGCGGCGATGGCGAAGATGTCCCCGGTGATCAAGAAGATCTAAGGGGTAGCAATGGAGAAGACATCCCTGATGATGAAGAAAATCTAAGTGACAACAATGGAGAAGATATCTCTGATGATGAAGAAAATCTAAGTGACAACAATGGAGAAGATATCCTTGATAATGAAGAGGATCTAAGTGACAACAATGGAGAAGATATCCCCGATGATGAAGACAATGGAGTGGATAGTGAACGTCCAGATGCAATTGTTGTTGAGCTAGAGACCCTGTCTGCGCAATTTCTCTTTTTGCCGCTTGTGGTTCAAGCGGATCCATTGGCTTCCGGTGGCCAATACGTTGTTTGGCCGGAAAATCATGGGCAGCTTTTGGCGCTTGCTGACGAAGACACAGAGGGTCAGATGGCGATCCCCTTCATACTCTCGAAGCGGACAGATGTGATATTTCAAGTCCGGGCGAAGCTCATAAGTAACTCAGATGATTCTTTCTACTATCGAATCGACGATGGTTCCTGGAACGAGCAAAACGCAGGGGGTACCGAAGGTTGGGAAGTACTAACCCCAGCGATCTTTGTTGACCTCGAAAGTGGCTTACATACGTTGTATATATTACGGCGTGAAGATGGTGCCCAGCTTGACAATGTGCAACTCAGTGTCGCGGCAGGAGCGATATCAACCAGCGCATCATCGCTAACTCTCGAACTAGAGAGCCTAGCGGAACAAAACTCTTTTTACCCATTTGTTACCGTGTACGATCCAAGCGCCTCCGGTGAGCAGTATATTATGTGCCTAGGCGAGAGTGACTCGGTTGAGGCTCCTAGTGAGAATAATACAAGTGGTCAGATCTCCGTTTCTTTCGTGCTTAACCAGCTTTCTGATGTGGTATTTCAAATCCGCGCGAAGATGCTAAGAAGAGCAAAGAATTCTTTCTATTTCCGGCTGGACCATGGTCCATGGCATGAGCAGAATGAAGCCAAACTTGAAAACTGGGAGGTCTTAACACCAAGTACTTTTGTAGGCCTCTCAAGTGGCTTTCATACGCTCTATATACAACAACGTCGCGGAGATGGTGCCCAACTGGATCGTCTGACATTGAGTGCGGCAACCGGTTCGATAGTCATGGCTGGCAATTGAGTAAAGTAGATACAGCAGAAATCCCTTGGGTTGAACCCAAGTTCCTGCTTCATAGCGGTGCTATGCCTCGCTGCTCGCCCACTTGAATTGATGCTAACAGAATCAATTCAAGTGGTCTTTGTTGTAACGCTGCTCGCAGATGCCTTTTCGTTGTAAGCGAAAACGCCTCGTTTGGGGTGTGTTTGTCTTGTCATAGGGGAGCGAAGCAATTGTTGGTTGGTGGCTTGTACCGCTGGTTCTTCATGGTCCTTGTACGCCTATATTGAAGATACGCCTTGTGGCCGAGACAATCTTTGAAGATAGATGTCTTGTCTTAGCGGCCGGTTGCTCTAGCCCTGCACGCATCTATCGGTCGGTCTTTGCGTGAAAGGTTCTGCTCACTAGCAGCCTGTTGATCTAGCCCTGCAGGCATCTATCGGCCGTTCTTTCCGTGAAACATCCTGACCACAAGAAGTCTCTCTTCGGTCGCGTACCGCCAGGTACGCTCGCCTCGTCGTCAGAACGTTTCACGAAAAGCCTGGCTCGATAGCTACACACTGGGCTAAATCAACAGGCTGCTAAACCTATCTCTCCCGTTCAACACCTACCGGCGCATTCGCACCGGCCGGGCCCCCCTAGCCTGCTCTTCTTCGCCCTCGCAGCGGGCTGTTATTGCTGGACGCATTCGCATTCCCTGATTGTTTCTCTTGACTCAAGATCTGAGTATTGATCGATACTTTCTGTGCCCAAGACAACTACAGAGCTCGCTCAATCACTCGACACGTTTATTGCTCGACACTTGGTCAGCCTCGATCGGCGGGCGAAGGTTTCTGGGCTCCGTGACTATCTTCACAGCCTCGGATGGTCCGTGAAACTAGCTAGTTAGATGCTCATCAGCAACCACGAATTCGTTGTTCGCTACACCAATACTACGAGTGATATTTTCAGAGTCATGAAGGATTTGATTAGGTTTATTGGCTCACGAGCCGCATGACCTCTTTGCGCCTCCATGCTTGGGATTTGGCACCAAAGTGCCTCCTCAACAATTCGGCACACTCGAGTTATGGCTTCATAACCCCACCTCACCCGCAAAGTACTCATGATCCAGGCTATGCCCCGTTGCGCCACCCCTTATTGATTCTTAAAGAATCAATTCAAGTGGTCCTTGCTATACCGCAAGACCCATCAGCGATGAACATCCCTCCGTAGCCACCATCTACAACAACCAGGGCGGCGCTGGGGAAGAGAACGGGGACTTATCCAAAGCGAAATGGTACAATAACAAATTCCTCTCGATATGTATCCCCACACTGGGTGAAGCCCATCCAACTACCCAACTCGTTTGCCGAAACATCCAGAGGCTCCGACAGCAACGAACTCGTCAAGACTAGCCCATCTTCTATTGTATTACGGCCGTACCCCGTAGTCCGGATACCGGAACAGCGACCGAACAGCCTGTTGATTTAGCCCAGTGTGTAGCTATCGAGCCAGGCTTTTCGTGAAACGTTCTGACGACGAGGCGAGCGTACCTGGCGGTACGCGACCGAGGAGAGCCTTCTTGTGTTCAGGACGTTTCACGGAAAGACCGGCCGATAGATGCGTACAGGGCTAGATCAACAGGCTGCGAAGGGGAGCATCGCTCTTTCTATCTGAACCCATGAAGAACCCACCAAGTCGCAGCCCCCTATGTGTGTTTCATCACAAACGGGGTCTACGGTTGCTACGCTCAGCATATCCAACCGATCCCCCTACCCTCATTCCCTCACAGTGCGAGGGAGTGCGTTAGTGTTTTTCCGATTATAGGTCATCCACAAAGTTGCTCAACAACAAATACCAAATCTCAACTTGCGCTCGTACATTTTGCCTGTGCCAAACAAGTTGCGTGCATCGGTTACAAGCATTTGCTTAACACGCACCGGCATCAGAGATATAAAAATGAAATTAATTCAGAGACTTACAATATTCACCAAAGCAAGTATCATTGCATCAACGCTCTTTGCTGGACAAAGCGTTATGGCTAACGATGATCTTACAATAGCTTCCGAGAGATGGCGATACGGAGGATATGGGGTCAATGTTAAATGCGGGACAAACGAGATAGGCTTGGGGCTGTGTGGAAGTGGCGAAAATGCTGATTGTAGCCGAAATTACACCGGGCTCCAGTGCGGAAATATCGTAGGTGGAGCAGTAAATTCTCCTGGATACCTAGTGGGTGCGGACTACGGGGTAAGACTCTCTTGTCCTTTTGCGACAGTCGCCACCTCACTGTGTAGTTCCGGAAAGAACCGAGACTGCAAAGTCAACAATATATCTCATACGATTGGTCTCACCTGCAGTCAGCCAAGTGGCATTACCGTCAACCGGAATGCTTGTTTTTGGCAGAGTAGCCCATACGGGAAGAAGACGTCTTGTCCTTCTGGTTTCGTAATGACTGGAGCATGTGGCAGTGGAAAAAATAAAGATTGCCGAAGCGTACATAGCGAATTGGAATGCTGCTCATATGATGTAAACTAACTTAGATGTCGACTGTCTAGAGCGCCGTCGAACTTGGGCTCCCAAGTTCGACGGTGGCATTCTCTAACAGCCTGTTGATTTAGCCCAGTGTGTAGCTATCGAGCCAGGCTTTTCGTGAAACGTTCTGACGACGAGGCGAGCGTACCTGGCGGTACGCGACCGAGGAGAGCCTTCTTGTGGTCAGGACGTTTCACGGAAAGACCGG
>JAHQVK010000084.1 GCA_019634385.1 Myxococcales bacterium | reverse complement strand
CTCCTCGGTCACATACCGCCAGGTACGCTCGCCTCGTCATCAGAGCGTTTCACGAAAAGCTGGGCTCGACAGCTACACACATGGCCAAATCAACAGGCTACTAGGTGCGGTGTGAGCTGTCGTGATTGTACACATCTCCAAACAGTGGTCTGTACAGCAGAAATCCCTTGGGTAGAACCCAGGTTCCAGCTTCGCAGCGGGGCAATGCCCCGCTTCGCGCCCCCTTGTTGATTCTTACAGAATCAATTCAAGTGGGCTTTGCTGTACTGCAGAACGGGCCCTGTGTCCGGAGGGTGGAGGCAATTTACGACTACGTTCGGATTCTACATCCGGTAAAAGGCAAACACGTTTATAGATGAAAACGAGCACATGCGTTAGTCTCTCGGAGTGCCGAAACTTATCGAGGGCCCTTCGATTATTGAGGCGGCAGGGAACAAGCCCAAACGGATTGCGGAGTTTTTTGGTCGGGTGAACTCCGAGACTGATGGGCTTTCGGTTGCGGTAATGACTTCTCCTGCTGGTTGGGTTGAGCCCGGGCAATGTCCTGATTTTGATGAATATACGGTGGTGCTTGATGGTCGCTTGGATGTCGAATACGACGGAGGCAAGCTCGAAGTGGAGATGGGCCAAGGGGTGCTCACCCGAAAAGGGGAGTGGGTTCGTTACTCAACGCCTTTAGGTGCGCGATACGTTGCGATCTGCTTACCAGCGTTTTCGCCGCAAACAGTTCATAGAGATCCCGAATGACACAATCACCAATGGCGTTTCCGCCTCGCCCTTCAATTAATCAACTGTTGGATTTTTCCGGCCATACTGTGCTTGTGACCGGAGCCCGTAAAGGGCTCGGTCAGGGGATTGCGTTGCGGTTTGCGGAGGCCGGCGCAGCGGTCATTGTTCACACCCGCCAGCCGGAAGAGGGTCATGAAACCTGCGAGATGATCCTAAACATGGGGCAACGTTGTCATCCGTTGGCTGCAGACCTTAGGGATGAAGCTGCGGTTGCGGATAGTCTCAAAAGGGCTGAGGCGACAGTCGGGTCGGTGCGTATGTTGGTGAACAACGCTGGCGTTTATCCAGTGGAGACAATAACCTCACTCATGCCGGCTCGTTTTGATGCGATCGTTCAGGCCAACTTGGGTACGGCATACCGCGTGACCAAGCTATGTGCGGATCGATGGCGGGAGCGTGCGCAACACGGAGTGATCGTTAATATTTCTTCGATCGAATCTACTCGGCCGGCGGTGGGGCATAGTCACTACGCGTCTGCGAAGGCGGCCCTGGATATGCTCACTCGGGCTACAGCGGTGGAGTTGGCTCCAGATATAAGAGTGAACGCAGTGGCGCCAGGTTTGGTGTATACGCCCGAACTGGCAGATACATGGCCTGAGGGCGTGAAACGATACCGCGAGCGTGCGTTGTTAGGGCGGGAGGGGCATCGTACGGAGGTGGCAGACGTTTGTCTTTTTTTGTGTTCGCCAGCGGCGAGTTGGATGACTGGCGAGGTGGTAGTTGTGGATGGTGGCGTATCTGCCGCTCCTCATTTTTGAGGGCTCTGCGCCTGCTTGTTGCGGAGTAAATGACTTTCTGAAGAGGCCTCTACTCTGACCGGGTGGTAGCTCTGACGAATATGCGCCAGCCTGCCCTGACGGACGGTAGCTCTGATGGATATGCGCTATCTTCAAACGAACATCGGTTCGTACTACAGCAGAAATCCCTTGGGTTGAACCCAAGTTGCTGCATCTTTGCGTGTCTTATGGCCCCGCTTCGCGCCCCCTTGTTGATTCTTACAGAATCAATTCAAGTGGTCTTTGCTGTAAAGTCACGACACTAGCTAGGACGTGTCTTTAAACTCCGGACCGCGTTCTGATTTGTATCCCACATGTGCGAAGGGTCGGTGGCTTCGCCACCCTTTCGGGCCTCTCCTCCGGGCCTGACCGTTCACAGACGCGGGATACGGCGTTATCTCCGCAGCCGGCGATCGAAGACACGCCCTAATCGTCGCCATCACTTGGCGCGCTCCTTACACTGGCGTACCGAAGTCTATATGCACGTGCTGATGTCGGGCGCCACCGGATTGATCGGTCGCTCTCTTCGCTCGGCTTTGGAAGCTCGCGGAGATACGGTCACGGTCTTGAGTCGTCGCCCGGAAGCGATTGAGGGATCTGCTTTGGGCTGGGACCCATATGCAGGCAAATTACCTGGATCCGCGATGGAAAAGGCTGATGCGGTGGTTCATTTGGCTGGAGAGCCCATCGTCTCTGGCCGGTGGACGGCGGAACACAAGCGCCGGGTTCGGGATAGCCGGGTTCTCAGTACCCAACTACTGGCTGAAGCGGTGGTTAGCGCAAAGAAGAAGCCCGCCGTTTTTGTCTCGGCTTCTGCGATTGGGTTTTACGGTGATCGCGGCAGTTTGGCCGTTGATGAGAACGCGGAACCGGGCAAGAATTTCTTAGCAAAGGTATGTATCGCGTGGGAGGCGGAGTCTGAACGGGTTCGTCAAGCGAATATTCGGGTTGTAAATCCCCGAATCGGGATTGTTTTATCCAAGCACGGTGGTGCGTTAGCCAAGATGATGACCCCGTTTCGTTTAGGGATCGGGGGGCCATTAGGTTCGGGTAACCAGTACATGAGCTGGATCGGACTTGAAGATACCGTTGGTCTTCTGCTCCACGCCCTGGATACGCCGACAATTGATGGCCCCATGAACGTAGTTGCGCCGTGTCCGGTGACCAATGTTGCGTTCACGAGCGCGTTAGGTCAGGCGCTCAAGCGCCCAACGTTTATGGCTGTTCCCCGATTTGCGTTGCGTGCTGCGATGGGAGAAATGGCAGACGAACTCCTACTGACCAGCATACATGTGTTGCCCAAGGTTGCGGAAGATACCGGTTATACATTCCGCCATCGTGAGCTGGGCGTTTGCCTTGAGGAGTTGCTGACCAAGTAACTTGTGCCGCAAAGAGCGATGGGTGGGCCTCCCACATTTATTGGTGACGCGCTACAATGTTGAGCTATGACGTCGTTTAAGCTCGATCACGTAGCGATTGCGGTGAATGATCTGCAACAAGCGGTTAATAACTATGAACGGAGGCTCGGGATTCACTGTGAGCGGGTGGAGCGGGTTCCATCTCAACGGGCGGATGTGGCCTTTTTTGATGTAGGAAAGGTTCACATTGAACTTGTAGCTCCCAGTGACGAGACTTCGGCGGTAGCCCGATCCATCAAGAAGAGAGGAGAAGGGCTCCACCACATCTGTCTCGAAGTTTCCGACCTAGAGTCTATTCTCAGCACTCTCAGCCAGCTGGGCGTGAACCTACTGAACGAGAAGCCGGTTCCAGGGGCGAAGGGAACACAAGTGGCGTTTGTACACCCTAAAGAGCTTAATGGTGTGCTGGTGGAGTTGGTCGAAAAACCGAAGTCTGGCTCGGAACTCCGCGATGGAACCGTTGAGGTAGTTGAGTAGGAGCCCCGGGCATGGTACGCGCTGCCGGCTCATGAACCGTCCCACACGCCTTGAAGCGTATCTGCTTGCCGGGGTGGTCCTCGGGGGGCTTCCGACCATCAGTTATGCGCAATCGGCTGATGTTGAAGGTGCATCGAGGCGCCAAGAGAGAGACAGCCTGTCGGCAACCGACTTGGATATCCTGCGGCGCGAGATTCGCGATGACATTAAAGATGAACTGCGTCGAGAACTGAAAGAGGAGCTCCGCAGAGAGCTCCTCGAGGAGGTGGAAGACGTCCGAGGTCGCTCGCTGGAGGCCCCTGGCGAAGAAGATGGGTGGGCGGAAGAGGGGTGGAAGTGGGTGGAGCCGGCCCAGTCGGATCTCAACCTGGTGGAGCTCGATGGCTACTTTCGGTTTCGCTACGACTTCTTCTTCGACGGCCTAGATTTAGGGACCTATTATAACCGAGGCGAAAGTGCGCTGCCACAAAGCGGGCTGGAGCAAGGGCCCTTTGTACCCGGACTGACCTCCCCTCCGACGGCCTTGTGTAATACGGACGTGAGGCAACGGAACGATACCACCAACGTTGACGATCAGTCTGCGAATAGTTGTGCGAACCGACAGGGGAACAGCGATACGCTTGGAGGGGGAAATATCCGTCTTCGGCTAGAGCCAACCATCAATGTCTTTGAAGACATTAAAATTAAGTCTCAAATTGATATTCTAGATAACCTTGTGCTCGGTTCGACTCCGGATAGCCAATTTAGTGGTTTGTCGCCCTTAGCAGCAGTGACCCAGACGCAAATAGCGCCTACTGCTGGGCTAAACACGATCTGGCGGGACTCAATTCGGGTCAAGAGGGTGTGGGCCGAAGTGATGACGCCTCTTGGACAGTTGTCTTTTGGTCGAATGCCCAATCACGTGGGTATGGGGATCAGTGCCAATGCTGGCAACGGCATCGATCGCGATTTTGGGGATACTGTGGACCGGATCATGTTCGCGGTGCAGCTGGGGAGCTTTATGGTGGCACCGGCTTATGATTTCGCGGCGAGTGGTGCGAGTTCCGAGAACCGCTTTTTGCCCCTAGGCCAACCTTTTGACCGAGACGAGCAGGATGATTTGCATCAATACGTGCTGACCATCGCCAAAATGGATAGTCCGGAGGTCCGAACCCGTAAGTTAGCTAATAATGAGGTGGTTTTCGACTTTGGTACCCAGGTGATGTACCGGGTGCAGGATCTCGATAGCGTGAATAGCGTTGGCGTAGGTACGGTGGATCAACAGACGGGTGATGTCACTGACGAGGCCACCACAACGAATATAGTGGACCGGGGGGCACAGATAGTCAGTGGCTCGCTATGGTTTGAGCTTCAATGGCGCAAATTTGCTCTCTCCGGGGAGTATTCCGGTGTCTTTGGGTCGATCGACAATGTAGTGCCGGCAGGGAACGGTTATGGCGGCGCGGTGACCCCCGCATCGGGCAATCCGTTTAATCCCGGCGATATTATGCTCAATCAACATGGAGGGGCACTTCGGGCGTCGTACAAGTTCTTGGATAATGATGCCCTCACGTTGGAGCTGCTTGTTGTAGCTGCTTCCGGAGATGGTGCGCCTGGTTGGGGGCTCTTTCCCATGTATACCGGTGGGAGTGGGCAAGGCTTTAATGCCGGTGATCCTGGGGTGTGGGATGGTGCTCAGGCTCGTGCTCTTCTTACTGGTAGTGGTGACAATGACATCACCAACTTTGTTTTTGATCCCGACTTTGTGGTGGACCTCATATTTTGGCGACAGCTGGTGGGGGCAGTGACTGATGCATTGGTTATTCGTCCGAGCGTGCAATACGATATTTCCGAACTCCTGGGAGGGCGCTTGGACGTGGTATATTCTCGGGCATGGTTTCCAGAGTCCACGCCGTCGGGCTCGTTGGAGGTGGAGGCGGAGACCCCATTTGGATCACCTAACGCGAACCTGGGACTCGAGTTTGACGCTACCCTCTATTACAAATCCAAAGAAGGCTTTAACGGTATGCTACAATATGGGTTGTTTGTGCCCATGGACGGCTTGGACCGTCAGGTGTTTGTCGAAGAGTTTGATGAAGGTGGCCGCCCAGTGGCTGGTAGATCGGGTCAAAACTCGAGGGTTCGCCTGCTGAATGCAGATCTTACCCACACCATTCAGGTTTTACTGGGGATAAGCTTCTAGTTTCGAAGACAAGCTGTATCGCTGCATAACATTTCACATTCCACCGACCTGCAAGAAGCGCGGGATGCTCCATTTGTTGGGTCAGCCGTCGAACATGTTTGCAGTTCAAGATGAAGACGGTGAAATGTTTCCCTCGCCCTCTCTTTCGAGCAGACCTGGGTCCCAGGCTGTTTCTCTGGGCTATGGGGCTGGCTTCTTTGGGAAGCGCTTGCTTTCCGGAAGGGCATCCTCCGTGGCTGGAAGAGCCTGAGGATGTCCTTCCTTCGGTGCCTCAGGTCCCGATTCCGAGTGACCCCCCTCCTACCAGTCCGTTTACCGCGCCGAGGGTAACCAACCCGGTCGAGATTTGCCCTCGAATGGCCTCTGGCTTGGCGGCCTCGTTAGTGGAGGAAGGTGCTGCTTCGCGAGTTTGGGGGGTGGGCGCAGAAACCATCAGAGACTATGCCGATGGCAAGTATCTCCAGGATGAGTTTGCGTTGCCCGTAGCGCTGGTTGCTCGCGAACGACCGATGGCCGTCGGCTGTATTGAAGAGCAGTTGACTGACGGGTTTTTGGCCTCAGCGAGTGGTAGCTCGGTGGTGGCTGAGATGATCAACCATGCATCGGTGATACTGGGGGCTCCCGCTTGGGAAGTGTCGGGTCTCAAAAGAGGCTCTTTTGCTGATGCAGTTGTAGGGATATGTGCACTGTATCAGATGGAAAGAGATGGTGCTGCTGAAGGATGTGTCATACCGCAGTCGATGCCCAGCGATTTAGCGGAGGCTCTTGGACCAACGATGTGGGCCATCTACGATGGGTTGGCGGTACGTAAAGAGCGAGATGAGACCTTAACCGCTCGGACGCCCGACTGGTGGCGTGATCACGGTGGTCACAACCTTTTTCCCTCAAAACTAAAGGATAGTTTTAATGCCGATTTTGATGAAGACCGCGCGTATCTACATGCCGACCGGGGCAAACTTTACGGGGCGGCAGAGGCCATAGCCCGGGCTATCACTGCCGTTCCTTGGGACCAATTTGCGGGCAAAGCCGAAGTGAAAGTGGATATAGCAACCCCAGCCGGTTGGATTTGGGTGCGGGGTAGCGAGGCGGATAACTACCCGGCGACCACCGAGGATATCTTATTACTGATCGATCTCGGGGGTGACGATAAGTATCTACATCAAGTGGCCAGTAATACTTCGGGAGCGAACGCGGTGAGTGTGGCCATCGACCTCGGAGGTAATGATCGATATATTTACCCGGAGGCGGAAAATGTTGGTCTTGCTGGGATTCGGCTACCTACGGATCCGGATGGGACAATAACAGAAGGGGGGAAGGTGCAGGGGGCCTCAGCATCGGAATCTTCCCGACAGGGGGCGGCTCGAAACGGGATAGCGATGCTGTTCGATTTGGGGGACGGTCAAGATAGTTATCTAGCACTACGTGCAAGCCAGGGGTATGCCCATCAAGGGGTAGGTGTGATTTTTGATGCTGGTGGTCACGACTATTACTGGGCAGAAGATGGTTCACAAGGAGCTGGCCAATTTGGGATTGGGCTACTTATCGATGCAGGGGTTGGGCAAGACACATATCGCTCAAGTCATGCATCCCAGGGGTTTGGTTATGTAGGAGGTATGGGTCTTCTATTTGATGAGGGGGGTAATGACGACTATGAATGTCATCCGGACCATAATGGTCAGCCGGCCTATACGGCGTCTCAGCTGCCAGGCAAAGCTAATGCTAGCATGTGTCAGGGGGCAGGCTTGGGTTTTCGTATTCGTGATGAACGGTACTCGATGTCAGGGGGCATAGGTTTTCTACTGGATGTGGAAGGCAACGACAATTACACTGGGGGTGTATACGTTCAGGGAACGGGATATTGGCAGGGGTTTGGTTTGCTTGCTGACCGCAACGGAGAAGACAACTATGACGCTCTATATTATGCTCAAGGGGCTGCCGCACATTTTGGGGTAGGTATGCTTGCTGATGGTGGTGGAGGTGATGATAACGTCGGCTTTAAACTCTCGGCCGAGACATTTGTGATGGGTGCGGCTCAAGACTTTTCAGTCGGAGTGTTTATCAATGAAGACGGAGATGATGCTTACAAGTTTGCTCCGGTTTCTGGGGGGGTTGCCTCCTGTGGCTCGGTGAGTATGTTTATCGACAATCAAGGTGAAGACATGTACCAGGCCAACGTGGGATTGGTTGCCGGTTATGCTACGGTAGCTTCCTGTGGTTCAAACCATGGCCTGACGAGTTCAGCATTGTTTTTGGATGTTGGTGGGGTTGATTTTTGGAATCTCCAAGGCGGTAACCAAACCAACGATCGAACCTGGGCCTTTCCTGATGCGCCTACCGATGATGCGCGAGCTTTTGCTCAGGACGTAGCCTCCGGCGATTCGGGTATTCATCTCGGGCCGCAACATTAACATCTCCGGTCACGGAGAGAGTCTCTGGTGCATTGCTTCTCGGTGCGGAGAAAACCGTTGGTTGACCTGATGCAGGGCTCGGTGGATGGCATCTTATGGCCTCCAATAAAAAGCCTTGGGGCGGTCGTTTTTCTCAGCCCACGGATGCCCTAGTTGAAGCATATACCTCCTCGATCGAAGACGATCGCAACATTGCTGAGGACGATGTTGAGGGCAGCCTGGCGCATGCCCAGATGTTGGGGGAAGCGGGCATAGTCGCCCCAGAGGATGCGGAGAAGTTGGTATCTGGACTCCAAGCGATTCGTACTGAACTTCATAGTGGCACTTTCCCATGGAACGCCGCTTTCGAAGACGTACACATGAACATCGAGCGACGTTTGGCGGACTTGGTAGGTGCAGAAGTAGCCGGGAAGCTCCATACTGCTCGATCGCGCAATGATCAGGTGGCGCTTGACGCTCGATTGTTTCTCCGCCGCCGGCTTCGGGCCATCCAAGGCCGACTGCTGGAGTTTGAGGCCGGTTTGGTAGCCAAAGCGCATCAGCACGTTGATACCCTCATGCCGGGATATACACACCTTCAAAGAGGTCAACCGGTGCGGCTGGCTCACCATCTTTTGGCTTACCGGGAGATGTTTGCCCGGGATCGCGGACGGGTGGAGGATGCGTTGAAACGGGCGCTAGTTTCGCCGTTAGGCTCCGGCGCTCTGGCGGCAAGCCCGCATCCCATCCAACGAGAACTAGTGGCTAAGTTACTGAACTTTCCGGCGATCACTCGCAACTCTATGGACGCGGTTGGGGATCGGGATGCTTTTTTAGAGGCAATGAGTGCAGCTGCGATTTCTATGGTGCATCTTAGCCGCTTTGCCGAGGAGCTGGTGCTGTGGAGTTCAGCTGAGTTTGGTTTTGTGGAGATTGGTGATGCATTTACCACCGGCTCTTCCATGATGCCTCAGAAGAAAAACCCCGATGTTGCTGAGCTTATCCGAGGTCGAACCGGTCGGGTCATTGGCGACTTAGTGGCGCTTCTCGTGACCCTCAAGGCACTGCCTATGACGTACAACCGCGACCTGCAGGAGGATAAGCCTCCTCTGTATGATGCCCTCCGTACATGGCACGACGCGCTTGAAATCTCCGCGCGTATGACGCCAGAGTTATTATTTCAAAAGGATAGACTTCGCGAGGCACTCCGGGATGGGTTTGTCACCGCCACTGAGTTGGCTGATCATTTAGTTATTCAGGGCGTACCATTTAGAGAGGCTCATGAAGTGGTGGGTACCATTGTGGCTCATTGTATTCAGACCAAGAAGTACCTCGATGATTTGACAGTGGAAGACCTTCGGGCATTCGATTCCCGCTTTGGGGACGACATTTCCCAATGGCTAAATGTAGAGGCAGCGGTTGAGCGACGCAATGTCGTGGGCGGGCCGGCTCGAGCTCAAGTACTCGAAGCTTTAAAGACTGCGCAGGTAGAGATTCAGTCCGCCCGCCGGACTTTGGATGCTGCTGATCACCACAACTCTCAGCATGGCTGATAGTTGCTCTCAAGAGAAGGCAGACATTCGTACACGCGTTTTCGAATGGCACAAAAGTCTCTGTGCGGGTATTTTCTGGCCTGAGCTCTGATGTCTTTGACTACTTTACAGTAAAGCCCCCTTGGTAATTCTTACTGAATCACCAAGGGGTCGCGCAGGGGGGCATAGCTCCGTGTAGAAGCAGGAACTTGGGTTCAACCCAAGTAATTTCTGCTGTAGGACTTGCTTCGTCACGCGGTCTGTTGAGTGTCTTTTACAACGGCTGAGAGCAACCAAAGGAACTTTGCGGTATGAGTTGATACATACCTAGCCTAATTATCGCAAGCTTCAGCCAGGCGTTGTTTCATGTCTCTGGTTGGCTCGCCGCACAGCGGAAGCCGTCGTTGGGTCCGCCTGTCTTTCGTAGACTCCAAAATCGATCTGATGAACGCATAGCCCAGACCGTGTTGCGGAAGGAGCCACCTCGTAATACTCGAGCTCCTGTAGGGCAATAGTCGGGTTGATGGAGAGGGTTGCGGTTAACGGAGGATGTATAAATACTGGGGTCATAGCAGTCTGCTACCCACTCCCAGACATTTCCTGCCATATCATAAAGACCGTAGGCGCCCCGACTGTAAGAACCCACCGGGCTTGTTCCCTTGTTCGAATGATAGTCGAATCGAGCGTGGTGAGAGGCTGGAGAGGCATTCCCCCAGGGATAGATATCTCCGTCAATGGCTCGTGCGGCCCGTTCCCACTCGGCCTCGGAGGGAAGACGCTTACCCTGTGTTGTGCAGTAATTTTGGGCTTGATACCAATTTACACAGTTTACAGGGTGATCATTTTTTCCCTGTTTTAGGTAGTTACAATGTTCGTCGTTGCCGGGGGGCAGACATTTGCCGCTGAGCACACACCGGGAATAAGCTTGTACTGTGACTTCTGTTGCGTCGATATAAAACGCATCAAGATATACGAAATGTGCCGGATGCTCGTCTTTTTCACATGCGGGGTCTTGTGGTTGGCATCCCATAAGAAAAGACCCGTTGGGAATATGCACCATACCATGGTTGTCAGAGGCATAAATCGTCAAGGGTAGTCCTTGAACAAGACCTGCTACTACGATCGAACATACCCAAAGCATGCGCGTACTAAGCATCACGTTGATCATCAATTCAGATTCACCGACCTTTCTTTCGGAGCAAAATGGGTTGTCCGAAGTGAATTGTAAAAAAGTAAGTTAGCTGAAGTTTGATACCAGATCAAGGAAAATTTACCGCTTGTCCAACAGAGCATGAGTGTCCTTCGGCAAAGAGGATGTGCCTCAGCTCTTACAGCAAATGATTCAGTAAGAATCACCAAGTGGGCGCGCAGCGGGGCATAGCCCGTCGTAGAAGCAGGAACTTGGGTTCAACCCAAGTGGTTTCTGCAGTAAGCGCCTTGTATGTCTCTGCATCGTCCAGGATACTGAAACTGGCTGGCAAGCATTTGATGGGCGAGGGCTACAGGAAAAACCGGTTGAATGGATTTCAATTAGTTGCTCAACCTCTCGGAATTGTGAGCAGAAACTTGGACTTAGCCCGAGCGCTTTTTACTACAGCCGGTTGTTAAAAAGATTGTATGCTCCTCACTCGGCTTTTTGCGGGACATATCTGAACTCGCTTTCGCTCTCGTCGGTCACTCCGAACGCCCAGTACAGCAGCAGGAACTTGGGTTCAACCCAAGTGGTTCCTGTTGTATAAGTACGGTTTGGTAGGCACCAGAATCACTCATGAGAGGCGCCATCTGGGGTTGTGATACAGGAGCTTCAATGTGCACGGTCTTTGCGGTCTTGAGGTGATGATAGCTCACTGAGGAGGGTTTGCTGGGAAGTGAGGAACGTTTGCGCGAGTGTACTTGGTGAAGGGGGTAAAGAATCTACAGCGAGTTCGGCGATGATCTCTTGCGGGGGAATAGCACTCGAGGGCCCTCGGACTTGTGCACGAACGAGTCCCAGGGCGGCTTGTTTGTTGTTGTGGCAGAAGATCTCTTGCCGAATGACGATTGAGTGGTTGTCGAAGCTTTCGATATTGGTGATACACCGAAGTGTTCTTCCGAGCTTCAATTCCCGCCGATATAGAACTTCGCTGCCGATGACAATGAATCGCCATCGATGCCGTCTTAGGCGCTGAACAAGACCAGTCTGAGTGGACCAAGCCCATCGAGCGTGCTCCATAAGCGTAAGATAGTGGGCATGGTTAACGTGGAGATTAAAGTCACATAGCCAGGGCCACGCGCGACCGTGGAATGTGTAAGGGACATCAAGTTTGACTTTCGGTCGGAGGGCAGCCCGAGCAATGATAACTCCTATTCGGAATGGATACAGAAACATGTTCTAGTTCGGACCAACACCAGGAGTTGGCACCGTACTCAACCCTTTTTTTTCTGTGATGGTCTCGGGGGAGATGCTGAGTTGGAACTTGGCGCTGGCTACGGTGGAACATGTACCGGTTACGGTAGAGTGAATCATGAGAAATTTCGCTCTATTCATACTCTTAGCCGCAGAAGCTTGGATTGAATCCAAGCTTTCTGCAGTCTGTTAGACCGAGCCTCGCTGTAGTTCGTTGAGGGCTTTTGCACATACAGCAGAAATCACTTGGGTTGAACCCAAGTTCCAGCTTCTACGCGGGGCTATACCCCGCTGCGCGATCACTTGTTGATTCTTATAGAATCGATTCAAGTGGTCTTTGCTGTAGAGGAGGCTCCTCCACGCGCCTTTGTTGTACACGGTGTTGATGCCCAAGTCCTTGGTGGTCGTGCGTCAACGCTATTAGAGGTAGGATTTGTTGCTATGCTTACGTACCTGTGGTCTCCTTTGTGGTGGAACCTCTGGTACATTCACTCTTTTGTGAGTTGCGTCTCCGGGGTAGGGCGCTGAGGTGGACAGGTCCAGCGGTTGCTCGTTTTTTGGGCTTGAGCAACGCTGGGGAATGCAGAGCGTATACGTTTATGTGTGGCTAGAGGTCTGATGATGTTTTTCTCCCGTAGTTGAGCGTACTCCGGCAACTGGGAAATAGTGAGGTTTTGTGCGTTATCAATATATTTGGATATATCCATTGTACGTATGTGTTTTAGTAGGATTGGTGCTGGCAAGGTCCGAAGGGTTCGCTCAGCAAAAAGCATTTCCGGGAGCAGAAGGCTTTGGTCAATATGCAACTGGAGCTCGTGGGATGGACGTTTACCATGTGACCAATCTGAATGACTCCGGACCGGGTTCTTTACGGGATGCGGTGAGTCAACCGGGGCGAACGGTGGTCTTTGACGTTGGTGGTGTGATTAGGCTGAACTCGAGGCTCGTCTTTCAGCGGAACCAAACTATTGCTGGGCAGACTGCTCCTGGTGGAGGTATTGTTGTCTACGGTGATGGTACCTCTTTTACCAATGCCCACAATACGATCGTTCGCTTCATGCGTTTTAGGATGGGGAGAGTCGGTTCATCCGGAAAAGATACAATTACAATCGCTCGTGGTCACGATATGATATTCGATCATTGTTCAATTAGTTGGGGTCGAGATGCCAACTTTGATTTGAATCAGGAAAGCGGCTATGAACTGAAGAATATCACTCTTCAGGATTCGATTGTTGCTCAGGGTCTGCAAACCCATAGTACCGGTGGCTTACTTAATGCCAATGGCGTTTCGGTGCTGCGGTCTCTCTGGATTGACAATAACTCCCGAAATCCAAAGGCTCGGAAGACTCTTCAGTGGGTGAATAACGTTATCTATAATTGGGTGGTTTCTGGTTATATTCTCGGCGACACATCCGGGCGCTCGGATGGCTATATGGTAGGTAATTATTTCCTTTATGGTCCAGAAACCCGAGGAGGTACTCTGAATAGTCCTACATCAGCCTATCATATTTTCGCCTCTGATAACTGGTATGATGCTGACCGCAACGGAGCTCTGGGGGGTCGCCGGTTGACTGAGGGGGATTTTGGTTCGGCAACTTGGCTGACAAGGCCGGCCGTATATTTCCCCTCCGTCAGGGAGATGTCTGCGAATGCAGCCTACAACTATGTAGTTGCTCACGCCGGGGCATGCCGATGGCGAGATGCCGCGGATGATTACGTCATTGCGGAGCTGAGGTCGCTCGGGAGATCCGGAGCAACTATTAGTAATGAGAGTAGCCTGCGATTGCCTAATTTTGTGGGTAATATACCCTCTGGTCCTGCCCGGACTGACTCTGACCAGGATGGGATGTCGGATACGTGGGAAAATCGCAACCGACTCAATCCCTTCGATTCTACTGACCGCAATGGTGATCGTAATGGTGATGGTTGGACGAACCTTGAAGAATATCTGAACTCGCTCGCCGTCTGTGGAGCAGATCTCAACGGCGATGCTGACGACGGTGATGATGCTGACGACGGTGATGATGCTGACGACGGTGATGATGCTGACGACGGTGATGATGCTGACGACGGTGATGATGCTGATGACCAGCTAACTATTCAGGAAAACGGAGATGGTTACTGTCTAGCGGATGGGGTTTTTGAGTCTCAACATGCCGGCTACAGCGGAAGTGGATACGCTAATACACCAAATGAAAGTGGTGTCACCTTGGAATGGGATGTCCGATCAACAGGGGGCATGGTTACCTTAGTTTGGCGGTACGCCTCTACCACCAATCGAGGTGCAAACCTGATTATCAACAATCAGTTGGTTAGGACCGTTGGGTTTAACTCTTCCGGGGGTTGGTCAACTTGGTCAAACGCTACTACTTCTGCGAGGTTAAGGCCTGGAACTAATCGCATTCGTTTGGAAGCACTCACGGGTGATGGCCTGGCGAATCTGGACCGGCTTACCATTAGGGGTACTGAACTCTCCTCTGGTACTTGTGGAGAGGTTGATGATGGTGATCAACCGGAGGATGTTAGCGTTACGGTCACCATTCAGGAAAATGCTGGTGGCTTCTGTCCAGCGGATGGTGTGATCGAGTCTCAGCATGGAGGTTACAATGGGAGCGGGTACGTCAATACTCCGAATAGGAGCGGTGCGCTCTTGGAGTGGGATATTCTCTCAAGAGGAGGCATGGCCACCTTGGAATGGCGGTATGCATCGGTTTCGGATCGGCAAGCGAACCTGATCATCAACAACCGAGTGGTAAGGACAGAAAGGTTCCCAACTTCCGGGTCGTGGACCAATTGGACCACGACCACCGCATCGGCAATGTTGGTGTCCGGACGTAATCGCATTCGCTTGGAAGCGATGACGAGTGCTGGGCTTGCAAATATAGATCAGGTGACGATCACTGGTGCAGGACTTTCTCCGAATAATTGTTCGAACTAGCTTTTAGGGCGTGTTTTCAAACTCCAGACCACGTTCTGGCTTGTTTCCCACATGTGTGAGGGCTCGGTTGCCCCCCCTTTCGGGCCCCTCGGTCCGGTACATCCTCGATCCTCTCTCCGGGGCCGACCGTTCACGCACGCGGGCTACGGGATCATCTCCACAGCCGGAGCTTGAAGACACGCCCTAGCAGCCGGTTGATCTGGTAGAGCAAGCATCCTTCGGGCGGTCTTCACTGGAACATTTCGACCGGTTCTGCCGCTTACCGGCTGCGAACGGCCGGTATGTGTAACCTCTTCGCCTAAATATTCTGCTGGAAGCCCACCTTGAACTATGCCGACTGGGCCTAATCAGCGGGCTGCAAGGTGCGGCTCTAACATGGAAGAACAGCCGAGCGCTTGTTCGAACGTAACATCATGCCCATGTAACATGGGTATTTCGAACTGCGTGAAATCTTCTATATCGGGTTCAGTTGCCTACTACAGCAGAAACCCCTTGGGTTGAACCCAAGTTTCAGCTTCTTCGCGGGACTATGCTCCGCTGTGCGACCGCTGGTTGATTTTTCCAGAATCAAATCAAGGGGTCTTTGCTGTATGCAGGCTCGGTCTCAACAACCGCTTGGAACAAAGTTGTACCATCTCGTAGAATATGGGCGGCATGGCAATGATCGCCTAGATCCCAGTAACAAACCCTAAGGCGATCTCCTTCACGAGCTTGCCCTACATATTTTAGCTCCGCCCGGTGGAGACTGGGCGAAAGATCTCTAGTAGCAAGAGCGTCAGCTACATAGCGGACGTAGTTCGCCGCGTTCACGTGGCTAAAAATATCAAGGTCTGACGCGCGAACGGTGACCGCATGCTCGTACATCTCTGTTGCTTGGATTTCCTGCAATTGCAGGTCTAGTTTGCCGGTGCGTAGTGGCTCTGGGGGCCTAAATAGTGAATCAGGTGTGCCTGGCTCTGGGTCACCACGTGTGCTTTCAAGCGTGCCCTGGTAGACCGCTTTTCGAGCTTGCTCAGGGATGCGAGCCAGTTGGCCTTTGGGGCCTATCCATGCCCCTCGGATACGGCAGTGGGCCAGCTGCACGCCATCTTCACGAATGACGTCCTGCACGCCTTCCGCGGTGGAACGGCCCATATGAGTGAGGGTGCATCGTACCTGAACATTTTGTCCCATGCCGAATCTTCGGTTCATAGCAATGGATTGGTTGAGGACGTAGAAGCCGTATCCGTGGTGAACAGACTCAAGAAGGCCCAGGGCTGGCTCTTTCATCCATTGCCACCGACAGTGTTCCATGTACGAAATTATTGAGGCCAAGGTTACCCACCGGTCAGGGGCACATTCTGTGGCTCGGGTACACAGCGGGACGCTGAAGATCATGACAAGCTCTTACCGTAAAGACGCTTGGCCGTGCACAATGACTGGTTTGCCCCGGGTTTTGGAAAACAACCGCAATATACCTTAGAATTGGATCCTCAAACCTTTGGCAGAGAGACTAATGGTCGGTAGCAATGCAATGTTATGGTTCAAGCTGTTCGGTGCTCTAGTTGGTGGCGGTGACTACGCCTCGCTGAAGGTTTTCGGAGAGTATCTGTGCGCGTCGCAGGTGCATAGAAGCATGTGTTGAATTCCTGGCTCGGGCGATTGCTTCCATGCCCGCTCTCTTGAGTTGAGCTCGGTTATTGCTGCATTTCTCGATGATGTCCGCCACCAGTTTAGCATTCCCTGGGGCCACCAAAAAGCCGGTTTTATGGTTTTCAATGATTTCCCGTAGGCCGATAGTATCTGAACCGATAATAGGGAGGGCCTGGCTGGCCGCATCCAGCGGAATCCGGGGTTGCTCTTGACTCAAGCTTGGTACCAGCACAGCGTCATATTCAGCAATTGTGGCAAAAAATTGTGGACCGTAAGGCACTGGTTCGAGGTGTTTGGTTTTTACAGATCCTTGGGGCTTGGCGGCTAGCTCACGTATTTTCTCCTCAAATTCACCTCCAGAACCCATGAAATCGATGGATATCTCCACGTTTCGCTCCGTGAGAATTCGAATGGCTTCGAGGAGCTGCGCAACGCCCTTCTGGGTGATCATGCGACCGGTAAAGATATACTTCGCATGCGATTGGCGGAGTTTTTGTGTCCACTTAGCCTCGGCGTCTTGCGTGCTGAGGCATTGATCAAGATCAATCCACGTGGGGGTGTTGATGATCCCGTTGACCCCTGGTGGCTCAAATTCTCTTTTGTAGGAGGCGGTTGTAAAGATAGAGACGTCCGCTTGTTTGAGGCACTTACGAACAAAGAAGCGATTGAATCGGCTTTCAAACAGTCGCCCGAGGGTTGGTTTTTCGTGCGGAGAAAGATCCCAGAACGTGGATTCGAGTACAAAAATCCACGGCCGACGTTGCCAGGACTGAAGAGGCAGCAGGTAGTATGAGAGGGGAAAAGGCCACCCGCACGCTTCTGTGTGGACAATGTTGCTGTTTTTGAAGACCGACGCAATTTTAAGGAAATTGGGGACCAGATTTTTTGCGACGGACACCCATCCGTTGTCTGGAGGTAGAGGATATACTTGGATCCGGTTGAGAAGGGGATACGTGGATGAGTTGACGAAACGTACGGGGGGAGCCCCCTTCTCTACAGGACAGCACAGACGAAGGTCTTTTATATACATTGCGTGAAAGTTAAGATCTTTGGCCCACTGATCAGGATACCAAAGAGTCCCCCGGTTATCTCGGTAGATACAGATGCGGTTTATTAATGTGTATGGCACCTCAATCCGGAACTTGCAAAGCTTGTCAACGGCTGGGTCATGCTTTTCCATCTGTTTTTCAGAATCAGTAGTCATTAGGATCTTCCGTGTTCGATTGCAGTACTACAGCTACTGGTGCAAAGTCATCATGCGATCATCATTGTTTTTTGGGAAATCGTAATCATTGGCACCTTGAGTTCATCTTTCCGCGGTTGATAATAGTAAGAACTTGGTGATGAATAGGCGCGCAGAGCTTGGCTGGAGGTGAATATTGCACGAATTGCTCATAGGCCAGGCTCTTTCATATGGTTGTTGTTTGTAACTGGGGTGTCTTGAGGGCGTCCCGTGCGGCACGGATGAAGAGGCAACTGTTAGCATGTAATCTGTATGGGTATGCTGTGTTCTATGGACTTGTACGAATCTCCGGCGTTGGGGCTTGCGTTACAGCAAAGACTACTTGAATTTCTTCTGTAAGAATTAACAAGTGGTCGCGCAGCGGAGCATAGCTTTGAATAGAAGCAGGAACTTGGGTTCAACCTAAGTGATTTCTTCTGTAAAGACAAGCTCTTACTATGGTTAGTCTCTCTCCGTAGTCGGATATTTATGCACTATAGGCCCATAGCGATAGTTACTTACTTAATTAGGGTGCGCCTTCAACCTCTGGCTGAGGAGATGACGCCGTGTCCCGGGGTTGTGAGGATTCGGTGCCGGAGGGGGGGACGGGATGCACCCGGCCGAAGGGCCCGAAAGCGTGGCAAAGCCACCGACCCCTCACAGACACAAGATACAAGTCAGAACGCGGCCCGGAGCTGAAAGACATCAAGTAGGTTAAGGATTTAGGTCGATACACAGCAAAGACCGCGTGAATTGATTCTGTAAGAATCACCAAGTGGTCGCGCAGTGGGGCATAGCCCGGCGTAGAAGCAGGCACTTGGGTTCAAACCAAGTGATTTCTGTCGTAGTGAGCTAATGACCGGCTGCGCGAGCTTGAATTTCATCCAGGCTCGAGCCGCTGACTTTAGCTTGCTGCTAAGGTTGTTCAGTTGCGGGGAATTTCCGCGATTCAAATCACACAGTCTTTGCTGTCTTATCTTGACCGCAGTTTAGGCAAAAACCCTCTGCTTAGGGTTCGCCTTCACAAGGAGGTCAGCCGTGCGTAACAAGTCGTCAACGCTGACTGTGAACTCACCCGGTTTACCTTCGCCGACAACAAAGCCGTATCGAAAGTCTGAAGCATCGCAGAAGTCTTTCCATATATTGGTGAAGCGATATGGAGGTTGAATGGTAAGTATAGCCGCGTTGGGAGCCGCCGCTAAGTAACCGTGTGCGACAGCACTTCCCTCCACACTGCACACCAAAGCTGCGTTGCTCGTGCGGGTGATTACTTCCCGCGTGCTCATATTCACTGGGTCCACAATTTCAAAGCCTTCGCGTCGGAGGCGCTCTTCTAATTGTATTTCATTTGTTAGTGTTCTAGGGGCGCCGCCCCCACGCCGGCGGATATATATGTTATGACCGGAGCGTCTGCTGCCTTGAGCTCGAATTCTCGTTCGCAAAGCTTCGAGGCGCTTGCGTCGGTTTGCATTCATTCCATAGTCTTCAAAGACCCAAGCCTGGCGGATATGAGCGGTTTGGAGGGTCGGAAACTCTAAACCGTATACCTCGAGATAGTCACTTGCGTGATGCCAATCGCCGCGAGCACCGCTAGAGGCGTAATATACATCACCCCAGTTGGTGGCAAGCAGTGTGGTGGCGGAATCGTCGCAGACAAAGTGCCCAAAGAATTTGTCCCCAACGAGGGAAGTGGGCAGTGCGACTTCTTCTAGTTCGCGGTCTATCTTATAGAATCCGGGCCGAGCCTTTTGGTGAACCTGGGCCCAACACGAACGACCACTATATAGTACCCCGTGGATAAAATTTACATTGTCTAATCTATAGGCAACCGTTGCGGCATGGTTGATGGGCTTTCCAGCTATGCGATTATATTCCTGGGAGAATGTGGAATTCTCTTGGGTCGCCATAACTTTATCTAATTGATTGGGTAAATAATATGCTGCTGGCCGGGCTGAATGATGTTCAGCCGGGCTGATCACTTCTCTGCGGGTGGCTATGGTGGTTGGTTCAACGGTCAGACCCAGTCGACGCTGGAGTGCAAAGACGAGAGAGGCGGGCGTATATCGGCGAAAATTTTCCCAATTACTCATATTATAGGCTTTGTCTAACCAATGCTGTGTACCCGACATAAATTTCTCTCTGAAACCCGTGAGCCAAGTTACCAATAACTCTTCTAATTTTACACTCGTTACAAAGAAACTGAGCTTAGCCTCGCCGGTACCGGTGGTCAATGTCAACAGACCTTCAATTAGGAGGGCTTGATGCAGAGTGAGAAGTTACACTATATTGATTGTCGATTTTGTTGAATAGTATGACTTATATGAACATTGGGAGATTGTTGCTCTTTGGTGAAGCAGGTGCGGTTTGAGAGCATATTTAGTAAAAATATCGGCTGTCGCACGGTGGTATGTAGTGATTCTGTTGGGTTGTACGACGAATGTGGATATTGATTAGTTGTTACGCTTTGTGGCGTATTTGTTTCGTTTTATGACTAGTATGAACATTATTTGGTTATTAAACTACAGCAAAGACCCCTTGAATTGATTCTGTAAGAATCAACAAGTGGGCGCGCAGTGGGGCATAGCCCGGTGTAGAAGCAGGCACTTGGGTTCAACCCAAGTGATTTCTGCTGTATGTTGCCTATTGATTATTAAGAGAGGGTGATGAATATCAATATTATAATCTGTTTGTGCGTGAGTCGCACTGTGGTGGGCATAGCCTGGGACCATACTCGCGAGTTGGTTTAGCCTCATTGTGTACGCAGAGTATGCCTTTATTGCTCTTTGGCGCTATAGGTGTGATTTGTGATAGACATACGTGACTTGCGCAACGGGTGATGTTGTAAAGCAAGGGCTGCCTGGTGAGCTTCGGGAAATTTTCCGGATATGGTTAGTATTTTTGTAGAGCTTTGAGTTGAATACTTGCTTAGATAACTACGGTCAGTTCAATGATTCGTTGATGTCGTTCTTTTCATCGTGAGCGAGCGTGGGCGTAGCCCGCGTAGAAGCAGGAACTTGGGTCCAACCCAAGGGATGTCTGTTGTATACGACTAGCAGCCGGTTGATTTAGCCCAGTGTGTAGCTATCGAGCCCGGCTTTTCGTGAAACGCTCTGACGACGAGGCGAGCGTACCTGGCGGTACGCGACCGAGGAGAGACTTTTCGTGGTCAGGACCTTTCACGGAAAGACCG
>JAHQVK010000083.1 GCA_019634385.1 Myxococcales bacterium | reverse complement strand
TCGGTCGCGTACCGCCAGGTACGCTCGCCTCGTCGTCAGAACGTTTCACGAAAAGCCTGGCTCGATAGCTACACACTGGGCTAAATCAACAGGCTGCTAGCCCTGCACGAATCCATGGGCCGGTCTTTCCGTGAAACGTCCTGACCACAAGAAGTCTCTCCTCGGTCGCGTACCGTCAGGTACGCTCGCCTCGTCGTCAGAGCGTTTCACGAAAAGCCGGACTCGATAGCTACACACAGGGCTAAATCAACCGGCTATTAAGCAGATGTTCCGTGGACAATACATCTGCTGAGGACCCTTCAGGGGCCGCCGTCTACGGCTTTTTTAGAGCGTGGTTTTCAACTCCGGCCCGCGTTCCGACTTATATCCCGCGTTTGTGAGGGGTCGGTGGCTTTGCCACCCGTTCGGGTCCCTCGCTCGGCTGGGTACATCCAGTACCCTCCGACCGGGGCTGGCCCCTCACACACACACGCGGGATACGGCGTCAGCTCCTTAGCCGATGGTTAAAGACATGCTCTAGGCTGATTAGCATACTTCAAGATCATCGATGCCAAACTCGATACACCATGCTTTCCCTGCCCATTCCCCGGAGGCGATCCCTAGAAGGGGATTCCATTGTTTGAGACCAAAATGGCGCAATATCTCAGTGTTGGGCACTGCTTTGGGGAGTACTATTCGAGCAGAACGTTCAACGCTTGCCAGCACAGCGCTTTGGAGTTGGCTGTAGGTTAGTGTGTGGAGGTTCTGAGATGAGTTGGGGTTTTCAGCTGGCATCATAGCTATCAGGCCTATCGATAGTGGGAGATCTTTTTCCAGGCTCTCGAAGAGGTGAAGTGCTACTTTCCTGCAAAGGTGATATTCTTGCGTGGCAGGATACATGCTTCGGTTGCTTTAGCGTTTGGCGGTGGTCATAAGGTAAACATCGTGTCTGCGATCAAGCAGGTTCCGGAAAGTTCCGGTCTGTTGATGTCGCCTTAATAGTTCCATGTCCAAGTCTTGTACCAATACCGCTTCAATATTGGGAGTGGTCTCGGCAGCGATGCCGTCGCGAGCGAAGGATACATCTGAGGGGGTGTAGATTCCGGATACCGCGTAGTGAACATCAGCATTGTCTACAAACGGGAGATTACCTACGACCCCCGAGGTGACCACATATACATGATTTTCTACTGCTCGAGCTCGAGCACAGATCCGATAGGTGAGATACTCAGCACGGTCACCAGCGGTAAACGGGACGAACACAAGACGAGCTCCGGCCTCTGCTACGAGTCGACCTAGTTCTGGAAATTGAACATCGTATCCCACCAAAATGGCTACCTTGCCTCGGTCGGTCAGGAAGGTATGTATTTCATTCCCTCCCTGCAATCCCCACCATCGGCGCTCGTCACCGGTGATATGTAGCTTGTATTGCTTCTCTAGAGTGCCATTGCGCCTAAAAAGGTATGCAACATTGTACAGCCGCTCGTCTTCGACTGTGAATTGGGAACCACCCACAATATTAATGTTGTATCGTACGGCTAGGTTCGCCAGGAGCTCAAGATAGGACTCGGTGTATTCGGACACCATGCGTGCTCCTTCTTCAGCTCGCTTGGATGCTCGCACCGAGAGAAGCTGGGTGGTAAATAACTCGGGAAAAAGAATGAAGTCCGCGCTTTTGTCGGCAGCTACGTCCACAAAAAACTCCGCTTGCTGGGCGAAAGCCTTAAAGCTTTCTACTGGCCGGACCTCATATTGAACCACCGCGAGCCGGACCGGTTCCACCGCTCGGGCGAACCTCCGACGGTTAGGTTGCTGATAGTCTAAGTTGGGCCACTCCAAGAATGTAGCGTAGCCGCATGAGGCCTCGTCGCTCGGCAGATAGTTTGGTATTAAGCGTTTCAGGACAAAACCATTGGCCAGTTGGGTGGTGAGGACCGGATCGTGAAGCTGTTTGGCTATTACCTCATCGACGTAAGCTCGCGCTGTAAGCCGATGAGCGTGTTCTCCATAGCCGGGTATGCGGCCACCGATAATGATACTCCGAAGATTGAGCCGACAAGCGAGCTCCTTGCGAGCATCATACAAACGTCGAGCAAGGCGTATACCCCTGAAGGCCGGATCTACTTGGATTTCAATGCCATACAGGACATCTCCCTCAGGATCATGATTACGAATAAACCCATCGTCTGAGACCTTGGCCCAATCGTGCCAGTCTTCGGCATAATCTACAGAAGCGACGACTAAGGTGCTGCAGGATGCAGCTAAGGTGCCATCTACCTCGATGCTCATTTGCCCTTCGGGAAAGATATGCAATTGACTTTCGATGTGCTCAAGGGTCCACGGTTCCATACCCGGAAAACAGCGTTGTCCGATCGCTACGATATCCCCAAAATCCTGTGGGCGTGTACGACGGAGTCGTAGGCGCTTTTCAAATCGTTCTAAGTCGAGTTTATCCATGAAGTACTCTGACATTGGCGGTGTTTCCACGTCGGATGGCCAACTAATATCAGCACAAACGCATGTATGTAGATGGTGCAGGGATGGATAGGTTTTTGAGATGAAGACACGGATGGGTAGCCGGATAGTCCTTGGCTATTGCTGACGAGAGGCAGGAATGAATGGTTTTGAGTCACTTCTAGCCCGAGGTTGATTTCTTAGCCTTGCGGGAAGGGGAAAGTGGTCGATGTAAAGGCTATGCGAACAAAAAGCACCCATCGATTTCTGCTTGAGGTTGAGGATGCGATCGCCAAGGCAAATCGGCTCGCGATCAAGCAACGGCTGGGGCCATTGCGCCGACGGCGATTTATGGAGCTAGCCGCCAAGGTTGCGGAGATCCGAGCTGACTACCTCCACGCTGCGTTTCATATCGAATGGGCCAAGGACAGTTGCCCAACCGCTGACCTTGAAAGCAAGCGTCATCGGTATGAAGAGGCGGTGGCTGCGTATGATGCTCTCGAACGGGCGGTAGAGCGAGGTTATGTCGAGTTTGAGGACTAAAGGCGGTTGAATGAGCCACTTGGTTGCGAGCCTTTTGCAGCGGACGTATGGACCAGGAGGTGGAATATCGTAGATTGGGTCGATCTGGCATCAAACTGTCGGAAGTGGGGCTGGGAGGCTGGTTAACTTTTGCTCACGTGCATGATGAGCTCTCGGGTCGCGCAATTATAGATAAGGCCTTCGAATGTGGTATCAACTTTTTTGACACCGCGAATGTGTATGGGCGGGGAAGTTGTGAAGAGCAGTGGGGTCGACTCCTTGCTGGGTATCGACGATCGTCATTTGTTTTAGCCACCAAGGTTTTTTTCCCGATGGGGAATAGCCCTAATGAACGAGGGCTTTCACGCAAACACATCATGGAGCAATGCGAAGCGAGTTTACGTCGTCTACGCATCGACTACATTGACCTCTATCAGTGTCATCGTCTTGATGCGGAAACGCCATTGGATGAGACCATTCGAGCGATGGATGACCTAATCTCCCAAGGAAAGATTCACTACTGGGGATTTTCATCTTGGCCGTCACATAGAATCCTCGAAACAATGAAGATATGTGGCGATCGATATTATGCACCGGTGTCGAGTCAACCTAAGTATAACTTACTCATTCGAGACGTAGAAATTGATGTGATGGGTACCTGTCGGGAAAATGGTATCGGTCAGGTTGTATCAAGCCCGCTTGAGCAAGGGATACTTACGGGTAAATATCAACCAGGAATGCCTCTTCCTGAAGATAGCCGAGCTGTGGATGATCACCAAAACCAATTCATGATCGGGATGGCAAATGACGAGGATCTACTCACTCAAGTACAAAAGCTTCGAGTAGTTGCGGATTCGGTGAATGCTAGTACTACTCAACTTAGTCTGGCGTGGATCTTACGGCGACCAGAAGTTAGTTCCTGTATCATTGGGGCAACTAAGACTACACATGTGATAGAGAATTGTCAGGCGAGTGGTCTCAAGCTTAGTCTAGATCACCTCCAAGCCATAGATGAAATTATTCTCCCGGTATCTTATTCGAATGATGACAATAACTAGCAGCCGGTTGATTTGGCCATGTGTGTAGCGGTCGAGCCCGACTTTTGGAGAAACGCTCTGACGATCAGGCGAGCGTACCTGGCGGTACGTGACCGAGGAGAGACATCTAGTCGTCAGGATCTTTCATGGAAAGACCGGCCGATAGATGCGGTAGGGCTAGATCAACACGCTGCTAGGGCGTGTCTTTAGACACCGGTTGCGGAGATGACGCTGTACCTACCGCAGAAAGAACTTGGGTTGAACCCAAGTTCTAGCTTCTCAGCGGGGCTATACCCCGCTGCGCGCCCCTTGTTGATTCTTACAGAATCAATTCAAGGGGTCTTTGCTGTAGATGCTAGAGCATCACGGATTGACTCCTGCAGCGAAAGAGGGACGCGGGCCTGAGGCATTTGTTTGCACAGAGCCAGAGTATCTTTTAGAGTGTTGCAAGTGGCGCGGCACACGGAGCAGTGCTGGATGTGTTCCGACATTTCTGCGCAGATTTCCGCGCTGATTTCATCTTCCAAATACTTGGAGTATAAGGTGAGGATATCTGTGCATGGGGAGCTTGTTTCTAGTTGGGAATTGTGGTTGCTCTCAAGCACAGTCGCGATTTTATTACGAACTTGGGCCCGTGCTCGATGTAGACGGCTTTTTACGGCGGCTAAGCTAAGACCCACAACATTGGCGACTTGGGAGGCTTTGAGACCTTCTACATCTCGGAGAACAAGTATTTCTCGGTATTCGGGCTCCAGTGTATGTATAGCGTCTCTCAGGATTGTTTGAAGTTCTTGATTGAGCAGGACTTCGTCCGGTGTGTGACCCGGATGCGCTACATATTGCGCGTCTTTGCGAAGGTCTGACTTCAGCGGGTGTTCGAGAACCGGAGCGTGTTTTCTTCCGTGTTGCTGTTTGAAACATAAGCGTCGGGCGATCGTGTATACCCACGTAGAGAGGGCTGCTTCACCTCGAAAGCTATGTATAGACCGAGCGATGGCAATTAAGGTGTCCTGGAGTACGTCCTCCGCATCTTGACGATGACGGCACATATTCAGCGCAAACCGGTATACCTGACTTTGGCATTGCTGTAGAATTTGCTCTACAGCTCGGGTATCACCCTCCTTTGCAGCTTTAATTAGCTGCGTATCCGACAGCACTCCCAAAAAATCGCATGCTTTTTGGGAAACGGCGAATCCTTTCTGTCGATAGTGGCTCTCACCAGTAGAGCAGAAATCACTTGGGTTGAACCCAAGTTCCTGCTTCGACTTGGGGCTGTGCCCCGCTGCGCGACCCCTTGTTGATCATTACAGAATCACCAAGGGGTCTTTGCTGCAGAAGCGTTGTGGTGAACTGGTTCATTCGGCCATGGGATATCGTCCGCTTGCTGGGTACTGCTAAAGTGTCGGGATTGAGAAGACACACTGGATATGGGAGACGGGAAAGCATTGGATATTGCAGCTGTTGTTTTACCTATTGTTGGTGGAGGCCTCATTGGTCTGGCCTCTGCGATGATGTTGCTACTTCATGGGCGGATCACTGGCATTAGCGGAATAATATACGGGGTCTTGATCGGACCCCGAGAAGGGTGGCGGGTCATGTTCCTGCTGGGGCTTCTCGCCGGAGGGGCCATGATGTTCCAATGGAGGCCATCAAACTTCGCTATGGCCAGTAGTGGAGGGGTTGTTGTGGTGGCAGGGTTGTTGGTGGGACTCGGAACACGAATTGGCAGCGGTTGCACAAGCGGCCATGGGGTGTGTGGTGTTGGGCGGCTATCTCCCCGTTCTATGGTTGCGACCCTGGTGTTTACGGCGGTAGGGATGGTGGTCGCGAGCCTCTCGCAAGAGTTTGGCGGTGGGGCATGAGTTTGCGTCATGAACTATGGACCAGCGCCTTGGCTGGCTTTCTTTTTGCCACCGGCCTTGGTCTTTCTGGAATGACCAATGCTCACCGTATACTCGGGTTTTTACGGGTTGGGGAGAATTGGGACCCGACCATGGCGATGGTCATTGTTGGTGCTGTGGGTGTATTTGCTCCGATATATCAAATTTATCGCAGGCGCCATCATCGCCCCGTGTTCGGAAACGCGAACCATGTTCCATCGTCAACGGACATCAATGGAAAGCTCATTCTTGGGGCTGCGCTGTTTGGTTTGGGTTGGGGTTTAGTAGGCTTGTGCCCGGGACCAGCCTGGGTCTCTTTGGTTAGCTTGCATCCTAGTGCTATTCTATTTGTAATCGCGATGTTTGGAGGCATGGGGCTATATGGTTGGTTTATCTCTATATCTAAGCCCAATAGTTCGAGCTAACATTGCCGCTGGCCTTACAACTGCGGTGATGTTGGTTCCTCAGGCTATGGCTTACGCTCTGTTGGCTGGCCTACCACCATCAGCGGGACTGTACGCATCTATCGTGCCGTTATTGGCTTATGCCTCGCTCGGTACTTCTAGGGAGCTGGCAGTGGGTCCGGTCGCAATGGATTCGCTGTTGACGGCAGCCACGGTGGGGTCTATTGCCCAAAGTGGTAGTGATAGATACATAGAATTATCTGCCTTGCTAGCACTGATGGTGGGAGCCATTCAGATGCTACTTGGTCTGGTTCGGGGTGGGTTTTTGGTTAATTTTTTATCGCGCCCAGTCGTTAGTGGATTCACATCTGCGGCTGCATTCATCATTGCAGCCAGTCAGTTACGACTGGTCCTCGGCTTAGATCTCCCCCGTTCGTCTTCTATATTTACGATCATCTATCATGTACTCATCAGTATAAAATCTATCCATATCCCTACTGTTGTCCTCGCTCTGGGGTCACTTTTCACCCTGTGGTCGCTCAAACGCTGGTATCCACGGTGGCCGCGAGCCTTGGTGGTAGTGGTGGTTGGGGCAATGGTTGCTGGGCCACTTGGTTGGGCTGATACGGGGGTTTTGGTGGTTGGAGAAGTACCGTCTGGGCTTCCTTTGCCGGCGCTGCCTGTTCTTGGATATGAGGATATGATTGCCTTACTTCCGGGAGCAGTTACCATTGCGTTTGTTGCGTTTTTGGAAGGCATAAGTATATCTACCAAGCTTGCTGATACTACTGGGTTTCGGGTGAAACCCAATAGAGAGTTTTTAGCGCTCGGGTTAGCTAATGGCGCCTCGGGGATATTTGGAGGATATCCTGTGGCGGGAGGCCTGTCGCGGACGGCAGTCAATGCGGATGCAGGGGCCAGCTCTAAATGGGCGGGAGTTATCACCGCTGGTGTTGTTGCGCTTGTGCTAACATTTATGACCGGACTTCTAAGTTACGTGCCGAAAGCGACTCTGGGGGCGATTATTCTGATGGCTGTTCTTGGACTGATTGACCATCGGGAACCCTGGAGGTTGTGGCGGGTAAAGCGAAGTGACGGATATGTTTTGGTCGCGACCATGCTCGCTACCTTAGGCTTGGGTATTCAACAGGGGATTCTTGTGGGGGTGGGGTTATCCTTGCTGCTGCTGGTTGTTCGTACCACTCGTCCGCATAGTGCGGTACTAGGCTACCTTCCAAGGGTGGGAGTGTATCGAAATATCGATCGTTTCCCTGAGGCTCAAACCCAACCGGGGGTGCTTATCCTCCGACTAGATGCCCAGTTATACTTTGGAAATGTGAGTTTTTTTAGAGAGCGTTTAGCACAACTTGAGGTGGAATCTACTGAACCACTCCGAGCGGTTGTGATAGATGCCAAGGCCATCAATCAGTTAGATTCGTCTGCGGAGGACCTACTCCGAGAACTCTTTGAAAGTTACAAACGACGCCAGATTCGGTTTGTTTTGGCCGGACTGATTGGTCCGGTGCGAGATGTTCTTGGCAGGAGCGGATTGTCTGCACGCCTGGGCGAGGATGGTGTTGCATGGGATGTTCACCATGCGATGAGGATATTGTCTGAAGAAGGTGTAGATTCAAATATGGGAAACGAGTCAGAACGCGGTCCGAAGATTGAAGACACGCCCTACAGCAAAGACCCCTTGAGTTGATTCTGTAAGAATCAACAAGTGGTCGTTCCGCGGGGCATAGCCCCGCGGAGAAGCAGGAGCTTGGGTGCAACCCAAGTGATTTTTGCTGTAGATGAGTGATCACAGGAGTAAGAGATGGAGTTTTTTTGTGTGGAAGAAGATATTTGGGCATCTGGTCAACCAAGCGTTGCCGATTTTGAAGTTTTTCGTCGACAAGGAGGATGCTCGATCATTTGCCTTCGTGAGGAACACGAGCCCGGACATCTTAGGGATGTGTCAAATATTGTAAAGAAGATGGGAATGATCTATTGTCACCACCCCACTATTGTACCTGATGATATTCATCGTTCACATGCAGAAGTGTTAGGGGGATTGCTAGAATCTCTTCCCAGGAAGGTTCTTATCTATTGTAAGAGTGCTAATCGAGTGGGTGGGCTATTGGCGCTTTGGGCCTATTTCTTACGAGGAAGTTCCGTAGAAGAGGCTCTTGCTTACGGTCGAAAAGGAGGGATGTTGGATTTAGAATTGCAGATTACTCAATTGCTGCGGTTAGCATGATAGATGATTAAGGTTGGTTTTAAGTCTCTAAACGCAGTTTGGTATCTTTTTCTCGCGTGGGGAAAGTGGGTCTTGGACTCAAACTCTGACGGGAGTGAGGTTGAAGATTCAAAGAATTAGAGGGCAATACAATGGACAATATAGTTGTTGATGTGTTTGTGGACGATGGAACCGAGACATTTAGTTATTTGGTGTGGGATAGAAAGACCTTGGATGCCTTGGTGATCGATCCGGTATTGAACTATGAGCCAGTAGGCTCAACGATACACACCGAGTCTGTTGAAAAATTACTCAAGGCGATTAAGTACAAAGAACTACACGTTCTCTATGTGCTCGAGACACATGCTCACGCCGATCATTTGTCCGGGAGCCAGATGTTGAAGAGAGTATTTCCAGATATAAAGATAGCTATAGGTGAGAAAATAACAAAAGTACAAGAAGTGTTTAAAGATGTATTCGGTTTGCCGGATACATTTCCGACTGATGGTAGCCAATTTGACCGGCTTATTCGAGATGGTGATTCCTTTTGCGTGGGGTCAATCGGAGTGGAGGCCATAGCCACTCCTGGTCATACTCCGGCCTGCATGACGTATAAAATCGGGGATAGGTTATTTGTTGGCGACGCCCTGTTTATGCCGGATATGGGGACCGGGCGTTGTGACTTTCCAGCGGGGAGTGCGGAGGATCTCTACGAATCGATCATGAATCGAATTTATAAGCAACCGGATGCCACCCGAATTTTTGTGGGTCATGATTATTGTCCAGGAGGACGAGAAAGGGCCTACGAAACGACAGTTGGGGCGGAGAAGAAGTACAATATACAGTTGGGCGGAGGCACATCAAAAGAGGGCTTTATTAGTTTTCGTAAAACCCGAGATGCAACTCTGTCTGCTCCAGAACTGCTGTATCAGAGTGTACAAATTAATGTTGACGGTGGACATCTCCCCTCACTAGCCCGCACCGGTGGCCCGTGGTTGAGGATCCCTATCCGAAAACGCGGGATGTTAGCGCCCTGACGGCAAGAGTTCATAACCCTCGCTGGTGGCTCTACAGCAGAAATCCCTTGGGTTGAACCCAAGTTCCTGCTTCTTCGAGGGGCAATGCCCGCTGGGCGACCGCTGGTTGATTCTAACAGAACCCATTCAAGCGGTCTTTGCTGTACGAGTTCAAGCGGCAACTTACCTATAGGGTCGAAGAACGCGGCGGCCAAATATATACTGATGACCGGTTCTTCCCGTCTTCTAAAGTCTGTTCTTCTTGTGGGTATAGCAATAACAACCTCACCGTTAACGACCGCACACGACGGACTGTCCCTCATGTCGAACAGCGCGTGATCGGAACCTGAACGCGGCCTTTAATCTCCAACAGGCGTCCAGCTCGGCCGTGTCAGCACGTTGAGCGGATGTAAGACCAGTGGTCTTTGGACCACTAGCAGGCCATCGGAAAAGTGGGATGGGTGATCCGCGAAGTATCTTTTCCGTGGAACGCTCCGGATGAAGAGGGCGCATACCGGGCGTATGCAACCGATGAAAGGCGAAGCCGGTCCAGACCTTCCACGGAAAAAGGACCCGCGAAGCGCCTAACTCACTTTTCCGATGGCCTGCTAGCTGCTGCGTCGAAGCGTGCAGATGACAAAGCTACCTACAGACCGGTTTAGTTAGATTGGTCAGATCTCATCCTCTTAGCAGCCGGTTGAT
>JAHQVK010000082.1 GCA_019634385.1 Myxococcales bacterium | reverse complement strand
CAGCTCGGGTAGTTCAGGGACTACCTTTTTGACCATAGATAAGATTTCCACCCTCTTTATGGAGTCGATACCGAGGTCAGCTTCGAGACTCATGGATGGTTTCAGGACATCTTCGGGGTATCCGGTGGCCTCGGCGATTACTGCTAGAAGCTTTCCCTCAATAGAAGACCGGGCTGAGGTCTGAGGCGTATCTGGTTCGTTACTTTTTTCAGAGACTCGGGAAATAGAAGCGGCTCGGGCTTGAAGCGGCGAGACTATAGATGTGGAGGCAGCAACCGAAGATTTAGCGGTTGAAGCCATGGGGGCAGAGGCGGATACTATTGGCGCTATGGCGGGGGCCATAGATGCAGGGGCCAGGTTCATAGGCGGGGACGAAGGAATGGGCGCATAAGATGGGGCTGGGTTGATAGAATTTGAACTTGTGGCCGGAGCCGATAGTTGGCGTGCCGGAGAGAGTGTTGGTGTTGGTGCTAAAGGAGAAGGAATGGTGGCGACTGGCGTATGCGAGTGTTGCCCAGATGTGGACCTTCCATTCGACAGGTGTTGGCTCATAGTAGCCGCGCCATTGGTAGATGGTTCGGTGGAGAGAGTATGGCTAGCCGAATTGACAGGCATGCTCTCGGTTGTGCTCGCTAGCTGAGTGAAGGCGGCAAAGCTAGCCTCGACCATCTGGAGGTATGCCATATGGCTGTCGGCCATGGCTTGTTGGTAGGTAGCTTGGGTTTGAGCAGTGGCGAGCTGAGTTGCGTGCCAGGCGTGAAACCATGTGGGATGAGGGGGCGTCGGGTTCGTGGGCGAAGACATATGTGAACTCACAGGAGCTGGGATAGAGCCCGATGTAGGCGTTGAGATCCCCGTGCCTCGCTGGTGAAGCGCTGAGGTTGATGGAGTATATGTGGAGCCTACCATTGGTGGATTGGGACCTGCTGGTGTTGTCGTGACCATCGGAGCTGGTGAAGCGATGGGAATTCTTGGCTCCTGCTTTGGTGTGAAGACTGGGCCCGAGACCTTCACAGTTCGAGGATCTGGGGCATGGGGGATGGTACCGTTAGTTGGGGGCTTCGATGAAGCACGAGGTTCCGAATGGGTGGTTGGTCCCCCGGATGGTTTTGTTGCCATTGGTGTGGTGGTCACACGGGGAGGCGGTATGGGTGGGCGAATAGATTGAGCTGGAGTCGCTTCTGGGTTGGGCGGTGGTAGTCCTTCAGACCCCTCTTTGGGTGGATAGGGCTTGCCTTGATTGGCACCGCTGATAGAGATGGCCAGCTTAGGTGGGGACTTCTCGGCGGGGTCGCTCACCTGATCGTATTCTGCAAACAGCTTGGTAAAGGAAATGTCGGCCCCACTTGCCGCCAGTTCAGCCAGTGCAAGACAAAGTGTTGAGTAACCGGAGCGTCCTTTACGATCAGTAGCAACCACCCGATGGGGCTTTCCTTCGAGAATACGGCTGATTAAGCTGGTGAGAATGGAGCCAGGTCCCACCTCCACGAAAGTTCGCGCTCCAGCCTCGTACATGGCTTCAACCATCTCGACAAAGCGAACCGGTGAGGCTAGTTGCCGAGCGAGAATAGACTTAATGGCGGTTGGCTCCGCATCGTGGGCCGACGCGGTGACATTTGCATATACAGGTAGGGTGGGAGCTTGTAGATCAATTTCGCTGAGAGCCTCCGCGAATGGCTGAGTAGCATCAGCTACCAAACTGGAGTGAAAGGCGGTGGCTACCGGTAGGCGAGAGCAGCGGATGGACATCTCTTTGAGGATGTCCTGGGCCGCGGTGATGGTCTCAACCGGTCCGGCGAGAACAACCTGATTTGGGGCGTTATGGTTGGCGATTTCTGCTGATATGCTGGCTTTTTCGACAATTTTCCGAACATCCTCCAGGCTTGCGGAGACCGCCAACATCGCGCCAGGCTGTGTGGCTGCTTGTGCCATCAGCTCGCCCCGTTTTCGGGCAATTTTGGTAAGGTCCAAGGAGCTGAGTGCGCCAGCGGCGGCAAGTGCCGCCAATTCGCCAAAACTGTGCCCGGCGAGCATATCTGGTTTGAGCCCAACCGCTTGGAGGATAGCGAAGATCGATAAACTGGTGGCGCCTAGTGCGGGCTGGGCCCACTCGGTTTTTGTGAGCTGTGCCTGCTGAGACTGCTGAGACTGTTGGTTGAAGGAGGCTGGTGGGTATACCACTTTGTGGAGAGGGCCACCGTTCAAGGGTATATCAGCGATCGTGTCCCATACCCCGCGAGCGGCGGTGAAGCGGACCGCCACGTCGGCCCCCATATCCACGTATTGGCTACCTTGTCCGGGAAACATAAACGCCGTTTTACTGTCGGCGGTGGCGTTACTGCCGATAAAGATACCTCTTGCGGGCAAGCTTAAATCGCCGGATTTGGGGGTCTTTAGATGCGTTTCTACTTGGGCTAGTTGTGACCTAAGCTCTTCAGCATCTTTGCTGACACATACGACTCGCCAGGACCCATGGTTAAATCGCTGATGAGATCGACGGGCTAAGAATCGAAACCGTCTAGTGTCCGAGAGATCATCCTTAAGTGCGCTGATAGTATCAAGTAGTACCTGAGGAGAGGGTGCATCGAGCGCGATGATCTCTTGAGGTAGTGTATTACGCCTCGGAGCGGGCTGCGGTGGTGCTTCGAGGGCCACGTGAAAGTTACTGCCCCCGAAGCCAAAGGCACTGACTGATGCCCGTCGAGGGTGATCACTAGCTCTGATCCAAGGCAGTGTTCGAGTAGACAGATGAAAAGGTGAATTGTCTAACTCCAGCTTTGGGTTGGGCTGGGTGATTTTGATTGAAGGAGGAAGGACCCCTTCGTTGATAGCCATGAGTGCCTTAAACAAGCCAGCGGCGCCCGCGGCTGCTTTGGTGTGGCCAACTTGTGACTTGACTGAGCCGAGTGCACACCATGGGGCCTCACCGTCAAGGTGCTCGTTACCAAAGACTTGCATTAAACCGGCGAACTCTGCCGCATCACCCGCTTTGGTTCCGGTGCCGTGCGCCTCTACCAGTTCAACGGAGCGTGGGCTGTACCCAGCTGCCTGGTATGCCGTGCGCAAGGTACGGGCTTGGCCTTCAGCCAACGGTGCATAGACACTTTTAGCACGTCCGTCCGAGCCACCCCCGATTCCACGTATCACGCCATAGATACGGTCTCCGCGAGCGAGGGCATCGTCCAGGCGAGTTAGGGCGAACATTCCCAGACCTTCACCGAGCATGGTGCCATCTGCTTCGGCAGAGAACGGTCGACAATCGCCACTCGGAGACAAGGCGGGTGTCTTGCTGAAGCACATGAACATAAAAATGTCGTTCATGGTGTCTACACCGCCGGCAATGGCAAAGTCAGACTGCCCCAAAGACAGCTCGTTGACGGCCATAGATAGCGCGGAGAAGGTGGAGGCGCAGGCGGCATCAGTCACACAATTGGTGCCACCAAGGTTGAGTCGATTGGCGATTCGTCCGGCAACAACATTACCTAAGATTCCGGGGAAAGTAGCTTCTTGCCACGGCGTATAGTGAGCAGCTATGCGTTTGCATGCCTCTTGGACTTGTGATTCCGGCAGGCCCATCTCCCGAAGCGATTTTCGCCATACGGGGGCCTGAAGCCGACTCACCATGGAGCCAAGAAGCTCCTGAGCGGAGGTTACCCCGAGGATTACGGAGGTTCGGCTCTTGTCTATCTGATGGGCACGACTCGCGTCTTCGAGCACTTGCTCAGCTACGATCAGAGCGAGCAGCTGGGCGGTGTCGGTAGCGGGGACGGTGGACGGCGGAATGCCCCAGGCGAGTGCGTCAAAGTCAACCGGATCCAAAAAAGCACCCCGTCGCGCATAGGTTTTGTCGGGAGCCTTAGGATTGGGGTCATAGTAGTCTTCAATAAGCCAATGCTCTTTGGGGACATCACCAATGAGATCTTTTCCCTCGAGAATGTTTTGCCAGAAACCATCCGTGTTGCTTGAACCGGGAAATAGTGCGCTTACGCCAATGATTGCGATCGGAGGATGAAGACTCGTTGTAGATCCTTGCTTAGGCATGTTTTTTCCGTGTCTAGTTTTCTACCGCTAGCGGCCGGGGATAGTAATCAAAAGCTTCGGGAGGAATAGATACACCCAAGGCTCGGAGTTGATGAGCGCGGTGAATGACCGTGGCGCCTTCGAGTAAGTTGAGTCCAATTTGACCCACGGTACGTTCATGTACTGATTCTAAGTAACTGCCTTTGACCCAGTGGTTAAAAGCCCCCATCGCGGGGCCGCACCATATTTGATAGTCGATCTGGCGGTCGGGTCGATCGTCTATGGCCCAACGGCTAGCCTGTCCTAGGTAAGCACGGAACAGGAGGGCCATCTTGTGTTTTGGCTCGCGCTCGGCTCTGGCCAATTCATTAGGATCTCTCTGTGCCCAATATTTGGCTGTGTCTGCCCAGGCGGTCTCAAGATCTTTGTGAAAGCAAGCTGTTTCGATGCGGACTCGCTCAGACTGGTCGATAGCTTCCAAGCTGGGATACCGACGATAGATGGAGCGAAGTAAGTGTCCGCGTTGAGCGAATAAGGTACCTCGTTTGAGTACCTGAACATCAACGCCCATCTCAAACATATCTGCAGCGGGAGCCATGGTGACGTCAGCAAGCTCAGCCATGGCGAGCAATTTCCGACCGTTCTCGCCGAGACCCGATTCGACAGCGGCCTGGTTCACTGAGCCAGTTAAGATATAGGCAGCCCCAAGACCAAACGCGGAGGCTGCGGCTGATGGAGCCCCAATGCCCCCGGCAGCGCCCAGTCGTATGGAGCGGGGGTAACTGTGTTCGGCTGCTTTTTGATCTCGGAGTCTGGCAATGGTCGGAAACAGTGCGCCTAGAGCTTGGTTGTCCGTATGGCCACCCGAATCGGATTCCACCGTAATATCCTCGGCTAGGGGCAGATACTGGGCTAGTTGAGCTTCTTCGGCTTGAATAAGCCCGCCTTCGACCAACTGTTTGAGCAGCTCCGGGGGAGGGGGCTCCAGGAAGCGAGCGGCGACCTCTGGGCGAGAGATTTTGGCGAAGATATAGTTGGTTCGTTGGATGTTATGATGAGAGTCTACATGGAGGCCGTGAACTGCATATCGAACCAGAGCGGGAGTTAGACTCATGTACGCACTGGCTGAAACTCGTTGAACCCTGTACCGAAGGTACATATCTACGATGGCTTCTTCTAAAGCGGGATCATTGGGAGAGTGAATCAGGTTACTGCCCCACGGAAGACCAAGCTCGGTGAGGTGGAGGAGCTCTTGGATGGCGGATTCGACTCGGACCAGAGAAAGACCAGCAGCACCAAAGAAACCTAAAAAGCCGTGCTCAGCAGCGGCTTTGACCAAGGCTACCGTGGCGATACCGTTGGCCATTGCTCCGGTGACATAAGGGTATCTCACCCGATGGACTTCAGCAAAACCGCGGTCCCCTAACCACTCGGGATACATGGCGGGCAGCTGCGCGAGAACTGGCCATCCATCTGGGGTCAGACCCAATTGCCCGTTTGTCCCAAGGCCGCGATGACCAGACTGAGGATCTTCAACCACTGCAACTGGGCTTCGAGGCTCTCGAATGAGTTCAAGGATGTCGGATGGATGGAAAGCAGGTCCCACCTGATCTGGTACCCAGGTGAGTGCTTGGGGTGATACGGCCGAGGGTTTACCAAGAGTGGGCTCCTGTGGTGAAGGGATGACATGCATAGCTGGAGCACGCCCCTAAAACCATTGAAGTACGGCGCTTGCAACGCCTCAGCTCGTCACTGCTGAGGTTCTGACCGTGTCCTTGCTTGGGCATGGATAGTTGATGACGTTTTTCGAAAAGTTCGGAAGGTGGCCACTTAAATCATCATCTTTTGTCTGTAGCTCTGGGAGTGTGCCTACACCGTCTGGTCATTGTGATTTCTGCTGTAGTACGTTTTGAAAAGAGGGGGAGGCTCACCACTTACCTTTGCGGTACAGGTTAAGTTATTATATGGTTTCAGTATCGATGAATGAATCCTAATTTGAGAAAGCGTATGGTCGTGCTTGCTGGGCTCTAGCCACGGCTGGCTGGAATATATGCAAAGGCTCCCCTCGAACAATGACGTTTACCTGACAATCGGCAAATTCTTGGCTGGTGTGGGGTCACGTGGTGGTAGTCATAGGATTTCTAGAAATCTACCAAGTGGTCTTCGCTATGATTCGAAGATCGGAACCCACCCTGGCCACGTCGCAAAGTTCAAGGCGCATCATGTCATCTATCGATGCGATACCAGCATAACCAAGACCAGCTTTGCCGGCCCCAAGAAGTGCCGGGGCGAGATAGCAGATGACTCGGTCAACAAGCCCATTTGCGATGAACGAACCGGCGAGAGTTGGACCACCTTCGAGAAAGACCGCTCGAATGCCCCGTTCGTAGAGTTTGGTGAGAAGAAGCTGCAAGTTCAGGCCGCGTGAAGAACGCGGAATCCTGAGAATAATAGAATCTTCAAGGTGTTGTGCGTCGGCATCCTCTGCTATCACGATCAGTGTTGGCGCTGACTTGTGGAGTATCTTTGCTTCCGCAGACGTTCGCGCGTTAGTGTCAACTACCACGCGAAGTGGTTGATTCTCGAAGGATGTCATTGCCGGTACAAGGCGGGGATCACCATTGGCCCGCACTGATAAACTGGGGTTATCCATCTGCTGCGTGCCTGAACCAATCATTGTCGCCTCGCATCCGGCTCGAAGAACATGCACCTCAGCTCGACTCTCGTCGCTGGTTATCCACTGACTGGTACCGTCCTCGGCCGCTATTCGACCGTCTAGCGTGGATGCAAACTTGTAGATAACAAAAGGTCGTCCCTCGCGATTAGCCAGAGGCCACTCGTCTTGGCTCACGAGTTCTGCCGCTGATTTCATGTTTACTTTATAGCCCTCACCACTGGATTAGTCTGTGTTTGAGTTTTTTACAGCTCTTTTGGGTGTGCATTGTTTGCCTATCAATGGTGATATCTCTGAGTGTAGAAACACCAGCTTCGGGTATGAGAAAAACCCATACCTTCATTCGGCACTGAATGTCGGGGTTGAGGTACCTACCGCAGGAACGAGCGGTCTATTAGCTGTCCTCCTGGTCAGGACAAGTCTTTCCGTCTGTACAGAAAAACGTACAATCCCGTACCCTCCCTCCCGGCCGACCGTCCACAAACGCGGGCTACGACGTTATCTCTCCAGCTAGAGTGTAAAGATACGCCCTAGTAGTGCGGGGGGCGTTCATTGGGGGGAGGCTCTTGGATGATCGATGTAAGCTCACTAACTTGGCGTTCCAGGCGTTGGGTTCGTTTTTGGAGCTGGTCGATGGTGGCATTGGCTTCTGTCAGGGCGGTGTTGAGGGTGTCGAGGAGCTCTCGTTGAGACATTAACTCCAACTCGAGCTCCACGATGCGGTTGGCCTCGGTCATGGGGCGTATCGATGCGCTTTGATCGAGATTCGTCAACGAGGTGGAGATGTTTGTGATGATGCCTTGAGTAGAAATGGCGCAAGAGGTGTTGAGTCTCAGGTGATCACCCTGGCCTCGGTTCGTTGATCGGGCTGGGCGACCATCACACCTACAAAGATGATGAGACCGGTGGCGATAAATTGAACAACATGGGCGACGACGGCAATGACGATGATGATGTTTGGATCGAGGCCAAAGGCGCCAAACCCAAGAGTAAACCCAACCTCAAACGTGCCCGCAAATGCGGGGCCTGCAGGAATCATGACCGCGAATACCAGCACTGCGATCGTGAAGAGCCCGGAGACCAAAGGAATGTCAGGTTGGTAACTGGCGGCCAATAGCCAGATCAAGATGCCGCTCCCGCCCCAATAAACGACGGTCAACGTTATGTATACCAATGCTCTCCAGGTGCTACCTAGTGCAGCCAAACCATCGAGGAAGGTTTCGATGAGACTCACTGCTTTATCCGCGAGGGATGGGGATACTCGTTGAAGTATACGCCGAGTCATGCCGAGAACGGGCACACGAGCGAAAGCTGCAGCTATCAAAAAAAGGAGTCCTCCGCCGAAGGCTATGGCGGCTCCGGATGATAGTTGGGTTAGTTTGTCTGGGAGAGGTGCTGAGTCTGGTACAAATGAAAAGAATATAAAAAACATACCTACTGAACACAGGCCATCAGCAATACGCTCGACCACGATGGAGGCTACTGCGCTGCCGAAGCGTACGCCGGCGCGGTTGATGAGTGTTGGTCGAACAAACTCTCCTAATCGAAGTGGTAGTAAGAAAGTTGCTCCGATGCCTAAGTTGGCAGCGGCCAAGATAGAACGATTAGATATGTTTGGCTGAATATGGTTGATATACAAGCCCCATCGTAGGACCCGGAACCCGTGCAGAATAAGATGTCCGAGCAAAAAAATTGTTATGGCGCTCGCGCTGGACTGAGCAAGATTTGTCCACATTTTGTCTGCATCTGCGCCTTTGAACACCCACCAAATTGAGAGCACAGAAACAATTAGAGCAATGATGGCCTGGATCACGTGGTGTATGCCACGACGCGGTTTGGCTAAGGGCTCCGGCCTTTTCACCAACCGATGACTATCCCAACCGGGTCGCGGACCCAAGAATCATTCTAAGATAGCGGCACATAGGTTAGCCACAGGAAACCGATGCGCTATACAGCAAAGCCCCCTTGAATTGATTCTTACAGAATCAACAAGGGGTCGCGCAGCGGGGCATAGCCTGGCGTAGAAGCCGGAACTTGGGTTCAACCCAAGGGATTTCTGCTGTACCAGCGGTTCCATGATTCTGGGGCAATAGTACAGCTTTTGGGTCCTTGATAAGTTTTGGAGGCAACGTGGACGTTAATACTTCCATTTGCCCACGTAGCGATGTACTGGCTTTCGGTTTGGGCGGTGATTTCGACCCGTTCGTGAGCTAAGGCGCCGTGACGAAGCGCTTCTGCTTCTACAACTTGTGCACGACCAGAAAGATCGACTCGTCCTCGGTATCGGTCCAGCCATACCGATTTAGAGGCCAGATGATCGACGAGGGTGGAAATTTCATCCGCTTTCACGCGACCATACATCCGACCCGGATGCTCGGGTATAAAATCAAGGAGCGTTGCGGCAAATCGATGCCCCCCAAGATGGCTACCCGGCAATACGGTGGCTTCGATATGACTCTCACTCAGCTGTTTCCAGACTTGTTGACCATACTTGGCACAGCACTGATCGTACCTACCGTGAGTACACACGACTATCACTCTTCCTAAAGATGTAGATGTCGCGACTGAGGAAGAGGATGTGGATGGTTTGGAGATGAAAATTGCGTTGAGAGAATCTGCAATCGTGCTCAGGGCCACGTTCTCAAGCTTATATCCCTGCGGCAAAAGCCAGAGATCAGTTCGCGAACGATGTTTGTGGTCCGATGAATAGCTGGTTTGTGGGAGTTGCACCCACCGAATGGTTGTCTTTCCACCGTTTTGGGCATCGTAGTGTTGTGCCCATCGGGCGAGTGGCGCAAGTACTGGTTCGTCGCGTATGTTGAGCGGCCATTCGCTTTTGGGCCATGAGACAAAGATAAAACGATCGGCCGTGGTTGCTGAACCTATCACTGGCTCTTCCATGGCTTGGGAGCTGAGGGCGCACGCTATTGACACCGCCAGACCATGCGAAAATGCTGACCATCGATCAAGCGTTGCTCAGCATAGCCTTGGGGCACGCTAGACAGCAGCTCGATTTGTTCTTTTCGAAGTTTTCCATCTTCATGGTCGTGAGCACGAAGCTGCAAGAGCTTCGGCGGTGGTCGTTGGGAGCCCACCTGCTTCTCTCGTTTCTCGCACGCGGTGCTCTTCGGTGATAGCCGCAGATATATAGTGAGGGTGATGTCATGGCTTCGACCGGTGCTCCTAATCAGTTTAGGGATGTTGAGCTTAGGATTGGGGGAGGGCATCAACTATGCGGATCCTCCGAGTTCAAAAGCGGCTTCTACGTTGGTGCAAGCGGCCAAACCTAGCCGTATCGATAAGCTGCGTACCAATGGTGCGGTTCCCAATATTGCAGTTGCCACCTCAACGCTCGTTGCGAATCCAGTGATATCGACGCGTCCTGAGTCGGAGTTTAGTTCGCCGGTGCCAGGTTTTGCGCCAGTGGTGCCGACTTTGGCTCCGGCGCTGGGCGGGCTATCAACCGGGTCCACTACCGCGTTTGGGAGTGTGCAGAAGGCTTCGATGAGCTCGGCGCGATTGGACTTAGAGACCGGGGTTGAAAACGCCAATCCTGAGGCTGCGGATCATCCGGTGGTTGTGGAACGTTTACACCATGCACTAGACAGTCTAGCTACTCGTATTGATCTCGTTTCGGATAAAGTCTCTCTGCTACGGGACACCGCTCTTGGTGGTGGCATAGGTAAAACCCGAGTCACTATTCGCCACAAAAATGAGTTGGGGAATGATTTTCTTTTGGAGAAAATTCGCTACCTACTTGATGGTGGCCCGTTGTTCCAAGAATTCGACCAGCAGGGCCGTTTTTCTTCTGTGCGTTCACGGGTCGTTTTTGATGGTCAGCTCGACCCCGGGGCCCACGAGCTAAAGGTGGAAGTCAATTGTCGTAGCGGTGGATTTGGCGTTTTCTCATACATGAAGGCCTATAGGTACAAAGTGAGTTCAAAATATGTATTTCGTGTTCGCGAAGGGCGAACCAACCGGCTAGACATTGTTGTCTTCCAGAAGTCCGATATCACCCTATCCGCGAATGAACGTCTTTCTGTGCGATATGATTTCACTTCTGCGGAATCTTCCCAACCGTGAACAGTCAAGAGTTTGAGGACATTCCCTCTCCGCCGGTTGCAGAGATTGAGGCTGCTCACCATATTGCCCAGCAGCGTTTTAAGACTGCGGACCGAGTTGTCGACAATCTCGGCAATGTACGTTTGCTCTTGGTTGTTACCGGGATGCTTTTGGTCATCATGCCGCTGTACAGCCGGAATGGAACCCCGTGGTGGGGACTAGTTCCGTTGGCGGTAGCTTTTCTTATCCTGGGAAAAATTCAGGACCGATGGCAGGAGCGCCGACGAGTGGCGAATGCTGGTCTTCAGTATCTGGAACACTCTTTAGCTCGGCTGCGGGAGCAATGGCGTGGTTCGGCGGATACTGGCGCTGGTGTGGGGCAGTCATGGATAGGGGGACTCCACTATGCAGATGACCTGGATATTTTTGGTCCTTCGTCGCTGTATCAGCTGATTTCAACTGCGATTACGATGGAGGGCCGACGCACTCTTGCCCGGTGGTTGTGCGTGCCCGCTTCACCCACCGAAGTGGTGGAGCGCCAGCAAGCGGTACGAGCCTTGGCTGCAGATTTGAAGCTGCGGCAGCGATGCTTTGCAGCGGCAGCGGTTGATGATGTCCAGAGTCTGCCTAGTGAGGCGCTGCTTGAATGGGCGGAAGGAGAAGAACGTCTTCCGTGGATGCCTGGGCTGTCGGTGATCGGTTGGGTCCTGCCGCTATTATTTTTGAGTACTTTTACCTGGGGTTTTATTGTAGGAGGGCCGAGAGTCCCATTTTACGGCATGGTAGTTATCCACGGGATAGTGCTTTTTTGGACCCGAAAATGGATGGCGACGCGAATAGATGTATTGGCGGGACCAGAGCGTGTGTTGCATCGCTATGCCCGACTGATCGAAGTGGTGGAGCAGCTTCCCAAAGCTCGGGCAGCACGTTTGGATATTCTTCGTAACCAGCTAGTTCGAGGCTCCAAAGGTCCGGCCTCCAAGGAAGTGCAGCGTTTGGAAGCGTGGGTAGAAATGCTCAATGCTCGTTTGAATATGTTTTTTGCACTGACTTTGGGACCAGCGCTCCTCTGGGAGCTCAATGTAGTTCTCCGGACCGAAGCTTGGCGGCTTCGGGTGGGACGGGAATTTCGTCTGTGGCTCGAAGTGTTGGGCGAAGTGGAAGCGTTGGCCTCTATGGGTGCATTTGCCTACGAGCGACCAGAATACGTTTTTCCTGAATGGACGGAAGATGGTCCGGTTTGGAGCGCTGAAAAGCTTGTCCATCCACTTATTGATAAGCGTAAAGTGGTGGCCAACGATCTCAGTCTCGGGGAAGCAGGCGCCGTGACCCTCCTCAGTGGCAGCAATATGAGTGGCAAGAGTACGCTGCTCCGGGCTGTTGGACTATCGGTGGTGCTTGCCGGAGCAGGGGCCCCGGTGCCAGCCCGTCGGATGCGACTTCGGTCCGTGCGTTTGGCTACATCGGTACGAGTGGTGGATTCGCTTGCTCAGGGGGCCTCTCATTTTTACGCTGAACTTCGGCGATTAAAGCAGGTGATCGATCTGGCTCGAACGTCAGGGCCACCGGTACTCTATCTGTTGGATGAGCTCCTTCATGGTACCAACAGTCGGGAACGGTACCTAGGGGCTGTATCCGTGGTGAAGTGGTTATCCGAAGTAGGTGCGGTGGGTATGGTGACTACGCACGATCTTGGATTAGCTCGAGTGGCTTCGTTCTTGCCTAAGGGTAAGGTGGTTAATACCCATTTTTCTGATGATGTGTCCGGTAATGGACTGCAGTTTGACTACCATCTCCGTCCGGGGCTGATCCAAACAACAAATGCACTGCGGATGATGCGAGCAGTGGGGATTGATGTACAGATCGTCGATTCTCCAGATCAGTTTCCGACCGAACTGGCAGGGGCCTCGCCGTTGCCTTTCTGAAGGACAGCAAAATTGATATTTGTGTAGCCTGCGTCTGATGCTGCTGACATCACCTTGCGAATCAACTTGAAGTCGATCGCTTTGTGGCAGTTGATGATGATATTGCCTTTGAATGGCTCACCGGGGCTCATCATTTCCTCAATTTTTCGTAATTCTTGAAGCTTTTCGGTGAGAGTGGGAATCCCAGAGGACTCTTCAGACAATAGATCCCGGGGAGCACCGACCAAAAAGCCCTCAACGCTGAGTGATTCTTCCGAGATGTCAATGGCTGGGGCTTGTTCCCGCTCGTTGGTGACCGAGGCTTTGGGGAGTTCAATGCCCGCCGCAATGGGAAGTTCGCCAGTGGCGGAGAAATTCATAATCAGGAACACAACCAAAATCACGAACATATCAATGAGGGGAGTAAGGAGAAGGTCCGCATAGCCTGAGTTGCGCTGGCTTCCTCGCGAAAATGCTGAATGCTTAAGCAACCATGGTGCGAATGGACGCTTGCCGGGTTTGACGATGGGCACTGGCGGTCTCCTAGGATTCCCTTCCGGCGATCGCAATCCCCGGAAGGTTACTGTCCAGACAAATATCCATTACCGTGATGAGTTCTTCGTACGGAATGTTATCTTCGGAAGCTACAGTGACGTCCTCGTTGTCGGGGAATTCGACCACAACTTGCTTAAGCACTTCGCGTAGGGCGTTTGTATTGTAGCCATCGTCGCCCTTTTCTATTTCCCGAATCACCTCCCCGCGCTTTTGGGTAATGGTGTAGCCTGAAGTGCTGATGACCACCGTGAGCTCCAGCTTCTCTTTCTCCTCCGGAGGAGGAATCTCATCCGAGGGTACGTTCGGGGCTTGTTTCACTTCGATTCTAGCAATTTGTGTCCACACTGCGCTCATCAGCAAAAAAGAGATGAGCACCGATAACAGATCGATCATCGGGACCAGATTCAACTGGAAATCGACCGCTCTTTTTCCCCCTCTTGATGGAGTGGGAGTGCCTCCTCCTGCCATATGTACGTATCTCCGAAGATGTTAGAGTACCGAGTCATCTCGGCCGGCACTCAGGGTGGTGAGATCCAATTTGTCACGGTTGGTCACAATCAAATTGATGACCGACACTGAGGCTTCGTTGATGTCGTCTTCGAGTTGTTGCGTTTTGCCCTGAAGAATACCGAAGGCTATCAATCCTGGAATTGCGGTAAGTAGTCCAAAAGCGGTACAGTTCATGGCTTCCGAAATGCCTTCGGCGAGACGGATGGAGCGCTCATCTGCCTGGGCACTAGCGACAGCGGCAAAACAGGTGATAAGCCCCGAAATGGTACCCAGCAGGCCGGCGAGCATGGCGACATTTGCCAGCATAGCCAGGTAAGCAGTGCGTTTTTGGAGCCTGGGCAGCTCGCGGAGGGAGGCTTCGTCCATAGCTGCTTGTACTTCCGAGTCGGACTTATTTACTTTGACCAGGCCAGCTTTGATTATGTTAGCCAGTGGTGTAGGTGTTTGGCTGCATAGAGCCAAGGCCTTGCCGACATTGCCGGCTAAGATATATTTCCGCATTGCCTGCACAAAAGCATCCTTGCTGATAGAGGCGTTGAAAAACAGGTAACGAACGCGCTCTATGGTGATGGCCACGATGAAGATAGAACAGGCGGCTATAGGGTACATGCCCAAGCCTCCTTTTTTCCAAGCTATTGACACTGTTTCAAATATATCTACCAGACCCATATTGATGATACTCCGTACCTAGCTTTGAGGCGCTTGTCCCCACGCATTATAAACTCAGACTGCTCTACAGCAGAAACCGCTTGGAGTGAATCCAGGCTTCTGCCGGCTCCGCTCCGCTCTACCTTGTGTTTTAGCTTATTGAGACTTGTGGAATTATGTGAAGCCTCACCAAATAGTCTTGCTGCAACATCCCACATCCTTCGGTCGATTCCTGTCTAGGCTTGACGCTTTGGTTTGCGCAAAATTTGACTTGTGGACCAGGTTTGTTCGAGACGGGCGTATGCCGACACGGTATCGGTACCAACTGGAGAGGGTGGTGAACAACCTAATCTGCATCCGTAGTCTCGCATTCGGGCGATTCCTTCGTGGCGTCCCTATATAGCGGAGCTCATCCGCTTGGATACCTTGACTCGTTTTTAGGGGAAGCGTGCGATGCAGCGGAATGCACCCTTGGACTTTCGACCAATTCCTGACTGCCTCCGTCAACGCAGGGGCGTCAGACATACACATCAAAGCCCATGCTCAGCCTATACTGAGAGTCCATGGTATCCTCAAAGAGGTCAAACTGGAGCCAATGTCGGATGAGATGATGCAGGGGCTGGTCGGGCACATTCTTGAGTACTCACGCTGCAGGGGGGCTGTGGATGAACTCAAGGAACTGGATACTTTCTACCACGTAGATGACTGTGGCCGGTTTCGAGTTCATCTGCTTAGGGAAAATGGTGGATTTGCCATGGTTCTTCGGCCGATTCCCGGCGAAATCCCCGGTTGGCAGCAACTAGGTTTGCCGGAGAGTGCGCGTAAGCTAGCGCAATTGAATGGGGGGTTAGTCCTTGTCGCGGGGGGAACGGGATCTGGTAAGAGCACAACCTTGGCGGCGATGGTGAATGAAATGAACTTGCAGACGCGCAAGCATATCGTAACTATCGAGAATCCGATTGAGTTTATTCATGAGGACCACCTTTCATGGGTGACGCAGCGCGAAGTGGGTAGAGATACGGAGTCGTTTGCCACTGCGCTTCGAGGGGTGCTTCGTCAGGATCCAGACGTCATTTTACTAAGTGAAATGAATGATCCGGATACGGTTGATGCCGCCCTTAATGCGGTGGAAAACGGGCACTTCGTATTGTCTGCCGTCCCTAAGTGTGGCGCGGCCCAGGCTATCAAGCACCTGGTTGATATTTTTCATCCTCAAGTTCGAAAGGGGGTCAGGCAGCGATTGGCGGAGGTTCTCCGAGGGATTGTGTCTCAACGTCTAGTGTGTCGGTTAAATGAGGCCGGGCGGGTGCTAGTGGCGGAGGTTATGGTGATGTCTCCAGCTTCTAGGGAGTTGGTTGCAGAACCGAGTCGGGCATCAGAACTCAAGAACTATATGGAACGCGGTCGACAGGAATATGGCACCCAGTCTTTTGATCAGCATCTCATGGACCTCTATAAGCGGGGGATAATCAGTTTGGAAACGGTTCGGATGGTCGCTGGGCGTAACCCTGCGGATCAGGAGCGCGAAAAGCGGTCCTGATATTCGTGCGAATGAGGCCGTTTTTGGGCGTTCGGCGTTTTAGCAAAAAGTAGACTGGTCCATTGACCCTCACCGGCCACAACTGGTGCCATAGCTTCCGGTTTGTATACTCTTTCAGAATATTTGCGAGACTTCGTACGTCAGGTGGCCATACGGGGGGGGGAGGAAGCACTTCGGCATTTTCGCCACGCGGTCCACGTCGACAATAAGTTAGAAAATGGCGGCTTTGACCCGGTGACAGAGGGGGATCGCGCTGCCGAACGAGTGATGCGGTCTATGATCGAGGCCGAATATCCAGAGCATCAGATTTTGGGTGAAGAGTATGGGACCAAAAAAACTGATGCTCCATGGCGTTGGGTCTTGGACCCGATCGACGGAACTAGAGGATATGTGGCCGGTTCACCTACTTGGATGACCTTAGTTGGACTTGAGTATGATGGTGACCCGGTGGTGGGGGCCATGGTACAACCCTTCACCCGGGAAGTGTGGCATGGCTATCCCAAGCAAACGGTTTACTATCGCGATCTTGGTGAGAATATTGGGGAGGTGTGTTCTGCGTCTGAAGTTGTTCAGTGTGGTGTGGCAAGGTTGTTAACCACTGATCCTCGCAGTGTACCTGATGGCTACTTCACTCCGGCCGAAGCGGAGAGCTTTGCGGCGCTAAGCCGAGCATGCCGGGTCACACGTTTTAGCTTAGATGCTTATGCTTATGCGCTGGTCGCTTCCGGTTGCGCGGATGTGGTCGCTGAAACTGGTCTCCAGCGATATGATGTTTCTGCAATTATTCCGGTGATCCGTGGGGCGGGGGCGGTGATCTCTTCGTGGGATGGCGGATTTCCTGGCGATGGCGGTCGGGTTCTAGCCGCTGCCAGCGCACAGCTTCACGAAGAGGCTCTGGGTTTTGTCCAATAACTTGCTGTGTACTGCTGGAACCCGCCTGGGATGTGTTTCACACATCGGCAAATTGTATTAACTGACTCCTAAATAACCCGAAATCTCAGTAATCTAGGACGCGCCACTTTACAGCAGAAATCCCTTGGGGGGAACCTAAGTCCCTGCTTTCTACGCGGGGCTATGCCCCGCTGCGCGACCCCCTGTTGGTTCTTACAGAATCCATTCAAGTGGTCTTTGCTGTAGCGTTGGAATGGGTCTGTTGTGAGGTACTTAGTTTCTTAGGGTGTTGGGTCTCGAAGGGAGGCCAGCTGAACTGGAGGCCCCCGGTAAGAGATGGCCGTAGATGAAGAGATCGCCGTAGATTGCCGAATATTCGCTCGAAGTCGCCACGAGTGATAGACGGAGCTTGCCGGTCAGAAGCCTCCTTTGGAGGCTTTTTGGGGCTTGGGGATGTCCAAACTTCTAGATTAAGGGCTATCCACCCTATCAAGATAGTTTGGTGAGTTTAGGAGTACAAACCCCTTTACACTATCTATAAGTCTATACCCTCAGAGTTAAGCATCTGTCCCTGCACAGCAAAGCCCCCTTGCATTGATTCTGTAAGAATCAACGAGTGGTCGCGCCGCGGGGCATAGCCCGGCGCAGAAGCAGGAACTTGGGTTCAACCTCAGTGGTTTCTGCTGTATAGCTAATTTTTTGTCTATATGTGGATAGGTAGATGGCTGTCCCTGTACAGATGGTTTTGTCTGTATGCTTACAGGTGAGTATCTGAACCTGTGTCGGTCAGTTCTGCTGATACGAGTACCGGTAAGTATTTGTCTGGGTGTAATTGGGTATTACTATGCGCCTATAGGCAATTGTACATCCAAGATAATCGCATTTTGTGCGAAGAGCGTTGCAAAAAGGCTGTTGCCCAGCTTAGTTCTCCCAAGTGCCTGAGGTCACGTCATCCTACGAAAACTATAGTCAGCGTCCTTGTTTTGAAAATCTCAATGGGGTGCGAACACTTAGTGTTCTGGGTGTTCTAATTTACCATTTTACTCCTAATACAAATTTATTACCCATGCTGAATCGAGGTTTTCTCGGGGTTGATATGTTTTACATACTAAGTGGATTTTTGATTGTCACACTTTTGCTTCGGGAGCAAAATCGTAATGGAAATATATCACTGCCGGATTTCTATGTGCGCCGCGTGTTGCGTATTTTTCCACTGTATTACCTTTTGATTGCACTGGTTGGTGTGGGTGTATTTGTGGTGGATTCGCCTGGTTTACCATGGAGCTCTTATCGTGAAGCTATCCCTTATCTTCTGACATATACTTATAACTGGGTACATGTTGACGCTTTGATAATGGATATATCCTGGTCGTTGGCAACTGAGGAACAGTTCTATCTGGTATGGCCTTTTATTATCGCTTTTCTCTCAAAGCGATCGGCGTGTTGGGTGCTGGCTTTTGCTTTGGTGATCAACTTAGTTTGGGTGTTTTGGGCGGCGTCGCTGGCTGAGCCTCCTGAGCCACTGATTCTCCAGGTAACATTCACGCCTATCTTGATGGGTGTGATGATCGCCCATCTCCTTCATAGCCGCCAGGGGTTTAAGTTTGCGCACGACTGGTTGGGAAGGCCCCATTCAACCGTGCTAATGACCAGCTTGTTGCTATTGATGCTTAATCTCCCCAATGAAAAAATTCTGGGACTGCATCGGACCATGATACATGTTGCTATGGCCGGATGGTTGATGTCGTTGGTGGTCTATGAACAAGGAGTAGCGCAATATTGGTTGCGTACCCCGTTTATGTCATGGAGTGGTGAAATAAGCTATGGCCTGTATTTATGGCATATGGTGGCACTTACTGTTGTTATGGAATGGATAGATACACAAGGATGGGTGTTGTTTGCTTTCGCAACCTCTCTTACTTATATACTTGCGTATATGAGTTTTAACTTCTATGAGAAGCCATTTCTGAGAATGAAGCATAGGTTTAAAAAATAGGTCTCAGGGGCGGGATGTCCGGAAGATGGTCAGAACTTATACAGAAGAAAGAACTTGGGTTGAACCCAAGTTCCTGCTTCTGCGCCGGGCTAGCAGCCGGTTGATTTAGCCCTGTGTGTAGCTATCGAGCCCGGCTTTTCGAGAAACGCTCTGACGACGAGGCGAGCGTACCTGGCGGTACGTGACCGAGGAGAGACTTTTCGTGGTCAGGACGTTTCACGCAAAGACCGGCCCATAGATGCGTGCAGGGCTAGATCAACCGGCTGCTATGCCCCGCTGCGCGACCCCTTGAATCGATTCTAACTGAATCCATTCAAGGGGTCTTTGCTGTATCAAGTATTTTGACTGTTTTGGGGCCTGGATGGGGTTGTTTCCTTGTTGTCGCGATCTCAAATCTATTGTTCTGCTAGAGTTATAGGTTGTTGGCTGTGATGGGCAACATATGCGTAAGCAATATCTTTTGCGTAGTGAAGCACATTTTCATCTGACGCTCCGAACGACCAAGATCCTAAAGAGCCGCCGGCTTTTTGTTGAATCCGCGCGCGAGCAATCTCTTGTTTCGTTTGTTGATCAGTTAATGTGATGAACATATCAATGTGTGATTCACCAGGGATCGACCCAATCCAAAATCGGGATTTACCACTGATGATACGCACCGTGTTGATATGTGCCTGAAAAACTAGGGTACCAGCATTTCCATTTTTAGGCCAATTAAGCTTAAGGCTGGCGATTCTATCAGTAACTATCTGATCAAAATATTTCATCTTTTCAACTTTCCCCTCATCCTTTTCCACCTCAGGATCCATCGATAAGGGAGCGAGTTCTAGCGCAGTAAAGTCCGACAGAGGTCTAGAAGGAGGAACCATTAAATGAACCTCTTTTTGAGCAACCTGGAGTCGTTTATGGGCGTTGTTAGCCCCACATCCTACGAGTAGTGTTGTGACAAGGCTCAGGAGTACTGCTGGGATAAGGACTGCCGTAGAATGATTTTTGAGATAACGCATGCGTGAAATAGCTACACGGGATGAAGCGTAAAAGCACCATGCCCATGGCTTGTGATGCAGAGCATGATACTTTGCCCACTGCATTGCACTTAGCAGCCGGTTGATTTAGCCCTGTGTCTAGCTATCGAGCCCGGCTTTTCGTTAAACGCTCTGACGACGAGGCGAGCGTACCTGGCGGTACGCGACCGAGGAGAGACCTTTCGTGGTCAGGACGTTTCACGCAAAGACCGGCCGATAGATGCGTGCAGGGCTAGATCAACCGGCTGCTAGAAGGCTGACCATTGAAGAGTATGTTATTTTAGGGCGTATCTTTACACTCCGGCTGTGAATAAGACCCCCCTATCCCGCGTGTGTGAGGGTTCGGGCCCGGAGGGAGGGTACGGGATGTACTGGGTCGAGGGGCTCGAAAGGGCGGCGAAGCCACCGACAGCTTACAAACGCAGGAAACAAGTCAGAACGCGGTCCAGAGGTTAAAGACACGCCCTAATAACTATGTTGCGTTTAGGAAAGGCTGGCCATTGGAGGGCATGTTATTTTTCTCACAGTTACAGCAAAGCCCCCTTGAATTGCTTCTGTAAGAATCAACAAGTGGTCACGCAGCGGGGCATAGGCCGGCGTAGAAGCAGGAGCTTGGGTTCAACCCAAGTGGCTTCTGCCGTATTGCGTTTAGAAAATGCTGGCCATTTGAAGAGCATGTTCTTTTGCCAACCGCATTGCACCTAGAAAATGTTGGCTATTGTTTGTCAGGGCTAGCGGTATCAAGACCCATGCGAAAACCATGGAGAGTTTGGGTACAGCAAACCAGCTGAAAGCGGCAATAGCGGTCAAAAGTGGCGCGATATTGAGTGAGTAGAGGAAAGTTATGTCACCGTAGACCGAGTGCAATATTGTCTGTGCTACGAGCATAACGGACAGAGCATAGCCAAATGGTCGCAGAGCGATCTTGGTTAAGAGGGTCAATAAACCACCACAAAAGAGACATACCCATAGGATCGAGGCGATGATTGCTGACCATGATATCTGAGAAAGTAAAATTTTCTGATTGTTAACTGTTGTTTGTTTTATCTTTTCGCGACCATCTTGAATGGTTGGAACACTATATACATATGGAGGTGGTGCTATTATGCTAGTGACAAGGAGTGAGCGAATACTATCATGAAGTGACCAGTTGGCTCGTTGATATTTTTGTGCAGAAGCCGGTGTGATCCATATTTTTTCTGCTATGATCGACTTTGGAAGAAAGAAGAGCTCTGCTTCATGGAATATAGATTTTTGAATGAGAGATAAACCAGATATCAAAAAGAGTGCACTAAGGGAAACCATAATCGCTTGCCGTCGAGGTAGACGAAACCATGCTGAACTAAGCCCAACAAGCCAATGAGTAGTGGTCATACATAGAGTTGTTGCACTCGCGATAACCCACCAGAACGATCGTTGAGTTGGTCCGTAGGCGAGGAAAGCTAGACCTACGGTCATTGTGAATGAGTTGGGGCCCACAAGTTCGATGACGCCACTCCAATGGATATATGCGGCGCTACTTAAGTATATAAAACAGAAAGTCGTCGCTGCGAATAAGGAAAGACCAAAGCGGTGCATAGTCAAAAGCAAAAGCCCAGCGCTTATCGCGGATAAGATACCTACAACACCGCGTGCCACTTGGACCGGGGTAGCACCGGTGGTCATGGTGAGGCTAACGGTTATGGGCGCCAAGATTAGGGATGATATCGGGTGAACAGATGTTCGATAGTGATTGCTCTGAAGATCGGTCATATTTTCATAGACACGGGGGATATCTGCTTCGAACCAAAGATTTACGTTTGATCGGTGGTGGAGCTCAAAACCAGGTTCATTGGCTGTTGCGCTCGTCCAGGTGGAAACTGTGATACCGAGCAGTGTACAAGCTAAAGCGGAGAGAAAAACGTTGCGAGACCAAAATACGTTGGGGGATGGTAGTATGGAGGATGGTGCAGATGGCGATTCGTGAGACCGTAAATCAGGATTTGGTTTGATCATTAGCGTCCTCGAGCCCTTACAGCAGAAATCCCTTGGGTTGAACCCAAGTTCAAGCTTCTGCGCGGGGCAATGCCCCGCTGTGCGACCCCTTGTTGATTCTGCTGTAGGAAATGTGGGGCAGGGTCTAGCTGATGGTTGTTAAACGTAACTTATAGATGCAAGAGCGCCAAGTTGTTGCAGCTATCTTTACAATTAAGCTCCCCGGTGGACGAGCTTTCGGAGGTTTGGGAGAGTATCTACTCTGGGGTGGTAGGCTCAAGTTCGATCAGTGGTTCACCGCGGGCCACATCACCATCTTCTTTTGGGAAAATCTTCACAACCTTGGCGGGACTGGGCAGTCCCTGGGTAGGGCCGGGATATACGACTCGGTTAAAAGTCTTCATAACTTCAATAAGGGCAATAATGCGTCCGGCTTCAATCACCGAACCAACGGTGACAAACGGGGGTTCTGTAGGTTGCGGCCGGCCGTAGTAGCGACCGCTCATGGGACAGGGAAGAACGAGCCCAACAGCGTCACTTATTGATGCGGAGTATATAGCGGCCTGCTTGGTCTGCTGGTGACTGGCCAGTGTTGTTGTGTCTAAAGAAACGAGGGAGGCGCCATAGGAGACGGCTACCATGGTTTGAGCAGGAGAAGCGCCTTTGTAGTCGATGATACGACCGGTAATATCGGGAGGTACAAAGATTGGGTATTGATGACCAAGGACGTTGAGATAACCCAGCGCATCACCAGGTTGCAGGATTTGACCGTTGTGACAACGATGGTGCCAGATACCGACTGCAGGTGCTTGTAAAAGCACTCCGTTTTGGGTGTGTTTGGCCGGCACGGTTAAGGTCCGGTTCATGGCTGTATCCTCGTCAAGGTGTGGAGGTCGTGCAATGACCAGATGCGAGGATTTTTGCTCCGGCGATGGCTGCTGATGGATTGATAACTCGCTTCGACCAATACTTCTATCCAGCGGCGTAAGTCGCTTAGATTAATAATTTCGTCGGTATCCATCTGACTTGCTGCCACCAGCGGATCCATATCCGCATCGATGCGTTTTTCCACTGTCTGCATTTGCTGCTCAATTTCGGCTCGTTCGATAGGGTTCTCGGTCATGATTTCGAAGTTGTCGTTAAGCTTTGTGTTGTACGAGGCAATGGCCAACGTACGTCCTTCCATTACAGAGAGTCGGGAGAGTGCGGTGGACAACTGGAGAATGGGGTCATACGGGCGTCCATTCATGGCGTAATAGCCAGCACCCGAAGCCTTGCGTAACAGACAGGTAAAGAATGGGGTATGGTGGGTGCTGTTCGAATAGATAAGATTGCTCCCGTATGCTAGTAGTCCTTGGGCTTCAGCCTCTAACCCTATGTCGAAGCCGGAAATATCCTGTAGCCACATGATGGGGATGCCATCGGAATCACATGCGCGAACAAAAGCGGATACTTTGGCGATTCCCTCACGATATAGAATACCGCCCGGACGGGGTAGATTGGGGCTATTGGGGTCAGCTATGAGACCCTGCCGGTTCATGACAAAACCGGTATATAGACCGCCTACTCGTCCTACGCCAACGATCATCTCTTTTCCGACCTCAGGAAGGAGCTCCCAGAATAAGCTTTGGTCTACTAAGCGGGCGAGTATTTCCTCCGCCTCATAGACTTGGCGGTGATCCACCGGAATGAGTCCAGCGATCTCCCTGGGAGGGAATATGGGGGCCATGCTTCCAGAACTACCTCGGTAGTAGTCAGCAGCGGAAGAAGGAAGGCGTTGAACGTCCCTCCGAAGGTTGTTGATGAGGGTCTTATCATCGGGGACACGGACGTCTGCACATCCGGATGCATGTACATGGACCTCAGGACCTCCTATATCTAAGCTCGTAAGTTTTTGACTCTTTGCCCCTTTGATCAGTGCGGCACCAGCGATAACCATATATGCTTGCTCGGTCATATATACCCGATCGGAAATAATCGGCATGTATCCACCACCTGCTATACAATCCCCGAAAACCCCTGCAAGTTGAGGTATGCCCTCGGCGGAAAGCAAGCTGTTCATTTTGAATATATGACCAGCTCCGGTGGCTCCGGAAAATGTTTTAGACTGTTCGGGTAGGTATAGGCCGGAGCAATCTACAAGATAGATACACGGGAGATGAAGGCGGCGGGCTACTTGCTGCGCTCGCTGGATTTTTTCCGGAGTTTTGGGCCACCAGGCACCTGAGGCTACGGTGTTATCGTTGGCGATGACCACGCACCATCGAAATTCAATCCTAATGAGAGCGGTGATAACGCCAGCACCAGGGGCTTGAAGCTTTCCAAAGGTCTCACCATGATTAACGAATGTACCGAACTCGAATGGTTCGGTATCAGGATCCATGAGTTGTGTTATGCGTTCGCGAGCGGTCAGCTTGGCTTTCTCATGAACTCGGTTAATGTATTTGGTTCCCCAACCATGATGAATAGATTTTCGGGCATCATTAATACGTGCCTCCAGAGGGGCTAGAGCTGCTTTTTCTCTAGAAAAAGACATATCATCCAGCGAGTGTTCGCGTGGATGGCCAATGGGGATCAAGGGGACATGAGCCATAAAATGAGAACTCCTTAGGATGTTGGAGGAAAGCCTGGTATTACACCGCTGTGTTGTTGATTATTACGGAATGTTTCCGAGCGCAGAACGGCAAGATGTAGGGGGATGGTGGTGATGACTCCTTCTATTGTACACTGTTCGAGAGCTTCGATCATCCGGTTGATCGCTTGATTTCGCGTGGGGGCTCTGACGATCAATTTGGCAATAAGGCTGTCGTAGTACGGCGGGACTTCGTAGTTGGTTGCGACGTGGGTATCCACCCGAATCCCTTCACCACTCGGGGGCGTAAACTGGGTAATGACTCCAGGAGACGGACGAAAGTTGTTGAATGGATCTTCTGCGTTGATTCTGCATTCTATTGCATGTCCATCCCACGTCAGATGGTCAGCGTGGATGCGGAGGGGCTGTCCGGCCGCAATACGGATTTGCTCTTCCACAATATCAAGCCCGGTGAGCATCTCACTCACGGTGTGCTCGACTTGAAGCCGGGTGTTCATTTCCATGAACTTTAGGGTGCCATCATGATCTAGGAGAAACTCCATGGTGCCGGCCCCCACATATCCTAGGTTAATGGCTGCTTGAGTGGCACTGGTCAGCGTAGCTTCCATCTCTGCACTGGGTACGATGGTTGCCGGGGACTCTTCGATGAGCTTTTGATGATTGCGCTGGATACTGCAGTCACGAGCGCCGAGATGAACTGCGTTTCCGTATTTGTCGGAGAGGATTTGTACCTCCACATGCCGTCCGTTCTCGATAAGCTTCTCTAGATAGATCCGAGGATCACCAAATGCGGCAGAGGCTTCAGCTTGGGCTTCATTCATGGCCGCTAAGAGGGCTTCATGACTGCGTGCGATGCGCATACCGCGACCACCCCCACCTGATTCGGCTTTGATTAGGACCGGATAGCCAATGTGTTCTGCGACCGCCAGGGCTTCTTGGGGACTTTCAACTATGCCTTCTGAACCGGGAATGAGGTGAAGTCCAGCCTCCGCCATACGGCCCTTGGCCGGCGTTTTTTGCCCCATGAGGTGCATGATGTGAGGAGGTGGACCAATAAAGCTTACGCCGTGAGCTTCGCACAACGCAGCAAACTGGGGGCGCTCGGACAGGAACCCCCATCCGGGATGGAGGGCGGAGCAGGCGGTTTGTTTGGCCGCCTGAACCAGCCGTTGAGGGGCAAGATAACTGTCACTAGCCCGAGATGGCCCGACGACGACATACTCTCTGCCTGTAAGATAGGGGGCGGCGAGGTCGGCTTCCGAGATGCCAAATACTGGAGTGATACCCATGCGATCGCAGGTGCGTGCGATGCGGGTTGCGACCTCTCCGCGGTTAGCAATGAAAATACGATGAAACCCGCTCACGAGACTGGGAACCTAGTGTCCTGAATCGGTAAAAACTACAGAAATTCTCGTATAGCTTGGACCTGGGTGTTTCTTGCGGGGAGAACGCAGCCCCGCCCATATACTGCAGAAACCACTTGGGTTGAACCCAAGTTCCAGCTTCTACGCGGGGCTATGCCCTGCTGCGCGACCTTGAATTGATTCTTAAAGAATCAATTCAAGCGGTCTTTGCTGTATATGGCGGCTGGGAAACGATAGGCTGCACGGGCAAGAGGAGACGAAAGTGTGGCCGGTTTGAGAACCTCTACTGGTGGCTGGGTTTCAACCTGAGGGCTTGTTCGCAATGATCGAGAGTGCCCCGGACCCATGGCCATCGATCAAAGATAGTTGTCCAGCTCCTTCAGGAAGGTCTCGGGTGCGTACCAGCTGCAGGGTGGTAGCCGCGGCCGTCCGGATAATTCGGGTGGATCCGTGGGAGGCTAGGTGACTCAATGCGCTGGATGAACTCATGGTGCCGATCTGGGCGATGGCATCAATGGCGGCTCGAATAATACTAGGTTCGGGTCGGTTAAGCAGTTCGATGAGTAGAGCTTCTGCGCTGGGGTTAGGTATTTGGGCTAAAGCTTCACATCCAGCGGTGATAGTCTCCGTATCTCGGCTGCGAGGGAGAGGGGTTAGCCAAGCGATCGCGGGCTGATGACGTAGTTTACCTACATGACGGATCGAGATTTGCCGAAGGCCGTCGGAGCCCTCACGAATAACGCGCTCGAGAATAGGGAGGATCCGTTCGGTGGTGTATTCGCGAATCATGAACCGCAGAGCCCGCTGCCGTAAGCCTTCGCTATTGAGATCGCCACCGGTGGGTTCGAAGATAATAGCCTCGATGATGGGGAAGCCTTCTTCCGACATGTGTCGGGCCGCGGCAAAGCGCACCGCTGGCGCCGGATCCTTCAGGGCTACCGAAGCAGCGGAGCGGTGATCTTTGTACCGTGAGAGTAGCAAGTCTGCAGCCTTCGCTCGAACCAACTCCGACTGATCGTCAGAAAGGTTCTCAATCAGCAAGCTGGCGACGTCCGGTGGGGTATGCGCAGAAGTAGCTACTCGACTGAGTCGGTGAGCTACCTCGAGTAAACCCTCGATGACAGGCATTGGCTGACGTTCGCGCAGGAGGAATGGGGCTTCCAGGGTGAGACATTCGTCGGATAGGTACAAGCGATCACCATGACCCATGAGGTTTCGGGTACGACCGTTCATTAGCGCTGCGATGAGCCGTTCGTCACCAAGGGCTCGCTCTTCGAAAGATGCTTCTAAGTGGAAAGTCAGACCGGGTGGGATAAGGCCGCGAAGGGGAATGATTATCCACATGGCAACCACCGAATGAGTTCTGGAGATCTCCTCCAAGGTATAAGGGATGCCGACCCCCGCTCCCGACTCATCCACCGCCCGAACTTGCGTGCGGACATGAATGTCAAAAGGGTCCCGAGTCATCGAGTAGTCCCGCGTAAACCAGCCTTGCTTTGTTGCTGTGATCTCATTGATCAGCAGCTGGGTTTCCGTGACAGGGCGATCTATGTGAGCATTGCTCTCGTCGGGTGCTGTTAGCAGGCGTCGAGCAGGGCTGGATGCCTTGCCTAACAATTTCAGGCGCCAAAACAAGGGTGCCAGAAGCTCCAATCCGGCGTACCACACGATCATGCTGGGTAAAGCCAGCACTGAGAGCAGGCACAGCAGATAGAAGCCGTACATTACGGTCACTCTACCCCCTTCTGAAGCAAACCCCAATCAGTGGGAGTCATGGAGCATGGGTAACAGCCCTTAGTGTGGCTTTCGTTGTTGTAGCTAAAGCAAGGAAACGTGGGATATATTCCTCTTGGGCTGAGGATATCTTGGGTAAATTCCGGATCGAAGCGGCTAGCAAATTTTGAGAAGTGGTTGAGTATGAAACGAGGGAAACGCAGTCGTAGTCGGTGTAACTCTGGGGCTATAAAGGGGTAAATGCGCGGATCAGCTTCTTGTATCTCGAATGCATGCAGGATGTGTATGGTCGGAGCGGAGGCGGCCGGTGGCGCGGAAGGGAAGCTCGGTTGCGGCTCGTGAGTATGTTTGGTGTTACGTGGAATGTTCAAGGCTTGAACGAAGAACATATCTCTATGCGGTCCGAGGCCGCTGCTCAAGAAATTGTACTTGGATGTTCGGTGGAATCGCTTGTCTCGGGGACAAAACCCAAGCCTCCTCCGACGGTGGTGTTACTTCAGGAGGTCACACAGCGCACGTGGCCCATCTTTAGGACTCACTTAGGGCGGGCGGGCTTTCGGTTTTATCCGGACGAACCCCCGGACCGCTCGTATTTTGAGCTGACAGCTATCGGTGCCTCAGCCACCGTGGTTACGGCTACCACCGAAAGCTTACCGTTCACGATGTATGGACGAGAGTTGCATGTTCTAGAAATTGAGCAGGGTTCTTTCCGGTTACGAGTGATGCAGGCCCACTTCGACTCGGGGGCGGAGCAACGAGCGTCAGAGGTTCGCATGACCCAAGCTCAGGCGGTGTTGTCCCGAATGATGGCTAGCCATAAACCTGCCCTATTTGCGGGGGATACCAATCTTCGCTCTCACGAATGGTCACTGGTTCAGGCGAGCCCGGTGACCGATGCATGGGAAGCTTTGGGACAACCGAAATGGGGTGAGTCCACGTGGCCAGCGCTAGGGTTCCGCGGTCGAAAGGCTCGTTTTGACAGAGTCTGGCTACACCCGACTCTGCAGGTGAAGGCTATGTATATGCTAGGGACAACCAGGGTGCCCGGAATCCGTTGTCCACCGTCCGATCACCTGGGTATTCGGTTCGAGTTTGAGGCTTCTGCAGATTAACCAAGATCGATAGTGGGGATCTCGCTGACTGAGCGAGGGAGGATCATCGGCGTTTCGATAGGGCGCGCGACGGACCCTGCTTGGCTGATTTCGATGAGTTCGAGTGGGGGGCCTGACAATATTCGTGCCTGTATCAGGCCATCACGCAGAAGCAGTGCCTGCTGGACCAAACGAGGAGATGCTAAGCACGTGAATGATGTCTCCTGTGTCTGGACGCATATCGTCGTAGCGCCGGGTGTGAAATGAATACCCATAATGTACCCTATGTAATTAGCAGTGGCGTCCATGAGAAAGCTCCAATCTATACCTGCTGATGACATACCCTTCAATAAAGAGTTTGTAGTTACAAGTGCTTGCTTGTTGTGGTCGCTGCCATACGCAAAATTGCGTGCGGTATCGGTGGGACCGACATGTTTATTCCATAATTGAGCAATCGGACGGTTGAAATGGAATATGATGAATAAATTGCGGGATCGAAATTGGCGGCAGAATCTCGAGACCTTTGTCCGAACTGGATCAACTAGCTAGGGCGTGTCTTTAAACTCCGGCTGCTGGAGATGATGCCGTAGCCGTGTGTGAGGGGTCGGCCCTGGAGGGAGGGATGTACCGGGCTGAGTCAGAACGCGGTCCGGAGGTTAAAGACACGCCCTAAGCTCCAGGCAGGCGACGGTTTCTACGTGGCGTGTTCGGGGAAACATATCCACCGGCTGTACGCTGGAGAGGGTGTATGTCTCTTTTAGGAGATCAACATCTCGAGCAAGAGTATCGGGTTGACAGCTGACATAGATGATTCGGTTTGGTTGATAGTTGATGAGTGTGTGAATGATCTTAGGGCTCAGTCCTTTCCTCGGAGGATTGACCACCCATATTGGAAAAGTACCAATAGATGAGCATTTGAGAAGTGTTCCAAGCTCTTCCACGGATTGTACTATAAACTGGACTCGATCCTTGCAGGATTGTGCGGCTCGCCGGGCGGCAGCAACGGCGGTGGGGGTGCGTTCAATGCCCAAAACAAAGGAGGCCCCTGCCTGGGCAAGGGTCAGGCTAATACCCCCAGATCCGGCATACAAATCAAGGACCGCTTGTCCTTTACAATGGGCGAGCTTCGCTACCCGGTCGTAAAGACGAGCGGCTGCACTAGGGTTGATCTGAGCGAATGCGCCGGTGGCTAGATACTGCTCGGTGGGGCCGACGAGACTGACCGCTGATTGACTTCGGTATATGCACCGCGTGGCACCGTTTGCTGAGAAAATAGCGTTGGTTTTGAGCTGGTTGGTGTGACACCACACCTCAGCCACCTCGGGTAGGCCAGCAAGATGCTGGCTTACTGTGGTTGCTGCCGGACAATTCGGTTCATAGACGACCACTGTCGCGTGGATGATCTCGCGAGGGAGGGCAGCCCGAAGCACTATGTAGCGGGCACCACCAAACGATAAACCATCAACTATGGCTTGTCGTAGATTGTCACCGACTCGTTCGAGGACGGGGGCGTGAATGTGGCAACCCTTCATGTCGACCACCTCGTGACTGCGTGGACGATAAGAACCTAGTTCGCCCTGAGCTCCCACCACCCACTTGGCCACCGCACGGTAATAAAGGGGTTGAGGTGATGGGACCACAGGCTCCACGGAGACTAGGGGGAGCTGGAGGGCTTCCGCGACCCGAGTCCGTTTCCAGCGGAGTTCGGCTTCCGGTGTTGCGTGCAGATAGTCACATCCTCCGCAGAGCAGAAACTTAGGGCAGATCACCGGAATTCTATCCTGTGAAGGGGTTTGTACTTCTTCTAGTTGGCCATAGACCGTTCCATCTCGAGCAAGATGCGTTTGCCGAAAGCTAACAATTTCGGAAGGGAGAGTTCCTGGTAATCGCACGGCAGCTCCCTGGGGCGTGGTACCCTCCCCCCACGCTTTGGTAGGGTCGATGGTTTGGATGGTAGCGATCCCCATCGATGGTGGCTCCCGCCGCTCGCTCATGAACCCATCCCTACCCAGTGGGAACCGTCACCTCGCCGTTCCTTTTTCCAGATCGGAGCATCTTGCTTGAGGCGCTCGATAATATGTCTACAACCATCAAAAGCCTCCGCGCGGTGGGGCGAGCCGACGGAGATGATCACCGTGGTCTCTCCTAAGGAGAGCAGCCCAATCCGGTGGAGGATGGCGACGTTTGCTCGGGGATGGCGCTCGCAGACCTCACCGCCGATGGCCCTTAGCATTTTTTCGGCCATTTCCGTGTAGGCTTCGTATTCCAAAGCGGTAACCTCAAAGGGACCGGTGTGGTCACGTACCGTGCCTGTGAAGGTCGAAATCGCACCAATATGAGGGCCTCGAACCGCATCCTCCGCTTCTTGTGCAAAGATCTCGGTGGTTCGAACCTCGGCGAGTATCACTCCGGTGCCTCCCGAAACTGGGGGAATCAGAGCCAGCTCATCCCCGTCCTGCACCGGCGTTTGGTGATGTGCGAATGTCTGATTGACCGCAACCCGAACCGCGGAGCGTAGATCACGAAGCGCAGGTTCTTGTCGCACCAGTGCATCGAGAAGCTCCCCCACGGTCACGACATTTTGGGTAAACGATAGTTCTACATTGTCTTTCCCTGTTCGCTCTCGACAAATGGCAAACAGCCGGACCTGAACTTTCATTATCGATGACGTCTGACCTTCTACAGGAGAACCGTCAATGCCTTACAGCAAAGCCCCCTCTAATTGATTCGGTAAGAATCAACAAGTGGTCGCGCATCGGGGCATAGCCCGACGTAGAAGCAGGAACTTGGGTTCAGCCCAAGTGATTTCTGCCGTATCCTCGATCACCGATGGGCACATGAAGTTCAACCAGATCCAGGTCCGTTCGGGAAGTGAACCGGAATCTCACTTCGCTTGATGACCGTGCGCAGGGCAAAGCTCGATTGTACCCGCGCAACCCCAGGGAGCCTCGTGAGATGTAGACTGTGAATGCGTTCGTAGTCTCGAGCATCGCCTACGATGACCCGCAAGAGATAGTCTGCGTCACCGGTCATGAGGTAACATTCCATCACTTCCGGGATGTTGAGGGCTTCTGCCTCAAAAGCGGCGAGATCCTGTTGCTGCTGGCTGTGGAGGGTAATTCGTACGAATACATTGTCAGGGAAACCCACTGCTGACTGACTAACCAAGGCTGCGTAGCCTTGGATAAGACCACTTTTCTCTAGTCGCTGAACCCGTCGCAAACAGGCGGATTCGGACAGATGAACTTTGGCTGCCAGGGCTGTGTTGCTTACCTTCCCATTAGTCTGTAGCTCGTGAAGGATCGCTTGGTCAGTCGCATCAAACGCCATTATCTTGCTTAGAGGGACTGTTTAGTTAAGGCTTCTTGCAAGCGAAATCAGTTTGTGACCCCAAAAAGCAAAGTTCTCCCAGACCTCGGGGCGTAACCTTATCTGGAGGACAAGTGATGCGTATAGGGGTTCCAAAGGAAACAAAAACTCATGAATACCGGGTTGGTTTGACTCCCTCGAGTGTGAGGGAGCTGACTCGTCACGGACACGATGTAGCGGTGGAAAAGACCGCAGGTGGAGCGATCGGTTACACTGATGAGCAATACGAAGCGGCGGGGGCTTCGATGGTTTCTGTCTCAGAAGCGTTTTCTGCGGACTTGGTAGTAAAGGTAAAAGAGCCGTCTCTGAGTGAGTGTGACCGGCTTGGGGTCCGCCAAGCACTGTTTACCTACTTACACTTGGCCGCTGCTAAGCCGGTGGCTAGAGCGCTTATGCGCCAGGGTACAACCGCGATTGCCTATGAAACGGTGGAGGACGCTCAGGGGCGTTTGCCCTTACTTACGCCCATGAGTGAGGTGGCGGGTCGAATGTCGATACAAGTAGGGGCCATGGCGCTACAGAAAGCGAGCGGAGGGCGGGGTACTCTACTGGGGGGTGTCCCTGGAGTGCCGCCCGGCCGAGTGGTGATTCTAGGTGGAGGGGTGGCTGGCGCGAATGCTGCCTACATGGCGGTGGGACTGCAGGCTCAGGTGACAGTTATCGACCGTTCGATAGAACGCCTGCGGGAGTTGGCTACGATGTTTTCCGGTCGTATTGAGCTGCTGATAGCTTCACAGGAAGCGGTGAAATCGGCGGTCTGCTCTGCGGATCTTGTGGTAGGTGCCGTCCTTATTCCGGGAGGGGCGGCCCCAAAGCTTATTGATCGAGAACTTCTTCGACAGATGTCCCAGGGGGCGGCATTGGTGGATGTTTCTATTGATCAGGGGGGCTGTTTTGCTACGAGTCGTCCCACATCTCATGATGATCCGACTTTTATCGAAGAAGGTATAGTACATTACTGTGTGACAAATATGCCGGGAGCGGTGGCCCGAACCTCTACTCAGGCGCTTAACAATGTGACCTTGCCGTATATTTTGCGATTGGCAAATCAGGGTTGGGAACGAGCCCTCGAAGAAGATCCCCTCTTTAGGAAAGGGCTTAATGTTGCTAATGGGGCGATTCAGCATCGATCGGTGGCCGAAGCGACTGGGCTCAGTCGTTGAGCTTAGGCCCCGTTTTTATCGTGGGTGGCACCCGCGCTATGATAGATGTCCCCAGTGCTCAACATGCCACCCAAACCTTCAGGGGGACTTCTATCCGAGGTCCCGCAAGCGGGGCCCCGTCGATTGGTCGACTATTTCCAGCAATTTGGTTACGAGTTTGCGGTTGGTCTTGCCTGTCTCGTTCTCACTCAAGTCTTTGCGTTGACTGTCCCTCGGCTTCTGAATTGGGCCACTGATGCAATTTTGACTCACAATGTCCAATCAGCCATAGATGCCGCGTGGTGGATGGTTGGGGCTGCCATTCTTGCTGCTGTTACTCGTGTGATTTCCCGGGTTTTGATTTTTAGTGCTGGCCGGAGGGTGGAATTTGCACTGCGGCAGGACCTTTTTCGACATATTTTGCTGCAGGGGCAAGATTTTTACCATAACATGCCGCAGGGGCAGGTTATGAGCAGAATGGTAAGTGATCTCACGCAGGTAAGACTTCTTCTTGGGGTTGGGATACTAAACCTTACTAATACTATCTTAGTATATGCTGTTGTACTGCCAATCCTTTTTTATACCGACTGGTTGTTGACGGTTTCAGCTCTTAGTACCCTTCCGCTTTTTCTTTTTGCAGGCCGGGTTTTTTCTCGGCGAATCTATCCGCTCGGTGCTGAAGCTCAAGAGCGACTTGGCAAAATGTCGGCCAGAGTGCAGGAAAATCTTTCAGGGGTAATGACGGTACGAGCCTACGGCCAAGAGGTTCAGGAAGAGGAGCGTTTTAAGGAACTCACCGATGACTATCTGTCTGTAAGTATAAATTTGGCTCGAATTCAGGGTTTTTTGTTTCCAGCAATGGGCTTAGTTGCTGGGTTGGGTAGTGTGATTGTCATTGGTCTGTCTGGTATGCGTATTCAAAGTGGCGCGATGACGGTGGGAGGATTTGTTGAGTTCAACGCCTATTTTGGGGCTCTCACCTGGCCAACCATTGCGCTTGGATGGATTATTTCCCTGCTGCAGCGGAGTAAAGCGGCAATGGAACGAGTGAATGATATTTTTCGGGCGGAACCTAGTCTCCATTACAATGGAACCGCTCCGACCGCGAGTTATAGCCATGGAAGTCAGAGAGTATCACCACCAAGAGATGAAGCGGTACCAACCACGGTATCGCAGACTACTCATCAGCACGACGTTCATTGGGAAATTCGGAATTTGACGTTTTGCCACTCCGAAGACAGTCCCCCAGCTCTACAGGATATCAATCTTACAATAAGACGAGGAGAATTGGTTGTGGTGACCGGACGTACTGGCTCTGGAAAAAGCACGCTGCTGGAGGTCATTACCCGGCTGTTGTCAGTGCCAGAAGGGGTTGTCTTTTTTGATGGTCGGGATGTAACAACCATGCCCGTGAGCGTGGTACGCTCCCGAGTGGCTTATGCCCCTCAGGATGCCTTTCTATTCTCCCGAAGCTTGGAAGAAAATGTCCGTTTTGGTCAACCATCAGCCCCTTTAGAAAAGGTAAATTTGGCACTTACGAAGGCATCTTTTGATGTTAATGAAGATGTCTTTCCCGAGGGTGTTCGCACGGTCATAGGTGAGCGAGGGGTGACATTATCCGGTGGTCAACGGCAGCGAACCACGCTTGCTAGGGCTCTGTTGCCGGAGCGAGATATATTGGTTCTTGACGATACATTATCGGCTGTCGATTCCGAGACAGAAACCCGTATTCTCAACACTCTTTTAGGCTCACGGTCTTCGAGTGATGGTTTTCGACAGCAGACAGTGGTGATGGCAACCCATCGTTTGGCTTGTGCTCAGTATGCTGATCGGGTGCTGGTGTTGGAGCAAGGGCGTTTGGTGGAGCAGGGCACAGAGAGTGAACTCATTGCTCGTGGGGGCATATATGCGGATATGCATCGGCGTCAACGAATTCGGGACTCGATGGCTCAAAGTTCATCCGAAGGAGTTCTAGAAGGCAGTCAGGCATGAAGGGCGGGGCAAGGATGAATGATCGCACAGAGAAGAAGGGTTTGCTTACAAAAGCCCGTCGAAAAGCCATATCGGAAGAAGTACGATTTGGCAAAGCACTGGATCTTAAACTAATTCGGAAGTTGGCTCCCTTTTTCCATCCCCATCGGAGATTATTAACACTTGCATTGGCGAGTTATCCTCTGGTGGCGTTTCTTCATTTGGCTCAACCGTACTTGGTAAAAGTAGCGGTGGATCAGCATTTTGTGCCCAAGAACTTGGATGGGTTCTATTGGGTTGTATTAGCGCTGGTTCTTGCTATGGTTGCAGAGTTTGTTGCCAAACTTATTCAGACGGTCGTGACTCAGACCCTAGGGCAACGTGTCAGCCGTGACCTTCGTGTGACTTTATTTAGGAAGCTTCAAGAGGTCGACTTGGGGTATATCGAAAAGAATCCGGTAGGTCGACTCATGACCCGAGTGACCAACGACGTAGATGCGCTACAAGAGACCTTCTCTACCGGTGCAATCAGCATTATAGGCGATATTGTACTAATCAGCGGTATTGTCATGATGATGCTATACTTAGACTGGCGGCTTACTATAGCGTCGTTTGCTGTTCTACCGGTCTTGACAATATTTATTCATTTTGTGCGAGTGCGTGCCCGGGAGGCTTTCCGTGAAGTGAGATCTCATCTTTCTCATCTTAATGCCTTTTTGGCGGAATCTATCTCAGGTATTCGCATTGTCCAGGTGTTTGAGCAAGAAGGGATGATGAATCAGGAGTTTCTGGAAGCTAACACTGCGTACCGAGATGCGAATTTTCGAGCTATTCGTTATGACGCGGGTACCTATGCGGTTGTAGAAGCTTTGGGGACGGTTGCTACCGCTGGTCTGATTGCCTTTAGTTTCGGACTGTTTGAACGAAAGGGTATTGAAGTTGGGGTATTTGTGGCTTTTGTCGAGTATCTTCGACGCTTTTTTGCACCGATAACCGAGCTAAGTACAAAGTATACGATGATCCAATCGGCAATGGCTTCCGCCGAAAGATGTGTGGATTTGCTCGATCAGCGGCCATCGATACAGAAATTGGCGCCGGATGATAGAGATTCGAAGAGTGCCGTGGATGTGGGTGACGTGCTGCGGTTGAATGATCTTCACTTTTCTTATGATGGGCCAACCGGGCCTCGAGTACTCAAAGGAATAGATGTTTCGGTTCGAAAAGGGGAACAAGTTGCTGTCGTCGGACCTACGGGTGCCGGCAAATCAACTTTAGTTAAACTCATTTGCAGGTTCTATGAACCCACCCAAGGTCGGGTCCTTTTTAATGGGCAAGATGCTCGCACTTTGCCGCTAAGTACCCTAAGAGCACGACTTGCGGTAGTGCTACAAGATCCATATCTATTCAATGGGACCATCCGCGATAATATTGCTTACGGCGTAGATGAACCGACCGAGACGCGGTTGTTGGATGCTGCCCGTCGAACGCGTACTCTGGAGGTCATCGAGAGACTCCCTCTAGGGTGGGACACAGTGGTTGGAGAGAGAGGGAGCCGGTTGTCGGTGGGAGAGCGCCAGTTGGTGGCCTTTGCTCGAGCTTTGGCTCGTGATCCGGAAATTCTTATTCTTGATGAGGCCACGTCTTCGGTGGATCCCGAGACTGAGGCTCTGATTCAAGATGGTTTGCGGGCCCTACTTAGAGAACGCACTGCGCTCATCATTGCCCACCGGCTTTCTACTATTGAACGAGTGGATCGCATTGTTGTCCTTTCGAATGGGTGTGTGGCGGAGCAGGGTAGTCACCAGGAGCTGCTCGGTATGAAGGGACTTTACCATCAGTTGTATGAGCTCCAGTTTGCCGGAAACGGGAGTTGAACTTCCTACCACCGAATGATTTGGCGTCGACGCCCTTCGCCGGTTCTTATGGCTTTTGGCCGCCAGTTGATTTGTCCCAGCAAGTATATAGTGCGAGGTAGGATTTCCAATGTACAGCAAAGCCCCCTTGAATTGATTCGGTAAGAATCAACAAGTGGTCGCGCAGCGGGGCACAGCGCCGCGTAGAAGCAGGAACTTGGGTTCAACCCAAGTGATATCTGCTGTAGAATAACCGGCTGCTAGGGTGTGCTGCAAGCGAGACTAACCAAGGATAGCCGGTAACGGTCATGGTTCATCGCGGCAATCGGAGGATAACT